>CAJXLP010000001.1 GCA_913056275.1 uncultured Mycoplasmatota bacterium
AAAAGGGTTCCCCCAATTAACGTCACTAAAAAGTAACTCGAGATGAAGCCGCGAATCATAGAGCCAAAAAAGAAGGCATTAAGTTTACTGAGAAAGGGTGCCATATTCAATCCTTTTGGGTACGGGTTTCTTTCGAAATTATAACACTATAATACCAAAAACCCCGGCACTTACTATAAATAGGATGGGGTGAACCTTGGTATATAAAAGCCCCACAATGAGTCCAATGAGTAAGAGAAAATGCACCCATGTTCCATTGATGGATTGCCCAATTGACAGTGCACTCGCTAAAATCAATCCGACCAGTGCGGGCTTCATGCCGTATAAAATGCGCCGAATCCACGCCTTCACAGCCGGCTTATGTTCAAAGGTTAAGACCACACTCATCAATGCGATCGGCGCTAAGATAACGCCAAAGCTTGCAAGTAACGCGCCCAGTATGCCAACCCATATGCCTTCAGTCAAGGCGATGGTTTGAAATCCGATAAAGGTCGCCGCATTAATCGCAATGGGCCCTGGTGTCATTTGTGATAAGCCAATCACATCGACAAACTGCTGAAGCGTTAAAAAGCCTTGGTCGATCACAATGACCCGCTCTAATACCGGAATCATCGCCGTCCCGCCCCCAAACGCCACGAGACCGATTAAGAAAAATTGCAGCCAAAGATTAATCCACATGGATGGCCCCTTTGGGTGTAAATAGCACCGTCAGTGCAATCACACTGGCGATGATAAAAAACGGATGCAGCGTGGTGAAAATCATAATCGCTAAAACACCGGCTGTAATGACCACCCGGTAAGGATTATTGGTATGCGAGAAAAGCCGCATCGCCGCGACTAAGATCAGGGCAATTACCGCAACTCTCACACCTTCAAAAAAACGGTTGAGCCACGTGGGAAACGGACCTGATACGACAAAACCAATTGCCACCGCTAACATAATCATAAAACTCGGAAGGACCACACCGAATCCAGCAGCTACGGCCCCTTTAATGCCTTTGAGTTTATACCCTAAATAAATGGCACTATTTAAGGCGATGATGCCGGGAATCGCTTGGGCAATCGCAATTAAATGATAAAAATGGGTCGGTTCTACCCATTTTTTTCGGTCCACAAGCTCTTTTTCAATGACGGGAATCATTGCGTAACCCCCGCCAATGGTCAAGCCACCAATCTTTAAAAAAGTGGCGAATAAATCACGTGTACGCATGCGGCCATTATAGCATGAAAAAAGCGCACATTTAACTGTGCGCTCTTGCTGTAAAGGTAAAGTTAACGCCATCACTGGAGACGTCCAAAGTTTGGTTTTCGCCAAGTTCATCGCGCAACATCATTTCTGAGATTTTCGTCTCAATGTGCCGGCTAATGTAACGTTTAATGGGTCTCGCTCCGTATTCACGGACGTACGACTCAGCGAGTATTTTGCCTTTTGCATCATCGTCTAAGGTGACGGAGAGTTGGAGCTCTTTTAACCGGTCATTGAGTCGGTTGATTTGTAAGTCAATGATTTGATAGAGTTCTTCCATTTCTAAAGGTTTAAAGACAATGGTGTCATCAATCCGGTTTAAAAACTCGGGTTTAAAGTGTTGTCTTAATGTATCTAAGACGGCCGTTTCATCGGCTTCTGTAATCGCCGCGTCGCTTTGCAGTTTTTCTAACAGTAAATGGCTGCCTAAGTTCGATGTCATGATGATGAGCGTATTCTTAAAGTTGACGTGACGCCCTTGACCGTCGGTCATTTGGCCGTCGTCGAGAATTTGTAAAAGGGCACTCCAAATATCGGGGTGGGCTTTTTCAATCTCATCAAATAAGATCACAGAATACGGTTTGCGGCGAATCGTTTCGGTCAGTTGACCGCCTGATTCGTAGCCAACATAGCCCGGCGGCGCACCGATTAAGCGGGCCACACTATGGCGTTCTTGATACTCACTCATGTCAATTCGGACTAAGGCGTTTTCACTGTCAAAAAGCGTCGCTGCGAGGGTTCTTGCGAGTTCTGTTTTACCAACCCCAGTCGGACCCAAGAAAATGAATGAACCGAGCGGACGATTCGGATCATTGAGCATCGTTCTCGCTCGAATAATCGCATTCGATACGGCGTTCACCGCTTTATCTTGACCGATGATGCGCCTGTGGAGTTCGCTTTCTAAGTCTAAGAGTTTGGCTTTTTCACTGGTTAAAAGTTTTTGGACGGGAATGCCGGTCCATTTCGAGACAATTTCGGCGATTTCGTGTTCAGAGACGCTTTCTTTAATCAGTTCAGTATCGGGGTGGGGCCTTGACTTTGCCTTTTCTAAGGCTTTTTCAGCCTCGAGTAAATCCCCGTATTGCAGTCTTGCTAAAGTTTCAAGATCGTAATTGCGTCGGGCTTCTTCCATCGCTTGCTTGATCGATTCGATTTTTGTTTTCAAATCTTTTTCTTCGTTTAAAATCGCTTTTTCTTTATCCCATTTGACTTGCAGTTGGTCGTGGGATTCTTTGAGCGCGTTAATTTCTTCATTTAACGCGTCTAAGCGTTGTTTAGACGGGGCGTCTGATTCTTTTTCGAGAGACGTTTTCTCGATTTCTAGCTGGAGAAGTTTTCGTGAGAGTTGATCGAGTTCGAGCGGTTTTGAATCAATTTCAGTGCGGATGAGCGCGGCCGCCTCATCCATCAAGTCAATCGCTTTGTCTGGTAAAAACCGGTCCGCGATGTATTTATCGGATAACTTTGCACAGGCGATTAAGGCTTGGTCGTTGATTTTGATGCCGTGATGGATTTCAAACTTTTCTTTAATTCCTCTTAAAATACTGATCGTATCTTCGACACTCGGTTCTAACACTTGGACTTGCTGGAACCGTCTTTCTAACGCCGCGTCTTTTTCGATGTACTGACGGTATTCATCGAGAGTGGTGGCTCCGATGCAGTGCAGTTCACCGCGCGCGAGCATTGGTTTGAGTAAGTTAGACGCGTCCATCGCACCGTCCGTTTTACCCGCCCCCACAATCAAGTGAAGTTCATCGATGAATAAAATGATTTGACCCGCCGCGTGTTTCACTTCGTTTAAGAGGGTTTTTAATCGCTCTTCAAATTCACCGCGGTATTTCGCACCCGCCACAAGCGCACCCATATCCAGCGCATAAATGTATTTATCTTTTAAGCCTTCCGGGACGTCGCCGTTTACAATGCGTAAAGATAAACCTTCGGCAATCGCCGTTTTACCGACGCCGGGTTCACCGATCAAAACGGGATTATTTTTTGTGCGTCTAGAAAGAATCCGGATGACCCGGCGAATTTCATCGTCGCGGCCAATGACTGGGTCAAGGGCACCTGATTTGGCGGCTTCAACTAAGTTGCGGCCGTACTTATCAAGCGTTTTTGTTGGCTTATTTTCAGCCTCTGTTTCATGCGCTCTAAAAGCTTTAATGTACGCTTCGAAGCGCCCTTTATTAAACCCTTTTTCGTGCCACAGTTCACGCGTTGTTTTATCTTTATCTAACGCTAAATATACGTGCTCGATATTCAGCGTATCACTGGACAGTCCCGTCCGAATATTTTCCGCTTCAATCATCACTTGATTGGCCTTACGGTCCATATAGAGTTGATTGGTATCTTCGATATTCGGGAGCGCTTTAAGCGCCTTGAGTAAATCCGCTTTTAGTCCTTTGATGTCGAGTTTTTCTTGGGTAAAGAAACCCTCTACTAAGGAATCTTCCACGCTTAAAAGCCCATAATGAATATGGGCAACCGTGATTGCTGGGTGACCGTATTCAATGGTCAGTTTTTGCGTCGTTTCTAGCGCTTTTTTAAGCGCATTTTGCATGTGATTTACATTCATTGGGCCCTCCTTTTTAAGAAAAAGACTCGACCTAAAGGCCGGGTCTTTTTGGATTACTCGACGTCAATGACAATTTGGGTGGATGGTTTCACAGCGGTTGGCAAGTCAACCGATAAGATACCGTTTGAGAGTTTGGCTTTAATCGCTGCTTCATCAATGTTTGGTAAATAAAGCGCCCGTTTTAAAGACACGTGCCGACGTTCTTGATGCACGAATTCATCCGCATCTTCTTGGCTGTCTTCGTTATGTAGAGCTTCCAAGGTTAGTGTGTCATCGTGGTAAGAAATCGTGATGGAATCTTTATCAAACCCCGGAACTTCAGCGTCTAAGTGGTAGCCTTTATCAGTTTTCTTCACGTCGAGTTTAAACGCATTGGATTCAAAGATGTCATCCATCCATTCGGTCAATCTCAAGGGTCGAATCGTCGAGTTAAATGGGGATAATTGAAACATAGTAATCACTCCTTTTTGGTTTATTAGCACTCAACATATACGAGTGCTAACTACTTATATTATATACGGTTTAAAGGGGTTGTCAAGCGGTGAGACTTTGGAAAATAAAAAAAGTGCCGAAGCACTTTTTAAAAGAATATCATCAGGCTTAGCGCCATGGTAGCCATGCCCAGGACAAGGCCGTAAATAACTTGGTGATGAGCGCCGTATTTTTCGGCAGTGGGTAAGAGTTCATCGAGGGCAATGTAGACCATGATGCCACCGACTCCCGCGAAAATCAGACCAAACAATGTTTCAGTAAGGAAGATGGAAAGCACTAAGAAACCGACCAATGCGCCAATCGGCTCTGCCAGGCCACTGATCGCGGAATAAAAGAAGGCTTTCTTTTTTGATCCCGTCGCGTAGTAGATTGGCACGCTGACAGCAATGCCTTCTGGGATGTTGTGAATGGCAATCGCAATCGCTAAGGTAATCCCAAGGGCCGGGTCTTCAATCGCCGCAATGAATGTAGCCATCCCCTCTGGCAAGTTATGCAAGGTAATCGCCAAAGCCGTAAATAAGCCCATTCGCATCAATTGTTTGTATGATTTTTCATTGCCGGGCGTACTTGAATCTTCGTAATCTTTCGGTTCGTGCGGGTTCACACTATCTGGGACTAGCCGGTCAATCACCCCGGTGAGTAATACCCCGCCAAAAAAGGCAAGTGTGGTCAATGTATATGCGCGGGTCTCACTCATTTCTAAGGCAAGTGATTCAAAGGCTTTCGGGAAAATTTCTACGAACGATAAATACACCATGACACCGGCTGAAAAGCCTAAAGCCCACGATAAAAACGAAGTACTCGCTTTTCGCGCAAAAAAGGCAATGGCGCTCCCAATTGCTGTGGAAAGTCCCGCAAATAAGGTGAGTAAAAATGCAATCAGAATCTCATTTAAAGACGCGTCCATAAGGATTCCTTTCTAGGGTTTTCATTAGTATATCACTAATTGTTTGGTTCGCGCGTTTTTAATAAAGCGCGCACAGGGAGTGCGTCAACCCCCACAATCTTTAACGGTAAACAAATCAATTCATAGTGTCCATCACGCACTGCTTTTAAGCGCAAGCCCTCTAAAATAAAGATGCCCGCTCCTAAAAGAATTTTATGGGTGGGATGATCCGGTTGACTGCGTTCAATGCCTAAGGCGTCGAGGCCAACCCCTTTAACGCCGATGGCTTGCAAGGCTTTTGCCCCGCTTTCATCGACATACACAAAAGAAAAATCAAAGAAGTCTACCTCTGAGTTACGGGTTTTAAAAAAGACGACATCACCTGGCTTTAAGTCACACGCTTCAACCACTTCCCGGTCAATCACATCTTCAGTCACGGTGCATACTTTCACGGGGCCCAACAGGCCATCAGGAATCGTGTCATCGGAGACACCGCCCCCTGCAATCATGTGCAGCGGATAATCAAGATGTGTGCCTGTATGCAGACTCATCGTCACAACGCCTTCATGGGCACTGCCCGTGTGATGGGTTGAAAGCGTATCAAAAACAGGTTTTTTCGCAGGAATATCTTTATAGACGGTCATCTCAGGATGGATCGTCATAGACACATCGTAAATCATGGCCGACCTCCAATCGATGCGCTTCTAATAGCGCTTCAAATGATTCACTATCGGTGTAAGGTTTGGGAGCTTTCGCTCGGTCTTTAATTGAATCAATGATGGTCCAAGCCGTTTCAATTTCATCCCAGCGGGTAAACAGTGTGGGCCGGTGATGAACCACTTCCAGCAACAGTTTTTCGTAGGCTTCGGGATTATTGCCGATGGCTTCTTCATCATGAAAATAGGTAAACTCTTTATCAGAGATCGATTGATCAATGCCTGGTTTTTTAATGTTAAATAAAATCGCCGCGCCCTCTTCAGGCGCCACTTTTATGCGTAGTTCATTAGGCATTAAATCAAGCGATTCATAATAGGTATTGGCTTTCGAGTGTGGTTTGAATTTAATAATAATTTCAGACCGTTTTTCGGTGAGCATTTTACCGGTTAAAAAGTAAAACGGAACATCTAAAAAGCGATCATTGTTTAAACAGGCTTTGAAATAGACGGCCGTTTCTGTCGTGGACGCCTCCGCCACACCTTTTTCCGCTAAGTAGCCCGCGTATTGACCCATGACGATGGAGTTGGGGTCGACACTAATGGCACCTAACACTTTAACTTTTTCATCCCGGATGGCTTCAGCGTCCATCGAGGAAGGTTCATCCATGGCCACCAGTGCAGCCATTTGTAAGAGGTGTGACTGGACCATGTCTTTAAGCGCCCCAATATGGTCAAAGTATGGGCCTCGGTCTTTCACACCAATCGATTCTTTGGCGACGATGGTCACTGAATCAATCGCTTTTCGATCCCAGACATTTTCAAAAATCTTATTCGCAAAGCGTAGAGCAAGTAAGGTTTGCATCATTTCTTTGCCCAAGTAATGATCAATTCGGTAAATTTGGCTTTCATCCACGTACTGACAAATTTGATCATTAATCAAGCGGGCATTGTTTAAGTTTTCCCCGTACGGTTTTTCAAAGACAATTCGGTGCGCTTGATTCTTTGAGACTAATAACTTAGACACCGATAAACCTTCGGTAATAATTGGAAATAAACGCGGGGGGACCGCCAGATAAAAAATCCGGTCTGCATGTAAGGTTGGGCGAGCATTGATAATTTCCGTGTATGTGTCTGAATCATTCACGTCGATTTTTACGTAAGTCATAACATCTTTTAACGTGTCATAATCAGCGGCGTCTTTGACCCGTGATTTTAATTCATGGAGATATTCATCGGTCGTATAGTCTCTACGGCCAACGGCGATAATGTGGGAGCCTTCAGCAACATTTTTACGGCGAAATAACCCCGCAAATGCGGGGATAAGTTTTTCTTGCATGAGGTCGCCTGTTGAGCCAAATACGATGAATGATAAAGGGGTCATTTTTTATGAACCGCGTGGCCACCAAAGCCGTTACGCATTGCGGCTAAGACTTTCTCCCGGTAATTTCTCTCATCTTTAGATTTAAAACGGTTAAATAAACTGGTCGCGATAACTGGGACGTCAACGCCAAGTTGAATGGCTTCTTCAACGGTCCATTTGGCTTCCCCAGATTCATCGACTTTGCCGACTAAATCGGCGAGGGTCGGATCGAGTTTGAGTTGGTCGTGGGTAATTCCGACTAAATAACTTTCGATGATCGAGCCTTCATTCCAAGCCCGTGTGGTTTCTACCAAGTCCACGTCAAAAGGGCTACGTTCTAACACATCAAGCCCTTCAGCAATGGCTTGCATCATTCCGTATTCGATGGCGTTATGAATCATTTTCACGTAATGGCCGCCGCCTGGTTGGTTGACGTAGTTCACGCCGCCCTCTAACGCCACAGCATCAAAGAGTGGTTTTAAAGGAGCCACACTATCGGATGTCCCACCGACCATCAGATTGGCCCCATGGCGAGCGCCTTCGGTCCCACCACTCGTGCCACAGTCGATAAATTCTAAGCCATCTTTTTGGAGGGCTTGATACCGCCTTATCGTGTCAGAAAAGCGAGAGTTTCCACCGTCAATCAACGTGTCGCCTTTATCAAGCAACGGCTTTAACGTGTCAATAACAGTATCCACCACGGATCCTGCGGTTAACATAATCCAAATGGTACGGGGAGCCTTTAATGCGTTGACAAATGCCTGAACGTCATGAAACAAAGGAAATTGTCCGTCTAAGTGGGGTTTTTCAGATCGGTTATAGGCGACAACCTCAAACCCATGATCTTGCATATTCAAGGCGAGATTTTCACCCATTTTACCGAGTCCCATAATTCCTATTTGCATGGTAATACCTCCTATAATAACTCGCGTTTATTGTATCATATGCCCCTTCTATTAGAGGGTGGATTACCCCATGAAAAAAGCCATCTTAATGATGGCTTCTGATGACTAATTCATAACGTTCTGAATTTTTATAAGATTCGGAATACTCAAAGATACGTCCATCTTCTAAGTAGCCCGTTAACTCGACATACATGACGGGGGTTTTGGCGCTTACTTCTAAATAGTCGCGGTACTCTTCCTTACAAAAACGAGCAACCAGCTTTTGATCGGCAAAGACCATGTTGAGAGCGAGTTCATCTTGGATGTATTCGTAAATACTCGTTTCCACAATTGCTTCGGAAAGCGGCACGATGTCTTTGGGGAAATACGACTCATCAATAATTAAGGGAACGTGATTTTTCTTTCGTAAGCGAATGATTTTGTAGACAAAATCACCGACTGGGATATCGAGTTTCCCCGCAATTCGTTCATCCGCTGGCATCAGGGAATATTCGAGTAATTCCGTGGATGGCACACCGCCGGCTTGTTCGACTTCTCTGGAAAACCCTAAGAACACATCCATTTTTTTGTACAATTTCTTATCGGTTGTAAACGTCCCAACGTGGGGGATTCGGTACAATTTGTTTTTGCGAACGAGCTCATCAATGGCCTTACGGATGGTCATCCGTGAAACGTCAAACTCAATCGCTAACTCACGTTCAGACGGGAGTGAAGCATTATAGCCCAATCCTTCGATACGATTTTCTAATTGTCGTGCTAAATTATGATATTTACTCGCCATATGCGCCCTCCTTGTGCTTTAAGTGTACCACATAGATGGACCATTAGGAGTAGGTGTGTCTAACTGGTTTAGACCAAAAAAAAGGCCGGTGCTACAAGGCACAGACCGCGGTATCTTCAATATAGACTTTGGGTTTTTTGATGTGGCCATCTAAATATTCCAGTAAAAAGGTTTTAACGTCCCCTTTTTGGCCGTAGTAAATATCAATGCCTCGGCCTTCTAGATGTTCAAAGGTTTCATCGCCAATCATATCTACAGCGATGGCATCGACCCCGCCGTCTTTTAAGTGATCAAAGCTTTCTAAATGGGCGCTTGTGGAATAGGCAATAGAGCGCATGTATTTGGCTTCTTGGCCAATGATTTTATAAAGGTCAAAGTGTTCGGTGAACGCGTAATGTTCGGCGATGTGTTTTTTTACAGTCGCAATGGCAAATATCATGCACGGTCCTTCGTATAATCTAAAATGCCGTGTTTAAAGAAGTCCGTAATTTCTTTTTTTACAGTCGGATTGTCTAAAAAGCCATGGGATTTTAAATACCGGAATAAATACACAAACACTTTCATGCTTTCACTCGAAAACTTACGGACGGGAATGTCGGAGTCCGGCGCAAGCTCAATAAAGCGTCTTAAAGAATCCATGACATCGATGTCTTCTCTTTGCAATTGGGCTTTTTCATACGCGACCAATGCTTCTTTAAAGGAGGCGTCAAACCCTTGATAGCGGTTCGCCTCGTAATCTAAAATTCTGTCTAGACCTTCTTCAAAATCTTTCGCGGTATCTAAAATATCCACCCCTTGTTGGGTCACGTCATTAAGGGTTTCAGCCATCACAGCTTCAACTAGCCCTTCTTTATTTCCCCAATAATGATAGATCGTTACATGTGAGACTTCGGCCGCATCTGCGATATCTAAAATATTCATCTTTTTGATGCCGTGTTTTTTAAATAATGTTTGCGCAACTTTTAAGATGTGATTGCGCTTTTTCTGCGTTCTTTTTTCAAAACCATTCATGCGGATTTCCTCCAACGTAATTACATTAAATATTGTAAATCCAATGGCGAATATTTGCAAACTTTACGAACTCTTAAATATGGTATAATCACACCAAAGGAGTGACGTTTAATGGCAAAAAAAGGCGATACAAAGCGCTTACCCAAACCAACCCTTAATGAGGTCCTCGTCCAAATGGCACTTCCAGGAGTCTTAGGTACGATCATTTATGTCTGGTCGTGGCAAAGTTTCAACGATGATGTTTCAATTCTTGAAAGCATTGGTGACGGTCTTATTTTCATCTCATTTTGGGCCTTATTACAAATTTTAATCCACCGAAAACGCATCTTTCAATAAATGAATACTATTTAGGCTCATCGACTAATTACATCGATGAGCTTTTTTTGTAGAGCATTTAGATGATTTAATACAAAAAGTAGATACCGTTAAGTATCTACTTTAAGTTTAGATGCCTTTATAGTAACCACAAGGCTAATACGAAATAAATCAGCAATCCCAAAATATCTTGGATGGTCGTAATAAAGGGAATCGCTCCAGCGGCTTGATCGACCCCTGTTTTCATCAAGATAAAGGGAATCATAAACCCTAAAGCTGTGGCGAGTGTGATACTTCCAAAGATTGCCGAAGTAATAACGAGGGTTAAAGTGAGGTCTTGTTGCCAAATGTAGACGACTGCCGCGGCGATGAGCCCTAAAATAACTCCCATCGCAATGCCTACAAGCACTTCTTTACGCCACTGTTTAATAAACTGTTTCGTATCGATTTGGCCAAGCGCTAAGGCCCGGGTGAAGATGGTCGACGATTGACTCCCAACATTACCGCCCATGGCCATCACGACGGGGATGAAAAAGGCTAAGGCAGTCACACTCGCAAGGGTCTCTTCAAAGCCTGCAATGACCGTTCCCGCAAACATGGTCCCAAATAAGGTAATCAGTAAAAAGGGAATGCGAACACGCAAAATGGCGGGAAGCTTTCCCGTCGTTAAAACGCGTGAACGGTCTTCTTCACGGGACGAAAACTCCAGTAACCCTGATGCTGTAAGTGCCGTTTCAACGGCTTCATCGGATAAGACATCCATGGCATCATCGACGGTAAAGACCCCGACAAGACGTTCATCATGATCGACAATTGGGACGGCCACTAAATCAGAATCTTGCATGAGCCGTGCGACATCTCTTGCATCATCGGAGACGCGCGCATAAATCGGGTCTTCTTTAATCTCATCAATCAAGGTATCAGGGTCTGCGGTAAGTAAATCTTTTAAGTCGAGATACCCGATAATTTGCCGAGTAGAATTCGTCACATATAAATGGTATATCGTTTCCATGTCTTGGGCTTTTTTACGAATGATGACGAGTGCTTCTTGAACACTTATCCCTTTTTTAAAAGAGACATACTTCGGTGTCATCAAATTTCCGGCAGACCCAGACTCATATCCCATGACAAGGGCCGTGAGTGCTTTTTCTTTTTTGGTCAGCGATTCGAGTAAATACTTCGCCACTTTTGCGGGCAACTCATCCATCAAGGCGGCGCGGTCATCGGGCTCTAAATTTTTAAAAACGGATAAGGCTTCGGTGTCTGTCAAACTTTGTATGAGTTGTTGCTGAGTGTCGACTTCGATGTATTCAAAGACGGCCAGTGCATTATCTTTAGCCAGTAAACGAAACACCAAACTTTGTTTGGCGGGTTCTAAAACTTCGATAATATCTGCTAAAAAATACGCTTCTAAGGCATTGGCTTGACCCTTCAATGGTTCTAGTTGATGCGTATCAATTAACGTTCTAAATTCTCTGAGGGTCTGTAATTTATCGGCTTCCATACTACTCCTAAACTATTACGTATATTGACGCATTAACCAAGCTTTCACGGATGCGAGTTCTGCTTGTGAAATTTGGTGGCCTTGATCGGTCGGTTCTAAGGTGACTGAGGCCGATGCATTTGTCAGGTCATCTTGCAATTGAAGGCTTTCTTTGTATGGGCAAATCGGATCGTTTTTCCCAGCCGTAATTAATACATTAATACCGTCTAAATTTTTCGGTTTAATCGATTCATAGGGCACCATGGGATGGAGTAGCACACAGGTTTGAATACGGGTTTCGTTATGATACAGCATACTCCCTATGAAGTTGGCACCGTTCGAATACCCTAAGGCAATCACATGCGACGCATCTGTTTGATGGGTATCAATCAAGGCTTGCAGTTCACTTTGATAAGCGGCGGTCCGTTCAATCAAATCAGCCTCATCAAATACACCAGGTCTGACCCGTTTAAAAAATCGGAGTAAGCCGTGTTCATTGACGTCACCACGAAAACTTAAAAGCGAGGCTTTTTCATCAATTAGATCCATCAGACCGAGCAAATCGTGCTCGTTCCCTCCGGTCCCATGGAAGAGTAAATAAAGCGGATGATTCGGGTCGCCTTTACGAAAAATAAATTCCATCTTAACACTCCTTTAAAACGCATATAATGTGCATCGTACGTGCTTAGTATTTATAATACCATTAAGCCACTTGCAAGGAGATTGATATGAAAAATGTCGGAAAATTAGACGCTCGCATTCGGTATGTGATTGCTGCAGTCTTAGTCGTTGTTGGATTATTACTGGGCGATCCACTGGCGACACCTTCCATCGTTTTATATGTCTCAGGCGCAGTGTTAGCTGTGACTGGGGCGGTTGGAATGTGTGGGCTGTATAAACTCATTGGCGTCAACACCTGCCCCTTAGAAGAGCGTAAATAGAAAAAGCGGATTCACTTTATAAGTGGACCCGCTTTTTTATCGCCATAACGTATTTAAATGTGCTTTTTCTTGGATGTTGTATTCAATCATTGATGCAATTAGCTCATAGGGCACAGGCGTATCCCAGGGAACCTTTAATAGTTCTTTCGAACGCGTGAGTCCAAGTGAGTGAATCGCCTCTTCGAAGTGATCTAAACAGGCCCGTTCGGGAGCGATGGAGAGGTGTGTTTGTGTCTTGCTAAAAGCGATGATAAAGGTTTGATTCAAGAGATACATCGGTTGATTCCACTTCATTTCAACGTGACACTCCGGATATGCATCTATCATCCAGGCATCCACCACCTGCATGGTATCTTGGATGTTTGAAGAAGGCATCGGCATACTCCTTTAAGAGATATGATACAGTAATACATGACTTATTATAAACTTACTAATTAAAAACGAGGGACGTATGATCGCATTATATATCGTAACTGGAGGCGCATTAGTCGTATCCTTTCTCTTTGACCCAACTAAGACCTTGATGGGCTTAAAAAAAGGCTGGATGAAATTTTATAAAACCTTGCCCAACTATTTGTTTTTACTCATGCTCATTTCGTTAATTTTATTGGTGTCGGAAGATTTCATCATTGAAAACTTGGGCCAAGAAAATGTCTTTTTAGGCGTCTTATTCAGTCTTGGCATTGGCTCTGTGACAATGATGCCTGGGTTTATTGCTTACCCCTTGTCACGGATTCTTTTAGAGCGCGGGGTACCCTATATGGTGATTACAGCATTTGTCACATCCTTGATGCTCGTTGGGGTCGTAACCTATCCCTTAGAAAAAGCGTATATGGGACGAAAGGCGACCATTTTAAGAAACATCATGAGCTTCTTAGTCGCCGCTGGCATTTCCCTAATTGCAGGAATTTTATACGGTGAAATCGTATGACAAAATCAACGCGGAACTATCTAATCTTTGGTGCGTTCTTAATCTTTTCACTGGTCTCTTGGATCGTAGAATATGATTTTGGGTTAGCTATTTGGGACAACTTTTTAGTCTTTGCCATCGACATGGTATTGATACTACCACCCGCTTTTATTTTAATCGGTCTGTTTGATGTCTGGGCGAAAAATGAAACGATTGAAAAACACTTCGGAAAAACCAATAACCCGATGCGTTTCATCTATTCAATCCTGCTTGCTTCCACCACGGTGGGAGGCACCTTCGTCGCATTTCCTGTGGCCAATGCGCTTTATCATAAAGGCGCCAAGTATTCTTCCATCTTTACTTACGTCACAGCAGCCTCTTTATTCATGATTCCCATGACTATTATGGAAGCGTCCATCTTAGGACTTAAGTTTACTAGTATTCGCTTACTCGCTTCGATTCCCTTCATCGTCATTGGGGCGATTCTTCTAGAAAAATATTTTGAAAAAACAGGGTATCAGTTACCGACAGTCAATGACTAAAAAAGGGACGCACTTTCTCATAAAGTGTGTCCCTTTTTTAGGTTAATAAGTCATCAATGGTGTCCCCCTCAAGGCGATACACACTCCACCCTTTCATTGGTTTAGCACCGAGTGATAAATAAAATTCAATGCTTGGTGTATTCCAGTCTAAGCACGACCATTCAATTCGGCCGTAGTCTTCATCTTTGGCCATTTTCGCGAACCTTTTAAAAAGCGCTTTTCCGTAGCCTTTTCCTCTGGATGCTTTTTGAATGTAGATATCTTCGATGTAGATGCCGGGTTTTCCTTTGAAGGTTGAAAAGTGCGTAAAATATAGCGAAAACCCAACCGCCTTACGACCCTCAAAGACTACAAAAACGTGAGCTTTCGGGTCATCAAAGAGCCACTTTTCTAACGCGGTTTCAGTCGCTTCCACCTGATCGGCCATCTTTTCATACACCGCCAGTTCTTTGATGAAGGTTAAGATTATCGGAATGTCAGCACGTGTGGCGTGGCGGATATCCATTTAGTGGTCCTCGCTTTCTACTAAGTGAGTCACATGATGATTGGCGGCTTTTTTCATGCGGTCTAACAAGGCGGCATTAAGATCGGGACGAGCAAGCAAATAAATCATCTCAACGTCATCATCATCCATCTCTCTTAAACGCGCATATAAGTCTCTCATGATTGAGGCTGAATCATCGATCGATCCAAGAGGACTCACCTTTAAAAAACTGAAATGTTCAGCCCACTCTATCGGGCATATGACTCGCGTATTTTCTGGCGCTGTTTGACGCATTAAATATTCAAAAATTTCCGGTGTATCCCCGAGTATTAATTCAACCGATCCTTGGGGTTGATAGTGTCCATATTTCAGACCCGGTGAACGCGGGATATCGACGGTTGACTGGGTGTAAGGAACTGGCTTTTTTAATGTGGCTTCGAGCATCGCTTGATCAATCTGACCAGGTCTTAATATTTCCACATTTTCCCGGCTAACATCCACGACGGTTGACTCTAACCCAATCATACTTTCCCCGCCATCAATGATCATATCCACGCGGCCGAATAAATCGTTTTTTACATGCGCGAAGGTGGTCGATGATGGGCGCCCAGAAAGATTCGCGGATGGCGCAGCAAGCGGCGTATTCGCAGCATGTATTAAAGCGTGCATCACCGGATGACTCGGCATTCTTACCGCCACACTATCAAGGCCACCTGTCACTGCATAAGGGACGCGTGTGGCTTTTTTAAATATGAGCGTGAGGGGACCGGGCCAAAAAGCATCCATCAGCGTTTTAGCATCTTCTGAAATATCGGTCACAATCTGTTTTAGCATGGTCGAATCTGCGATATGCAAAATAAGCGGGTTATCAGAGGGCCGGCCTTTTGCCGCGTAAATTTTGGCGATGGCGGTTGGATCTAACCCGTTGGCAGCTAAACCATAAACCGTTTCCGTTGGGACCACACACGTGGCACCATTGAAAAGGCGTTGGCCGATTTTTTGATAATCCAAAGTACTCAGTTTGGACGCTTGAAATAAAGCGGTTTTCATTCGTGGTTTTTTCATCATGATTTAGTGTATCACATCGCATCAAAAGCCATAAAAAAAGCTTCCCGCAGGAAGCTTTAAAAGGCAATGATTAAGATGGTTGGAAGGCCCCGAATAAGACGAGCCATGTGAGTAAGGTTTTCGCGACCAACGACAAGATAATGTAACCACGTTCGCCGTATAAATAGTTTTTGAATTTACCAATTCCCGCATACTGTAAGTACATGTTGACGGGGAATGTATTAAAGGCGATAAAGTACGTCGCTAAAATGGCCCAGACAAATCCCGGGACTTGATCGATGTTTGGGTTAACTCCAATGTATAAAGCAATCGCCACCCAAGGTGCAAGACCAATGACAGATCCGAATATGAAAGGAAGCCAGTTGGTTTTTCCGTCGGTTTTATCTTTTCCACCGTTCAACAATTCCATATCGAGACCAAATAAGTTCATCGCTGCATTCGCGAGGGCGATGAGTGCGAAGACTGCGATATCCCTCACCCCAAATAAGGCGGAGATCAAGACAATCATGAGCGAGGATGACAAGGCATATTCATACCAACGTAATTTGTTAATACCCTGCTCTAAACCTTCAGCATATTTTTTCTTGTACGGAATCGCGATGATGAAATGAAACAACGCTGATAACAACAAGAAGCTTGCTGTCATTGGTAAAAATGGTAAGTTGAATAATGTATCGGTCGTTGTCAGAACGAGTCCTTGGCCTTCGATAAAGGCAAGGTATTGACCGACCACAGGAATTTCAAAAGCTGCTTGATTGTCTGAAAGATTCGGATAGACAAAGAAAGCAAAAATCATCATGGCAACCCCTTGGACCAAGTGGACTGACCCCATGATTTTGTTAAATCTAATCAACCGTGGAATATTGAGCTTTGATTCTTTCAATGCTTGTGTAGCCATATAAATCCTCCCTTGTAAATGCTTTTATTATACACGATAAATAAATTATGTGCGCCAACCAACCTCTTTGAGCCATGCATGAAACCTTGCTTGTTTTTCTTCGAAATCACTTGGTGGAGTTTGCCCGTGCTTTTTGGCCTGCGCACGCATCCTTACAATTTGATCCTCCAAGGGAACAAGACCGAGCTCTTTGCGCTTCGTATTGACTGCTTTAAAATTCACCTCACCCATTGGTGAAAGCTGACCAAATTTATCCCAATCAAACTGTGTTCCATAAATCTGTGGATGGCCTTCAAAAACTGCAATTCGATCAATTAAGTAGGCGTAATGAATCATTAACGCGTCCCCTTTTTGAGCCTCACTCCATAAATCTTCGGCATATTTCTTAATGACTGTTGGGTGGTCAATGGCGTGCTGGACAATGAAAAATGCAGCCTCATACGCCTCTTTTCCAACCGTAGAAATCCGCGGGAATCCATTTGATACCATCATTCCTTTTAATCTGTGAATATTCTCGTTATGAAGAGCACGCATGTCAGGATGGTATCCATCCCATAAAGACCCATTTTTTATTAGACGGTCTCTTAAAATATCATCTTTTGTTTTAAGCTCAATAATAGCGAGCGCGTAATCTTTGTCGGTCATATTAAACTCCAATTAAGATACTGGATGTCTCTTTAAGACAACGACACTCTCCACATGAGAGGTATGAGGGAACATGTCGTAAATCTTTATTGATTTAACTCTGTAGTGTTTTTTTAACACATTTAAGTTTTTTCCGAGGGTACTTGGGTTGCATGATATGTAAATCAAAGTCTCTACCCCGGATTGAGCGACCATCTTGAGGGTTTTCTCATCCAATCCACTGCGAGGTGGGTCAAACGTGATGAGATCTGGCGTTTCCTTTTTCAAGAGATACTTAAGGCCATCAGCCGCTTTATCTTTTAAAAACACGACGTGCTTTAAATCATTGGTGAGTGCGTTCGCTTTGGCACTTTTGATTGAATCTTCAGACAGGTCAACGCCCGTCATTTTGGTTAACTGCTTAGCGAGTCTTAAAGCGAGTGTGCCACTTCCTGTATATAAATCAATGCCTGTTTTTTCCGTCGTTAATAACGAGGCCACATAGTCATACATCGCGTGAGCAACAGGCGGATTGAGTTGATAAAATGATTTGGGGTGGAGCTTAAATTTTAGAGAACCGTTTGCTTCTATAATGGTGTCATCACCCGCTAAAACTTCACTTGTTTCACCCATGATTTCGTGGGTCGTCACATCATAGTTTTTTGAGATGGCAACACTTTTCACACCATCAATCGCCTGAATTCGGTTAGCGACTTCCCTCAGTGAATGATTATATATCGTAACGACGAGTGTGACTTGGACACTTTCATCAAAGGATGAGACACGAGTCACGAGTGTTCTTAAAAGTCCTTTGCGGAGAGTCGCGTCAAACACGTCTAAATCACTATCATTTAAAATCTTGATGACGGCTTGATTGACGCGGTTAATGGCGGGATGATGAACGGGACACGTTTTCATCGGCACCGCTTTTCTTGAATCCTTTTCATACAAGGCGGTCATAATGCCATCTTTGGTATTGACAAGTGGCATCTGCGCTTTATGTCGGTAGTACCGGTCTTTAAATCCTTTATCGACTGGTAAAAGGGTCCCAGGTGCTAAGGTGAGGTTGGCGTATTTGGCGAGTGACTCAACAACTAAATGTTTCTTTTCTTGGTGTTGGGCATTCACCGATAAGTGCTGAATTTGGCAGCCTCCACACTGATGAAAAATCGGACAAAAAGGGACGGTACGATCAGGGGATTTCTTTTTTATACGCACTGTTTTCGCGCGCATGAAGCGTTCGGCTTTATGGGTAATTTCGGCGATCACTTCTTCACCGGGCAAGGCGCCGTCAATAAAAACCGGCTGCTTTTTATAGTAGCCAATGCCTTCTCCGTTAATGCCCAATTTTTTAACCGTAATTAGATGCGTTTCAATCGGTTTCATAACACGCTCACTTTCTACTCATAGCGTACCATAGGCACCTCTTTATGTCTTTAAGAGATTTCGCGCATGCTATAATGGGCGTATGGAAAATTATGACATATGGATCGATCAAGCAATTGATCAATACTTAGAAACACTCGTTCAATCGCGCCTCAAAAGTGCGATTCGATACGCCCTGAGCGGGACCGGAAAAAGACTGCGTCCCAAACTGATGCTAGCGACCATCGAAGCACGCGGATTCAATGCGAAAGACTACGCAAGTGTGGCACTTGCCTTAGAACTCGTGCATACGTATTCACTCGTCCATGATGACTTACCGGCGATGGATGATGATGCCTTAAGACGCGGCCAACCCACCACCCATATTCAGTTTGATGAAGCGACTGCCATTTTAGTTGGGGATGCGTTGCTTTCTGATGCCTTCCGGTTAATCAGTGAAGCCGCTCAAATCAGTCCTGATAAACAAAGTGCGATGATTCGGATTCTCGCAGAAAAGATTGGCTCAAAAGGCATGGTTTACGGGCAGATTTTAGACATCGCTTCAGAAAATACGTCTGGCGATGTGGCCCAACTGATGGCGATTAATACACACAAGACGGCGCATCTATTAGAGGCTGCACTCATGATGGGAGCCATCGCAAGCAATGAATCAAATCTCGAGCGGACTGAACAACTTGGCCGGGATTTAGGCTTGTTGTATCAAATTCAAGATGACTTATTAGAAGCCACAAGCGATGAGGCGACGGCTGGGAAAAGTTTTTCTGACGACCGGCGAAAAAAACCGACCTACCTGACCGTATTAGGCCTAGCAAAAACGCAGGCCATGAATGATCAGTACTACGCGTCCATTCAAGCGACACTGAAAGCGTTAGAACTTGAACACACCGTACTCGATGAACTGATCCAAACAATCATTCACCGGACCTATTAAAAACACCGCCTGCTCGAGGCGGTGTTATTTTTTTGTCTGAGCGATTAGTTAGGTTGGAAAGTTCCTAAGAAAACAAGCCATGCAAGAATCGTTTTTGCAACTAATGATAATACGATGTAGACCCGTTCACCATAAATGTAGTTTTTCCATTTTCCAACTTTTAAATACTGCAATGCCATGTTGATGGGGAATGTATTAAAGGCAACGAAATAGGTTCCGACAATGGCCCAAACAAACCAAGGAATTTCACCGAGTGCTTCTGAGGCAGTTCCGGTGACATAAAGAATAATGACGACCCAAGGAATCAGTCCCATGATCGTACCCCACCAGAAAGGTCCCCAATCGAGTTCATCTTTTTGCCGGCCGGAATTTAACTGTTCCATGACAAGACCAAACAAGTTCATTCCCGCATTAATAAAAAAGATGAGTAAGAGCGAGCCAATGTCATAAATCCCAAATAGTCCGGCAATTAGAATAATCATCAAGGACGATGAGATGGCATATTCAAACCATCTAAAACGGTTAATCCCTTTCGCGAGATCCGCGTTGTAAATCGCATTGGTTTTTTCTGGAATTGAGATCAACGCATGCGCCAGTGCGGACAGTAGTAAAAACGCTGCGGCGAGTATGGCGATTGGTAAATCAAATAATACGTTGTAGTCTGTATCAAGCGAGAAGGTTTCTTGGTTGAAAAACAAAAAATTCTGACGCACTTCTAAGCCAAATGCTCCGACGGTATCGGAGAAAAAGACAGTGGCCATTAAAATCATCAATATCCCCTGGGTAAAATGCAACGCACCCATAATAATATTGAATCGACGTAAACTTCGAAATGATAATTTTCCACTAACACTAGTCATTGGTATGCCTCCTTAAGCTGCCTCTTATTATAGCACTTACGCCTATAAACTTTTCAAGATAGAGGCGTCATTATTTTCTGGGCGATTCACCGCGGATGTAATCGGGGTAATTTGCGATGGTTTTTGATACAACGCTGCGGCCGTTTGAGTCGGCTCGCTCAGCCATGTTTTCACACGGGAAAGCGGCATCGAAAACGGAACACGAGGATGTATTTTTGCTAAATCGTCCGGGGCTTCTAAGGTAATAATGCTGCTTTCAAAGGTGGCGTCTTTTCGCCAAATCCCACCGAGAAACATCGGGGACTGATCCTCGTAATGAATCCAGTATGGGTGTTTCGTGTGTGTGTCCCATTCAAAATATCCCGTTGACAAGAGGGCGAGTCGTTGCGTGCGATAGAGCTGATTAAAAAAGGGCTTTGACTGAATGCTTTCAATGCGTGTATTAAATGCTTGAATTGTTTTTCCACCTTTGTTGAACGTAAAGCCCCATTTAATCGGGCCACCGCGAAAATGGGTGCCATCGTATAACACGGCAACGACGTCCATGCTAGGGGCGACATTAAAACGCGGAATATCGGGAAGCTCTAACCCATCAATCGCAAATGCATCTTGCAGGTATTGAGTGATTTCATCGGCACTGTAAGCGACCGTGAACCGACCACACATTTAATGACTCACAGACCGTGTTAAACGCGTGATGGATTCAATGTGTGAGGTTTGCGGAAACATATCTAAGGGCGTCGTTTCTTCGACGACGTAACCCCCTGCTTGTAAGAGGTTTAAATCTCGCGCAAGCGTCGCCACATTACACGATACATAAATCATTTTTGGAATATTTTTCTCTAAGACAGACTTGATGAATTCACCGTGCAACCCTTTGCGTGGTGGATCAACGATGAGTAGATCCACCGACGGAAGTTCACGGATCGCATCTTTGGCGTCTGCTTCAACAAATTCAATGTTATCGATGTGATTATAACGGGCCGCTTTTAAGCCTTCTTGAACGGCTTTTTTCACCGTTTCAATGGCAATCACACGTTGCACCCGCGAGGCAAGTGACAAGCCAATGTGGCCAACCCCTGCGTAGGCATCAATGATTGTCTCATCACCAGTTAAATCTGCTTTACGGGCAATTTCTTCTAACATGGTTTCAGCTTGAATGGCGTTCACTTGGAAAAAGGAGCGATGATTAATTGAATAATGCATGCCGCCGATCGTCTCTTTAATTTGATCAACGCCGTAAATGAGATCAGATTTAGCACCAAGCCCAAACGCTTTCGAATTTACGTTGTGGATAATTCCCATAATCAAGGGGAATTTTTTTGTTAGACGTTCATTGATGCGGTTCACTTTCAGCGATTGTTTTTGATGAGTAATTAAGGTGATCAAAATTTCTTTAGAGCTTAAACTCTGACGAATGATGGCCCGTTTTAAGCCGCCATTCGGTGTGGCTAACGCGTGGACATCCACGATGCCTTCTTCCGCGATGCTTTTGAGTTCTAATAATATTTCAGAAAAGATTTTAGGCAATGTGTGGCAGCGGTGAATATCGACGACACGGTGTGTACCTTCTCGGTAATACCCTGCATAGATTTTGCCGTCCAATTGGTCAAAATGAAAGGTCGCCTTATTGCGGTAATAAAGTGGATTTTGCATGCCGATGGTTGGCGTGATTTCAGTTTCAATGGAGCCGAGTTTTTTTAACGTCGATTGCGTTTTAAACGTTTTGAAATCGAGTTGCGTTTGGTAGTCCATGTGCATTAAATTACATCCCCCACACGTCGCAAAGTGCTCACAAATGGGGTCTTTACGAAAGGGGGACAATTCTTTTAGACGAATTAAACGACCCAGTCCATACGACTTATATTTCTTCGTAATTTCGATGAGTGCTTTTTCGCCTTTTAAGGCATGCTTAACAAAGACGGGATACCCGTCTATTTTGCACACGCCGCGTGCGTCGTGTGTGAGATCTTCAAATGTCACTTCGATAATTTCTTTTGGTTTACTCACGACTTTAGTATAGCATTGAATGCAGTTTCACAAAAAAATCGGCCACAAAAAAAGCCTGGAAAATCCAGGCTTAATGCGCTATACGGCGAATAAATAATCGGATAAATAAGACGCATAATCCAATCAAATAGACCGTTCCGATTACGCTATACCATGCACTGCTTAAATTGGCGGCATTGTCGGTGAGTGATGCACTTTCTAATAAGCCTTTAACCGGCCAAAACGTCGGAACAAACCCTAACGCGTATTGTCGAATATCTTGCAAGACGTCTAAGGTGACTAAGGCGGGAACTAAAATGAGAATGCCTAAACTTTTTAAGTAGGCAAAGCCTTCAATTTTATTGTTCCCGAGTGTGGCAATTAATAGCCCAAATACGGGGGCAAATAAAGCACTCACTACACTGAATGTGACGATGGATAACGGCGTGATGGATTGCCAGACATTACTGCCAAGATACGTATATCCGTCTCCACTTAAATATTTCACGCCGTACAAGATGACGAGACTTGACAGAACGGATAACCCATACGTATAGATTGACTTAAAGGTTAAATAATGCGTGAGCGATACGGGCGTCACGCGCAGTGAATCAAGCGTATTTTCATCTTTATGATCGAGCAGTAAAAATCCGAGCATTGACCCCGCTAGCATGGGCGCAAGAGAAGCGAGCACTATAAGGATTATGATGCTCGCAGTAAAAACTCCGGGCCCTACATCAAACTGGTCGATGATCAAGGGAATTAAATACGCCCCAAATAGAGTCATTACCAGTGGGTATACAACCATCGTTGCGGTCATGTTATCGCGAAATATATTTTTTATTTCGTAGCTGAATAATCGTTTATAGACATTCATTCTTTCACCGCCGCGGTTGCGTAGTTAGGTTTAATATATCCCACATATAAAACCGTTGAAATGAAGAGTAAATAAATGATACTTAAGATAAAAAACACTGGGTCAATGGCGTCGGCTCCATTCGTTTGAAACACGACTTGCATGTAGAAGAGTCCATCACCAATTGGGGATAGCCAAACGATCTCTTCCGCCCACCCACTGATCAAGCCTAACGTGACCATTAAAGACGGCATCGCAAAGGTAAAACTATAAATAATCATATTAACGAGTAACCCGCTAAAATCAGTGGCTTTCATGGCCAGATAAAAGCCAATCATACTATGCACTAAAGCAATTAACATCACCAATAAAATGAGACTCATAAAGTCGACTGGAATGCCCATCACCAATCGTACAAACAGACTCACAAGCACCGCTGATTGCAAAGCCACGTAAATGCTTGAGGCGACTTTAACTCCAATGATTTGACCGGTACTTACAGGGGTGACTAAGAGCGGTTTTAAAGTGTTTTCTTCACGTTCAAAAAACAAAGATGCACCGAGCATTAAGATGCTCATCACAGACGCATCAAGGGCAATGAATAATCCGACAAATGACTGAGCATTTGCCTCACCAATGCCGTATAAAATGACCATCCAAAGTGCACTAATCGCGAGTGAAATCGTCAAGATTTTATACGTATATAACCGTTTAATTTCGCTGATAAAAAGGCGCAGGCTAACCGTCATACGTATCTCCTGTAATCAGTATAAAGATATCTTCCAGTGATGTCTCACCGCTATGAATGGTTTGAATGTCAGCGGTCTTTAATAACTGAATGAATGCATCATTCTTCCCAACATCACTTAAGTCAAAGGTCTGTTTGGTTAATCCTTTATCTGTTTTATATTCAACATCAACAATTCTCTCGCCGTATTTAATTTTCAACGCTTTGGGTGTATCCGATTCAATGATGGCCCCGTTTTTAATGAACGCCACTCGGTCACACAGTGCTTCCACATCGCCCATTAAATGGGTCGTTAATAACACGGTGCCTCCTGCAGCTTTAAACGCAAGAATCATATCTTTAATGATCTTCGCATTTTTCGGGTCTAACCCATTGGTCACTTCATCTAAAAATAAAAAGTCAGGATCGTTGAGTAAAGCACGCACAAAGTTTAGTCGCATCTTCATGCCTTTGGAATATTCACCGACGCGTTTATCTTTATCCGCAAGTAATCCCACTTGTTCAAGCAATGGTTCAATGGGGACGTGTGTCTTGTAGAGGTTTTGAAAGAACTGCATGTTTTCTAAGCCACTCAGTTTATTGAAGTGAACTGGAAGCTCAAATCCCACGCCAATCTTTTCATAAAAGTCAGCCCCGTATGTACGCAATTCTTGGTCGTTGTAAATGACTGACCCTTGATAGTGTTCTAAAAGCTTCGTCAAGATTTTTTGCGTGGTTGACTTGCCAGCGCCTGAGGGACCAAGCAAGCCAAAAATCTCGCCTTTTTCAATCTTAAAATCAACCTGATTGACAGCCTGTGTGTGACTTTTTTGGTACTGATACGATAACCCTTGAACTTCAAATACCGCCATAGTTTCTCCTATTCGATGCCTTGATTAATGATCGTTAAAAAGTGGTGTGCATTCTCGGTCAATTCAGACTTTTCCATGCCTGCTTCAAACCAAGTCACAATGACGTGTTCATTAAAACTGTACAACGTTTTAGCCAGCACGTGGGTATCGATGTAAGGATCCATAAACCCGGATGCTTTATCGGCTTCGATTAACGATTCATACATCGTAATGCCTCGCGAGTGAATCGACTGATGCAACGTTTGGATGTCTGGGTGCGGTGACCGGAAGACGCGGGCAATTGACAATGCTTCATCTTTAAACGCATAGGCAAAATCAATGCCTTTTTCCATCATTAATGCATACAGCTTAATGAACGGAATTTGTCCCACTTGACTCATCAAGTCATCCATGTAAACAAGCTTCTTCTCAGTGACATCATTCAAACACGCATTAAACACATCAACGAGGTCATCAAAGTATTGGTAAAAACTTCCTCTTGAAATTTTGGATAAACGTACGATATCTCGAATGGTCGTTGCTTCGAATCCTTGGGTGGCAAACATATGATGAGCTTTAGACAAGATATGGGCCCGCTTATTTTCTGCTAAATTTGTAAACGTCTCTTTTATCATGACTTCATTATGACACGCGTGTCACATACTGTCAACACCGTCTTGTTTTCATTAAAAAAGGCCTCTTAAATAGAGGCCTTTATTTCGAATATAAGGTCGCGAAGGCTGGCAGCTTCTTCAAAGTCTAAGTTCTTAGCCGCTTTACGCATTTGCGAATCGAGATCATCAAGCATTAATCGTTTTTCTTCATTTGATAGCTCACTAATTCGTTTGGCTTCAATGTCGGCCGCGTCAATTTTCACTTTAATGGAATCTCGGACATCTTTACGAATGGTTTCAGGGGTAATTTTGAACTTCTCATTATGCGCCGTTTGAATGGCGCGGCGTCGATTCGTTTCACCAATCGCTTTTTCCATCGAGGGGGTGATTGAATTGGCAAATAAATCGACTTCTCCGTGCACGTTCCGTGCCGCACGACCAATCGTTTGAATCAACGACCGTTCACTTCTTAAAAATCCTTCTTTGTCTGCGTCTAAAATGGCGATGTAGCTGACTTCAGGTAAATCAAGTCCCTCTCTCAGTAAGTTTATCCCAACGAGCACATCATAGACGCCAAGACGTAAGTCACGAATGATGTCGATGCGGTCGAGTGATTTGATTTCTGAATGTAAGTAAGCAACTTTAATTCCCATCTCTTTTAAATAGGCGGTTAAGTCTTCACTCATTTTAATCGTTAATGTCGTGATCAGAATTCGTTCGTTCTTTTCCATCCGGTCATAGATTTTTTCCATGAGCCGTTCAATTTGACCTTCTTTCGGTTGCACACTGACATTCGGATCTAAGAGACCGGTAGGCCGAATGATTTGTTCAATGATGTGCGGGGTTTTATCCATTTCGTAATCCCCTGGAGTGGCAGATACGTAGACGGCTTGTTTGATTTTCTTTTCAAATTCTGTGAAGTTGAGGGGCCGGTTATCCATCGCACTTGGTAAACGAAAGCCAAAATCAACCAGTGTCCGTTTGCGCGCCTGGTCTCCGTTAAACATCCCTCTCACTTGCGGTAAGGTCACGTGTGATTCATCAACAATCAACACAAAGTCATCGCCAAAGAAATCAAGTAAGGTATTAGGCGTTTCACCTGCTTTACGCAAGGATAGATGCCTGGAGTAGTTTTCAACGCCCTTGCACGATCCCGTTTCTCTGAGCATTTCTAAGTCGAAGTTAGTCCGTTGTTTAATCCGCTCTTTCTCCACTACTTTGCCTTCTTTATCGAAGGTTTCAATGGTTTCTGCGAGTTCTTTTTCAATGCGTCTTAAGGCTTCATCCAGTTTATCTTTATTGGTCACAAACTGCGTGGCGGGAAAGAGTGTTAAGACTTGGTACTCTTCAAAAATTTCTCCCGTTAACACATCGAACGAGCGAATGCGTTCAATTTCATCATCGAAGAATTCTACCCGATAAGCCACAGACTTTTTATAAGTCGGTAAGATTTCTACAGTATCGCCTTTGACCCGGTAGCTTCCCCGTTGAAAATCAAAATCATTGCGGACAAATAACATGTCCACAAGGCGTTTTAAAAGGGCGTCTCGGTCTACCGTTTCACCGGCTCTAAGCGTCAGGGTTGCGTCCCGGTAATCATCCGGGTCACCGATCCCATAAATGCAAGAAACTGAAGCGACGACAATCACGTCTTTACGGTCGAGAAGTGAGGCCGTTGCTGAATGTCTAAGTTCATCGATTTCATCGTTGATTGACGCATCTTTTTCGATGAATAAATCACGACTTGGCACGTACGCTTCTGGTTGGTAATAATCGTAATACGAGATGTAATATTCGACCCGGTTTTCCGGGAAAAATGACTTGAATTCTGAATACAACTGACCGGCCAATGTTTTGTTGTGGGCGAGTACTAATACGGGTTTATTAATCCGTTCAATGACGTTACTCATCGTGAAAGTTTTCCCGGTTCCTGTGGCACCTAAAAGCACTTGCTCTTTCACACCCTCTTCGATGTTAACAGCAATTTGTTCAATGGCTTTTTCCTGGTCCCCTTTGGGATCATATTGGCTGACGAGTTTAAATGTATCCATACCGGTAGTATATCAAACTCAAAGAAAAAAACCGGGAGGTAACCCTCACGGTTTTTGTTGGACACAAATCATTGAGTCAATCAATTCATTGAGATAAGTTTCTTTATCAAATGGGAGCCCTCGGTGGGACATTTCAACCATCGTCCCAACCATCATTGATTCCACGACGTGTTTTCGTTCAGCCGAGACAGTTGAAGAAATCTCACCAGCGTTTATGCCAGCTTCCATAACGTCCCAAAAGAATTCACGGTTGGCCGCTTGCACGGCTATCATCTTTGTTTCTAGACGTTTTTTTAAGGCGTCTGGCAACGTGTTGACTTCCGGATGATAGACCAGGTTTTGCATCATTCGTTTGTCTTCCACGAGTTGCATGATTCTTAAAAAGTATCCTTTTAAACGGGCTTTAAAGTCCGCCGTTGTATCAGGGTCTAAGAGCACTGATTTATTGGTCTCCATGAGATATTCCAACGCCTCAGTAATCATCTCTTGTTTGGAGGGGAAATATTCATAAAGTGAGGACTTTGAACGGTTGAGATGTTCGGCTAAATTTTTCATTGTGAATTTATCCGCTGCATGGGTATGTAAAAGTTCTAATACTTCTTCTAAAATATCGTCTTTCTTAGTCACGCAAATCCCCCGCTTCTTCTAATGCGGTGTCAAAGTCTGGGGCAAAGTACGCGTCTTCATCACTCGCGAGACTGGCATTTTTCGGTGCATTTTTGGGCCGCTTAATGATCCAATAAATCACACCGGTTGCAAGTATCGCAGCGATTAAACCGCCACCGATAATTCCAATGAGTAACGGATCTAACAGGTCACTCGTCCATAAGAACCCACCCGCTGCAACGGTCACGAGGCCTAGGAAAATTAGTAAGATTCTCAGTCCATGACGGGACACACTGTCATACATCAAGGGAACGACGAAGATGGTTAAGAACGTTCCGTAAATCAATCCCCCAATTGAGGTTAAGGCGAGCGGTTGGGTAAGCTCAGTACCATCGCCGATCCCGGCAGCAAGTCCAGTCAAGGCTAGTATGGTAGTCAAAGCGGTCATAAAGATTGGCCGGAGTCTTGTTTCACCGGCCTTGAGTATCGCTTCTTGTAAGTCATAGCCTTGATCTCTTAGTTGATTGATGTAGTCGACCAAGACAATGCCGTTGTTGACGATGACACCCGCTAAGACGATCAACCCGAGTAAGGCGACCACACTGACCGGTGTATTAAAGATGTATAAGATACCGAGTCCACCGGTGAAGGCGAGGGGAATCGTGATCATAATAATGAAGGGATATTTCAGTGATTGGAACTGGCTGGCCATAATCATATATACAATTACAATTCCTAAAGCCGCGGCTAAAGCGAGTGTATTGACCGCTGCCCCAATTTCTTCGGATTCCCCTTGTAAAGTCACTGAGAATCCTTCCGGAAGTTCGTAGTCATCAAGTGCTGCTTGCGCATCTTCAGCAAGCAGTGAGGCATTAAACTCAGTTTCCACACCCGCTGTCACAGTGACTGAACGCGTGCCATTAATACGGTTAATGCTCGAGAAGCCTGGGACTTCTTCAATCAACGCAACGTCCGACAAGAACACTGGATTACCCGCGTTATCGACACTGACAATAATCGATTCAAACGTTTCAATGTCTTCTGCTACGGCATCCGCTGTGTCGCCCTCGTTAAAGAGTCTGACGGTGAATAAATCACCGGCCAATGACAAGGTCGTTACTTCATCGGGAGTGGCCAGTTGATTTCGGATAATTCCAAAGACTTGGGCGACGGTTAAGTTCAGTCCAATCGCCGCATCTTTATCGACGGTCACTTTAATTTCTTGAGTCGTTCGTCCCAGACCCGCATCCACATCACGGTACCCTTCAATGCCCGCAATGAGGTCGGCCACATCGGTCGCAACGGTTCTCAAGGTTTCTAAGTCAGGGCCTTGGACGAGAATTTCAGCGCCTGATCCGACTAAGAATGCCGTCGAGTTTTCGGTTCCTTGAATGCTCGTTTCAAGTGAGTCATAACCCGCTAAAATATCAGCGACATCATCGCGTAAATCATTGGTTGAAGTCGTCCGGTCGTCCACCAATACAATGTTTAAGTTGGCGGAGCCATTATCGCCTCCGGCAAACGGCCCAAAGCCACCCCCACCTAAGGTAATGCCTACACTGGCCACATCCTCAAGGGCTGAGATGTCTTGATAAATGGTGTCTAAGTCCGCTGTAAAGTCGGCAAAATCAAGGGCTTGATCTTCAGGGACTGAGACGGTTCCAGTCAGCGTCCCTTCATCGGTGGCTGGGAAGAATTCAAACCCATTTGAGACACTGCCAACAACCGCAAGTCCAAATAACCCGAGCACCACGATATAGACGAGCCATTTAAAGCGGTAAAAGCCGCCCAATATTGTTCGGTAGACGCGTTGATACGGTTTTTGAACGTCAGCGTTATCATCTTTTTGTACGCGAATGACTTTGTTGGCAATGGCCGGGACAAAGGTCAGCGCGATGATTAAACTGGCAACCAGTGAAAAGGCGATGGTGAGTGCCAGTTGTAAAAATATTTCTCGGATGAAATCTTCGATGAAAATAATTGGAGCAAACACCCCAACAGTCGTTAATGTGGACGCAGTGATGGCACCTGCCACTTGGCTAGTTCCCATGATCGCTGCGTCTTTATTTGACTTCCCTTCTTTTTTGTAGCGGAAGATGTTTTCAATGACGACGATGGAGTTATCCACCAACATCCCAATTCCTAACGCCAAGCCACCGAGTGACACGACGTTTAAGGTAATGCCTGATAAGTAAATGAGAATCACAGCAAACGTTAAGCTGACAGGAATCGCAATTCCGACAACGAGGGTCGTCCGAATATTCCGTAAGAATACGAGTAAGACGATGATGGCTAAGATGCCCCCAAGTAGTAAGTTAGAGAGCACTCCATTGGTTGATTCTTCAATGACGTCGCCTTGATTTAACAGAGTCGTCACTTCTAAGTTTGAATAATCAGCTTCTAAATCACTGAGTGTCGCGAGCACACCATTGGTCACTTCAGTCACGGCAAACTCACTGCCTTTTTGAATGGAGATGGTGATGGCATCTTCTCCGTTGACTTTTGAATATTGTTGGCCCAAAGTATCTTCAAAGGCCACGGTCGCCACATCCCCAAGCATCACCGGTTGTAAATTGGCCCCCGGCACATTAAAGTCTGCTAAAACGAGATTTTCTAACGCCGATAAGCCGTCGATATCATCGCCCACACGGACGAGATAAGACAAGCCATCTATCTCTACGAATCCAGCAGGAAAGGCAAAGTTTTGAGCTTGAATAATGTTTGAAATGTACTCAGAATCTAAGGTAAAACTCGGGGCTTGAGGCAACAAGGCAAAGGCTTCTTCTAAATTCTCATTGTACGCATCAATGGCGGCTTGATCTAAGCGAATGCGAATTTCTTGTTCGTAGCCGCCCGTAATGTCAAACGTCGCTACCCCAGCAACCCTTTCCACTTGCGGACGCATCACATCATCCACCCATTCGGTCAAGGTTTCTAGATCGAACCCTTCATAGGCCACAGAAAATGTATAGACTGGTAACTGATTGGGATTTAATCGGATTATCGTTGGGTAGCCGACCTCACCCGGTAAACTACTTTCTAACGCATTCAAACTTTCCCGCATCTCAGCCACCGCACTGTCCATGTTGGTGGTGGGAGAAAACTCGAGCGTCACCAGCGATAAGTTTTCACTGGACGTCGTTTGGACTTCTAAGACGTTCGTCGTTGTTTGAAACGCATTTTCTAAAGGGATGGTCACATTATTTTCCACGTCTTCCGGAGTCGCCCCTGGATACGGGGTAATCACCACGGCAAACGGTATATTGACAGACGGAAATAAATCAGTCGTTAAGCGGGTAAAGGAAACGACCCCAAATATCATCACTGCAATAATGACCATAAATACTGTGATCGCTTTTTCTACGGAAAATGTCACTAAGTTTTTCATAAATCCTCCTCAAACCGAACGTTCGGTCGGGTATCAGTGTATCACATGTTTGATGCGTGTAAACATTCATGCATAAAAAAAAGAGCTACCAGGCGGTAGCTCTTATGTGACATCGATAATGCGTAAACTATTAGTCGTTGATCCTAAGGGGAATCCACCGGTCACAATGACTCGGCCTCCCGGCTTAATAAAGCCCTCTTTTTTGACCATTTCTACGGATTCTTTAATCAGTTTTTCTGTGTCCGTGCCAATCTCATAAACCATCGGGTACACCCCGTGTGAAAGCATGAGGCTGCGGGCAATCTGTGGATCTTTGGTGAGTGCTAAAATGACGGTGTTTGGCCGGTTTTGAGAAATTAACCGAGCGGTGTTTCCGGTAATGGTTGGCGTAATCACTAAATCCGCTTGGCCTTGTAAGACGGCGTACGCCACACTAGTTGCGATGTTAATGGGAATGGATCCCGCATCGCTGTGGTCGCGAACGATGAACTCTTCACGTTTAATTTCTCGCTCTAAGCGCGCCGCAATATGGGCCATCATTTGGACGGTTTCGACAGGGTATTTACCAATCGCACTCTCTCCCGAGAGCATAATCGCATCCGAGCCATCCAAGATGGCATTGGCGACATCCGATACTTCCGCACGTGTGGGTTTCGGGTGTTCTTGCATGCTTTCTAGCATTTGCGTGGCCGTAATCGACAGTTTATTTAACGCGTGCGCTTTCCGGATGATCATTTTTTGAATGACCGGGACTTCTTCCGGTCGCACTTCAACGCCTAAATCTCCCCGAGCAATCATCACGCCATCGGCTTCATCAATGATTGCATCAATGTTGGTGACACCTTCTTGATTTTCAATTTTAGCGATAATTTTAATGGATTCACCGCCGTACTTTTTCAACAAGTTCTTGAGTGTAATGACATCATCCGCGCGGCGGACAAATGAGGCGGCTAAGAAGTCGACGTGATTGGTACATGCCCACTTGATGTCTGATTCATCTTTTTCTGAGATGTATGCTAAATTGAGTTCCATGCCCGGCACATTCACTCCGCGTCGGTCACGAATCTTATGCGTGTTTTGGGAGATTGTTTCGATGGTTTTGGTGACTGGGTCGATGGCCAGTACTTGCAAGGATAAATACCCATCATCGACGACAATAATCCCACCCAATTGGACGTCCTCGATTAACGCGGGGTAGGTGACTGAAAAGCGTTCCGAGTTGCCGACGATTTCGTCCATATGAATGATCACTTTTTGACCGACTTTGAAAGCCGCTTCACCGCCTTCAAACGTGTGCGTTCGAATCTCTGGTCCCTTCGTGTCAACAAGGGCCGCAACGTGTGTGCCAAGCTCTTGATTTAATTCGCGTAAGGTGTTTAAACGAATGAGGTGTTCAGCGTGCGTGGAGTGTGAAAAGTTAAAGCGCATCACATCCATGCCTGATTCGATGATTTGTTGCATCCGTTTTTTTTCTTCGATGGCCGGGCCAACAGTACAGACAATTTTCGTTTGGTTAAAAGACTTAATCATACGTTCTCCTTCTTGTTGCGTAATTTCCCCACAAGCCCATACCGTTTGTTGGACACTTCTTTGGGCATTGCTAAGGCTTCTTCTATCGGGGTATGGACAATATCCATGCCACGTTGACCAACGACGTATCCACCGTCATCTTGAGCAAGCAAAGACATCGCGTGCTCGCTCAACTCGGTGGCCAGTACTCGGTCATACGCCACGGGACTTCCACCCCGTTGAACGTGGCCTAAAATGGTCGCCCGGGTTTCGTAATTCGTTTTTTCATCTATGATTTTCGCAAGATCATATACATTGGTCATCTTTTCTGTGACCACGACAATCGCGTGGCGTTTTTCTCTGACGTAGGAATCTTGAATGGCTTGAATGGTTCGCTCTAAATCAAACCCTGTTTCTGGGGTAATAATAAATTCGCTGCCGACTGCAATTCCTGCGTAAAGGGCTAGATCTCCACAATGGCGTCCCATCACTTCGACGACACTACACCGGTGATGAGAAAACGACGTGTCGCGTAGTTTGTCCATCGAGTCTGTGGCAGTTTCTAAGGCCGTGTAAAAGCCGATTGAATAATCGGTCGAGGCAATATCGTTGTCGATGGTCCCAGGAATACCGATGGCTTTGACGCCGAGTCGATGCATGGCTAAGGCTCCTTTAAATGAACCATCACCACCGATGACGACGAGGCCTTCGATGCCTAAATCTTGAAGTCTTTTTAAGGCTTTTTTTTGCACGTCTAATTCTTTAAATTCCGGGTAGCGCGCACTTGCTAAAATGGTGCCCCCACGATTAATAATCCGGGACACATCGTGGCGATGAAGTTCTTTAATGTCACCTTCGGCCAATCCTTTAAATCCTTCGTACACCCCATACACTTGCATGCCGTAATGGTGGCCACTTCTAAGGACGGTTCGGATGGCTGCGTTCATGCCTGGAGCATCGCCTCCAGAGGTCATTACTGCGATTTTTTTCAAGCCATTCACCTCGCTGATATTATAGCACAAATCCCATCCTCACTCGGACGGGATTTGTTTAACTTTAGTGATAATGTATTGCCATTTTTTCTGACGGAATTGAAAGCCTCCGTTGAGCATCGCCATGCCTTCTTTAAGGGGATCTTTCAAGGCTTTAAAGGCGTCTGGAAATAGTACAGCATCGAGTTCGACAATGTGTCCTCTTAAGGCCACAAATGCCATTGCATCACCTTGCTTGGTTGTAATTGCATTGACCCGAGTGATCTGCGCCATAATTGGCCCATTTATTTTCTCTTCAAATGCGTCATCAAGGGTTCTCACATCGGGGTGCTCGAGCCACTTTTGATAAGGTTGATACACGTGATATTTAAAGGCCACGGTGAGGGCTAATTTTTCTTGACTGGCCAGCGTCTCATGCGGATATTCCTCATAGGTCACGAGCTTGAAATCACTCAAGGATTCTCCAGTCATTTGGGCGAAGGTTTTTAAGGCGTCTAAATTTTCAATCATCGTTTGATGAGTGTGCCCAAATACATCAAGCGCTCCCGCATAAATCAAGTACGTCCATTGTCTCGTGTTTAAGACATCTTTCGTTTTTTGGATGAAATCTAAAAAAGATTCAAAGCCTACTTCATCCCGTATGGCGATGATTTTCATCACCGTCTCTTGGCCAATATTTTTAATCCCTGTTAGCGGATAAATGAGCGCGTGGTATTCCAACTTAAAACGATGTCCCGATTCTAAAATGTTGGGGGTTAATACTTCTAAGTTTTGGGCGTTTGCATCGGCGATGTACTGGTGCATCAGCGTCTCTTGATGAAACGCTTGAGTCATCATGACACTTAAGAAAGCGCCGGGATAATGGGCTTTTAAATACATCATCCAATACGCAATTAACGCATACGCCACGGAGTGTGACCGGTTAAACCCGTAATCGGCAAACCGAACAATCAAATCATAGATCGATTGAGCGAGTTTTTCCTGACGCTCTATTGCCTGTGATTTTTCCATAAACCGGGCGCGCTCTTTTTCTAACGTACTGCGTTCTTTTTTACTGACCGCTCGCCGTAATAGATCGGCTTCTTCTAAAGAGTAACCCGCAAAGTCAGTTGCAATGCGCATGATCTGTTCTTGGTAAATGATTATCCCGTAGGTCGGTTCTAAAATCGGGTCAATGGTGGCGTGGATTTTTGGAATTTCAGCGCCTTGGGCCCGCCGTTTTAAATAATCGTTAATCGATTCCATGGGCCCCGGCCGGTACAAGGCAAGTAAGGCAACGATGTCTTCAAATTGGCTAGGTTGCATGCGTGTAATGAACCGGCGCATACCCGGTGATTCCATTTGAAATATGCCGTTCATTGAACGCGTTTTAAAGGCGTCAAATGTTGCCACATCCGTAAGGCTAATACGGGCCAGTTCAATCGGCCGTTTGAGGGTCGGATTAATGACGTTTAAAATGTCTCGAATCAGCGATAAATTTCGCAGTCCCAGTAAGTCGATTTTTAATAAATCCATCGATTCCAAAACTTTTTGCTCAAGCTGGGTTTGACTCATTGAGAGCAACCCCCGTGACAAGGCAGTGTAATCAGTGAGTGGCCGGTCACTTAAAATGACCCCCGCTGCATGCGTGCCGATATGTTTGGGCGTGCCTTCTAACTGAGCAGCCAGGGTAATCCATTCAGCCGTTTTTTCATCACGCGCCATCCAGTCTTGAACGTTGGCGTCTTGCTCAATCATCGCTTGAATGGATTCATACGATTTGATCGCATCCATAATTTGGCTTAACCGTTTTTTTTCAATGCTTAACACACGCGCGGAATCTCTTAAACTTGATCGCTTTAAAAAGGTCCCAAAGGTGGCGATTAAGGCAACGTGATCGGGGCCATATTTGTCTTGCAAGTATCCGAGAAGTATATCGCGTTCATCGTCTGGAAAATCGAGGTCAATATCGGGCATGGTTTTTCGTGCCTGGTTTAAAAACCGTTCAAACAAAAGGTTATGTTTGAGCGGATCTATATGCGTAATTCCCAAGGCATATGCCACCAAACTTCCCGGGGCACTCCCTCTTCCTGGTCCGACAATAATCGACCGTCTTTTCGCTTCTTTGATAATGTCCCAAACAATCAAAAAGTAATCTTCATACTGCAACGATTCAATGACGTTGAGTTCACGTTCTAAGCGCTCTTTGTAAGGCGCTTCTGGGTGCGGGTCGATTTGTAAACGCCGGGTCAACCCTTTTTTTGATAGGGCTCTTAAATAGGCCATCGACGTTACATTGTCCGGGGTTTGATAGCTTGGCAATGTGGCTTTTTTTAAAGTGATTTGTAGGGCGTGGTCGCGGATAAATTCTGCGTCTTGATCGGTCGCATGAAACGTCTCTGAAAGCGGTGTGGATAGGTCTGATGGGGTGTTTAAAATTGCTTTTAATAAGTCTTCGAGCGCAGCTGGTTCACTGTCTCTTAAAACCCGGTGACACGATACATTCAAATGGTCAGTCCGGTATACATGCGTCAGTGTTTCATGATAGTGTTCCAGATCGATCTCACTCACAGTATCCGGCCATATAATCAATGAAAGATGCGCGCTGTAGGGGGCAATATCAACGACACTGAGGGTTCCTTTAAACGCATATAAAGTCTCTACTTTCAGCAATGCCTCATAGCCTTTTTCACCCCGCGCATAGACGAGCGCAGTGGTCGTGCCTTCAGCTTTTTCTAACTGAATCTCAATGCCAAGTAAGGGAGTTATTTGAGCCGCCTTGGCCATGCGTAAAAAAGGAACGGACGCATGCAGATGATGATCGGCAAGAGCGACGTGCGTTCCTTTTTTTTGCGCCGTTTGAATCAACGTTTCAAGCGCTAAAACACTGCCATTAAAACTGTAGCTTGACTGCGTGTACAGACTGTTAATCACGGGCCACCCCTCTTGGGCTGATTATATCATATCAGGGGGTGGACGAGCGCTTTTTAAAGCGCCATACTTCACGGATCACAAACCAACTTGCTAGTACAATTGAGCCCCCCATTAAACTGAGTTCAAGCCAATCTGTCATCGCCATGGAATCGGCAGACTCGATTTTGAATTGGATCGTTTCTAAGTAGCCATTGGCGCCGAACACTTTCAGCGTATGTGCCCCAGGGTCACTCACTTCACTTCCACTATCCAGAAACTCATTATTCAAGTAGCCTTCCCCTTGATAGGTAATCGTCACGGGTCCATCATAGGTTTTTAAGTGTTCCACCCCGTCGACGCGTGCATTTATTTTAAAGGGGATTTCAAAGGCGTAATTGGCATCATAAATGCCAAAGACATAATCTCCGGGTCCTTCAATGACTTCCCCGGGCGCATAATATTCTCCGTTGAGCATGCCTTGACCATACGTGTAGTCTATCCGAACATCCGAACTTTTGATCGCGTTGGCTTCGATGCCTGAGACAGCTGGGTCTAAGGTAAAATTGACCACACTTTCCCCGTGGGTCCATGTATATTTTCCTGGAGTCACCAGCGTTTTAGGTCCCTTAATTAACTGCCCGTTAAGGTGCGCCTCACCAGCGAAATGAATCGTTACTTGATCGGTGTAAGTTGCCCCGGATGCAATCCCTGCAAACGCGCCATCTTGTAAGATCTCTTGGCTGTGACGGACTAAAATGTCCGCCGTATCTTGAAATTCAAAGTACACCAAGTACCCGGAATCTACCGCTTCGATATCAGTAATCTTTTCTGTGAATTCAAGCGGCGACTCATCCTCGCCTAAAATGTGCAACGTATCATGAGCAAACTGAAAATCGCCGTGCCCGTTCTCTATGCTTTCGCGCATGTGAAGTAAGTAGCCGTCCGTCAATGGATAAGCTCCAATTAAATCTTGTTGCAAGGGACTTTCTAATAACGCATTCACCGTGAGCGTCCCGTCTTTGTGAATGACCACAAAGAACGGGTCATACGTTCGTGTGGCGTGGTGAAGGGTGTACCCTTCAATTAGAAAGTCATCGCCATGAACCCAGGCGTGGTTGAGTGAATACTTCCGCGTATCATCCCCGAGTTGATGGGTAAATTGATACATGCCTGTCCCTTCCATGTGTAACACGCTAACCCCGTCGACAGTTTCCCGGGTAATATCTAATTGTGTGCCATCAATTGTGAGTGTAGCGTCTGTGCGCGCCATGCCAATCAAAGCCACGGCAACCCCTATTACTTTTAAAAATGTCATAAAAAAAACCTCCTCACTTAAACCATATGAGGAGGTCTGAAAATTTCTTTTTTTAATCGATAAGACGTAATGTATCGCGGGCAATCATCACTTCTTCGTTGGTTGGAACGACCATCAGTTTCACGGCCGATCCAGTTTTTGAAATGACAACTTCTTCTCCGCGCACTTGGTTTTTCTTGCCGTCTATTTCCGTGCCTAAATAGTGCAAACGGTTCGCCACCATGGCGCGGGTTTCTGGGGCATTTTCACCGATACCGGCGGTGAAGACAATCGCATCCACTCCGTTCATCGCAAGTACGTAAGCGCCAATGTAATCAGCAATCATTTTGGCTTGTTTGAGAATCGCGAGATGGGCTTTTTTATCGCCTTTGTCACTGGCCGCCCACAGGTCTCTTGAATCACTTGAAATTTCTGACACTCCGAGGTACCCAGACCGTTTATTCAAATCGGCAATAACCGATTGAATCGAACGATTTTCTTTCATCGCAATGTATTCAATGATTGCGGGATCAACGTCCCCACTGCGCGTCCCCATACTAATGCCAGCCAGTGGCGTGAAGCCCATCGATGTATCGATGCTCTCACCGCCATCTACCGCACATAGTGACGCACCATTTCCGATGTGTAAGACGATAATCTTTGTGTCTTTGAGAGGTTTGTCTAACAGTTCAGCAGTTCGCTCTGACACGTATTTATGGCTCGTGCCGTGAAAGCCATATTTACGCACCCGGTAGTTCTCATACCACTCATAGGGCGTGGCATACATGTAGGCTTCTTTAGGCATCGTTTGGTGGAAGGCCGTGTCAAAGACTGCGACTTGGGGTATGCCTGGTAAGGCAGATTCAAAAGCTTCAATGCCCATTAAGTTAGCAGGGTTATGAAGAGGCGCTAAATCAGAGACATCGTCAATGGCCCGTTTCACCGCGTCATCCACTTTGACCGAATCTTTAAACGCTTCACCCCCGTGGACCACCCGGTGGCCCACGCCTTTGATGGCGTCGAGAGACTCTAGAATCTGTTCATCAATGAGCGCCTTGAGTAAAAATTCAACGGCTTCTTTGTGGGTCGGAAAAGGTTGGTCAAAGGTTTTTTTCTCTCCGTCAAATTTCAGTGCAAAGTTGGAATCATCAAGGCCAATTCGTTCACAGACTCCGGACGCTACTAACGTCTCATCGGGCATTTTTAAGACTTGAAATTTTAAAGATGAACTACCGGCGTTTACAGCAAGAATTATCATGAGTGTGTATCCTTTCTTTGTGAGAACCATGTATTTAATTTAAGTAAGGCTTCTTCCATCGCCTCGACATCATCAAAGGCGGGGATTTCAGCGACTAAGAAACGATCAATCACAGCGGCTTTATCCATTTTTTTCTGCAGGATTAAGATGCTTTTAGGATGCATTTTAAAGAGTGACTCATCCAGTTTAAGCAACCCAAATAAATGCGCTACTTCACCGAGTTCTTTTTTAAATGAATCGGCGGCTGATGTATCAAAGAAATCATTTTCAATAAGACAGATCATAAAATGGTTCGGCTCTAAATGTTGGAGGTGATGCAAGATGCCGTAATACGGCAAATAAGGGGCTTTGGAATCTTTTTTATAAATCGGAAAATCGGTCACAATCAAATCAAACATGTGATCTTTAAAGGTGAATGAATCTTGGTGGTATAGCGTATGTTCGATGTCTAGCGCGTCGAGATAATTCCGCGCCAGTTCAACGAGTCTGGCATTGCTTTCAATGCCACTGTATAAACTGGTGTCCGGCAATCCTTCAGCAAGTGTTGCGAGTAAGTTTCCGGTCCCTAAAAAAGGGTCCAATACACGAATGGGAGGTGTGTCATATAGCTTATCAGTTAGATAAGATACGAAATACCCAATGCCATCAGGCGTCATTAACGCATTGGCAATTTGATCATCTTTGAAGGCTTGTAAAATAAATAACTGAAAGGCTTTACGCATGGATTGCACGTCAAAATTGCGTTCGGCAATCTGGGCTTTCGCGTCGCTTAAGCGTTCGTCATTTAAAAGGGCGGAAGGTCGCTCATCATCGAGCAAGAACCGAAAGACATCATTCAAGGCATCTAACCCGCGTTGATTCGCTTCATAAAAAATAGGATATACCGTTTCTAAAAACGATATCATAGCGCTTAAGCTTTCTTTTTTCGACACGTTATCACCGCTAATTATAATAGCACTCTCCCCATCATATGTCTATCTTTCACGGGCTAAAACTGAATATTGATTCAGGTGCTTAGTGTTGTGAAGCAGAGGCTTATTTGGTATGCTTATAACGATGAAAAAAAGAAATCAATGGGCCGTGAAATTAATCACGGATTATCAAGCCTACACAAAAAATCGCCCCCCGACCTGTCGGTATTCTCCGACGTGTTCACATTACGCCAAAGAAGCGTTTGAAACGCGCAACGTATTCGTTGCGTTTGGCCTGAGCGCATGGCGTATTTTACGGTGCAATCCCCTCTCAAAAGGGGGCTATGATCCGGTGCCCAAACCTAAAGGAGACTCCCATGAATAATCATTACTTTTTTACCTCTGAAAGTGTGACCGAAGGTCATCCTGATAAAATTTGTGATCAAATTTCCGATGCCATCTTAGATGCGGCATTGCGCGATGACCCTAAAGCCCGAGTCGCAGTTGAGACTGCGGTGACCACGGGGCTTGTTTTAGTATTCGGGGAAATTACAACGAGTACCTACATCGACGTTCAAGCGACCGTCCGCCAAACCATTAAAGACATTGGGTATACGCGTGGTAAATATGGATTTGACGCGGACAACACCGGGGTCTTAGTTGCTTTAGACCCACAGTCTCCAGACATTGCAGGTGGGGTAGACCGCGGGGAATCCCTCGGCGCTGGCGATCAAGGACTGATGTTTGGCTATGCGACGAATGAAACCGAATCTTACATGCCAATCACAGCGGTGTATGCCCAACGGCTCGCAAAACGCCTCGCTGATGTGCGTAAAGATGATACCTTGAGTTACTTGAGACCAGACGGCAAAACGCAAGTGACCGTCGAATTTGACGCAAATGGACGGCCATTGCGCGTTGAGGCGATTGTCGTATCGACCCAACACGCTGAAGACACCGACATCAAAACCATTGAGGCCGACATTCATAAGCATGTAATTGACCCAGTGATTCCAAGAGCCATGTGTGATGCAAACACCAAATACTTCATTAATCCATCCGGCCAATTTGTCATCGGGGGTCCACAAGGCGACGCCGGACTCACCGGGCGAAAAATAATCGTCGATACATACGGCGGCGCATCGCGTCACGGTGGGGGCGCTTTTAGTGGAAAAGATCCCTCGAAAGTCGACCGAAGTGGCGCTTATGCCGCCCGGTATGTAGCGAAAAACGTCGTTGCTGCAGGCTTTGCCGACCGACTTGAAATTCAACTATCTTACGCCATCGGCGTAAGTGAACCTACCAGTATTTACATCGATACGTTCGGCACACACACAGTCCCAGAAGATGATATATTATCTGCCATTGAACGCGTCTTTGATCTCACCCCATCCGGCATTATCAAAGCCTTAGATTTACAAACGCCCATCTATTTTAAAACAGCGGCATATGGCCATTTTGGCCGGGAAGATATCCTTTTTCCGTGGGAAAAGCTTGACCAAGTTGACGCTTTAAAAAACGCCCTTCAATCATCATAAAAACACCCCCCGTAAGCGATGGGCTTACGGGGGGTGTTTTATACGGATAAAATTTTCATTTGTCTAAGTGCGTCTTTGTCTTCACTGTCAAATCGTTTCATCGCTTCATCGATCGATGAGGCTTTATTTTCTTCCAAATAATAGATGAGCATTTTCAAGGTTTTATACGCTTTATACTTGTTGGGCACAATGGTCACTGCGTCAAAATCTTTCTGTACGTCTTTAATTTTTCGGTCATACGACGCAACGTCCTCGTCAATCGCTTGAATTGCGGCCTTTTCTTCAGCCTCAATCGCTTTTAACTGTGCGTGCAATTCTGCATTGCGAAAGGCGCGACGATCGAGCCAGTTGTATAGCCCCGGGAAGATGCCCCCAATTAAATAGGTAATGACTAAATGAATGATTAAGATGCCGAGTAGCACGAGCCAGAAAGGCCCGGATTCGGTAAAGAATACAATCGATGCATAGGCCAGTAGGATACTCCCAAACAAGGTAATCAGTAAGCCGAAGAATATCGCCCCCGTTAAATACCACTCAGGCAGTTTGTATGGCTTATATCCGAGTACAAACCAAATGTTGGTGAGTGCACCAAGACCCAGCGCAACGGTGAAAGCCCCCCAGGCGCTCTGGAAAAAGCTTAAGCCGATGATAAATACGCTGAAGGTGACTAGCCAAACCAAACTTTGCATGACTATGAAACTTTTCAATTCTAGGCCTTTTAAGTACGCGTATTCAGTAATTGCCCGTTTTACAAAAAAAGACTCTTTAATGGCTTGCGTCTTTTTCCGTCTGACTTCTTTTTTTTCATATTCGAGGTCTTGTAAAGTATCCGCATACTTAAGCAATGTACGAAGTTCTGATATGATCGGGTTCATGCCTAATCTCCCTAGCGGTTTAACGTGATCTTATCTCTTAAATAATAGCAAATCCCAGTGTTCATTACAATTTTTCATGAAAAGAAAAAGACTTCAATTAAATGGAGCAGGTGAGGGGAATTGAACCCCCGACTCCGCCTTGGCAAGGCGACGTTTTACCACTAAACCACACCTGCATTTAACTAAAAGTCTAAGACTAATATACCACTATACGTAGTATCTTGTAAAGATGGAAATCATTGGTGCGGGTGACAGGAATCGAACCTGCACTCCGAAGAACTAGATCCTAAATCTAGCGCGTCTGCCAGTTCCGCCACACCCGCATTTTTTTGGCTGGGCTGGATGGATTCGAACCATCGGTGTCGGAGTCAAAGTCCGATGCCTTAACCACTTGGCGACAGCCCAATTTTTTGATGGGGCGACTGAAGGGAATCGAACCCTCGAATGCCGGAGCCACAATCCGGAGCGTTAACCACTTCGCCACAGCCGCCATATATACGTTTAGAAAGCGCAAATACAATTTTATAGCTCAAGGTGCTAAATGTCAAGATATGATGCACTTGAACGCACCTGTGTGTGGTGCTATGATGGATTTACACCTTTTCCAAAGAGGCACTATGCGAAAAAACCTGTTTTATCTCACCTTATTTAGTCTTACGACCATCTATTTAGAAACCTTGCTGCACATGCATGTCATGAGAGTGTCTTTAAGTATGGACTACCTGCAAGTCATCGCTTTTTCATTTGGCTATTCGGCTTTTTTGTGGACCATTGTCCGCTTCTTTCAAAAACGCCGGGCGATTCGTATATTTGGTGCCTTAATCGGTGTTCTAACCGTGACATTTTTCACATTGGACGTGTACTACCAAATCATGGGGGACTTTTACAGCTTATTTATGAGCGGTGATGTCTTATTGGGCATTACGTTCTTAGGACGTTTTTTCACCAACTTGCAAGTCTTTCATCTCCTCTACTTTCTTCCACTTACCTTGTATACGTTGTACGCCAAACGCATCATTATTAAGCGCTATTCACACGTCTTTGAACCTGCGCTAATTTTAGGAGTCGCTGGCATCTGGTTTGCCCTTGCACTGTTGCTGATAAGCCCAGAGCCATTATTTACGAGTGATAGTCCGTTTAACTATTCAGAGCGCGATATCTACGAAAAACAACCATCCGCCTATCAAGTGATTGATGAGTTCGGTGTCTTAACTTACCTCAGATTAGACTTTCAAAGTATCACCTCTGAATCTTTAATTGAGGATGATGCCATTGATAACTTCTTAAGTTTAAGAGATCCTCATGAACCAAATGACTACACCGGTTTATTGGCAGATAAAAACGTCATCTACATTCTTGCAGAAAGCTTTGATGAAACAGCCATCCATCCGGAATTGATGCCGGTCTTGACGCAATTGTTTGAACGAGGCATGGTCTTTGAGAACTACTATGCCCCGCATTACTACCGCAATACAGCTGATACTGAGTTTATGGTGCATACGGGATTTTATCCGTCCCGGCAAGTTCCCTTATCCATGGAGAGCTACCAGGCCAATACGTTCACAAATACACTGCCCCGTTTGCTCGCCAATGATTATCGCTCGTATGCCTATCACAATTACACCGATTACTTTTATCCACGGACCGACTTCTTAAGTGAAACCATTGGCTTTGACGTATACAAAGATGCCCTAGATTTAGGGTTGCTTGATGAAGAGGTCACGATTGGGGCCGGTCATGAATGGCCGAGTGATCAATCGCTCTTTCATGCCTCAGTCGATGACTACATCCAAGACGATCAATTCTTCACGTACTATCTGACTGTCAGTGGCCATATGAATTATGATGACTCACACCCGATTGTCGCAAAAAACTTACCAACAGTAAGAAATCTATTAAGTCCTGATGATCCAGCGTTTGCGGATGACGAACTGCTCGCATATTACGCCGCCCAACTTGAACTTGAATACATGGTAAGCGATTTATTAAATACGCTAAAAGCGGAAGGTCGCGCCAAAGATACTGTATTGATCTTAGCATCTGATCATTACCCGTATGGCCTTGATGACGACAGCTTAGAAACCGCTGGCATTGATCTAGATACAATCGGACTCGACATCCACAATGTGCCCTTCGTCATTTATCATCCCGACTTACCCTCACAACGCATTGATGACGTGTTTTCCAGTGTCGATGTCTTACCAACGCTCGCCAATCTCCTTGGGCTCTCGGTTAACCCCGAGATGATGATGGGCAACGATGTATTTGCTCCCGGTAGTAATATTGTTCGATTCCAAAACGCTTCCATCTTAACGGAGGATTATCGCTACAACATCGAAGCAATCAATCCAACGATTGCAACCGATGGGGTGACAACGGAAGAAGCCATCACGATGGCCTTCAATGAAATGATATTCATGCAAGATTTAAACCACGCCTTATTGGAATTCGATTATCAGCGCTATTTAAATCCATAAAAAAAGCAATCTCAGGGCGAGATTGCTTTTATATTTTACCGGTAATACCACGCGACTCCGAATCCTTTTTTACCTACGTGGACGCGGAATACGGGGCCTAAAAATACGGTCTCTGTAAATTCCATTTTTGGAAATACTTCTTTGAGTTTTGCTTTCATCATTTCGTATGCATCTTTGGAGTTAACATCGATGAGACGTGCCACCAACGTTTTTTTCGGTTGTTCATTTTTCTTGATACGTTCAATCATTTTTTCCGTTAACTTCGCAAAGGTCCGAGTTTTCTCACCCAGTGCCAGTTTTCCATTTTCCATAACGATCATCGGTTTAATCCGTATCGCCGTGCCTAAGAGGGCTTGGGCTTTTGAGAGACGTCCACCTTTTTGCAAGGAGAATAAGTTTTCGACGTTGAATAAGAGATCGGCTCCCTCAATGATTTCTTCAACACCTTTGACGAATTCTTCTTCCGAGTCAGCCTGTTCTCTAACTTTCATCGCTTCTAAGAAGAGCATGGCATTGCCGTATGCGGCATTGTCTGTGTCAAAGACATGGATATCGTCTTTTCGTGGGTCTTCATTCTTTGCAATCATCGCACTTTGATATGTTCCGGATAAGCTTTTAGATAATGTAAAGACGTAAATAAAATCATATCCCTTATCGAAGGTGCGCTTGTAAGCATCTGCAAATTCAGTGGGTGAGGGTTGGGATGTAGTTAACCCTGCTCCAGCATCTTGTTTTGCGTAGGTTTCTTCGGGTGTAATGTCAAATTCCTTGTATGTTTTGTCGCCTTCTATGACGTTCAGTTGAACAACTTCACAGTCATACTTTTTAACGTATTCATCCTCAATGTAGACGGTTGAATCGATAACAAATCCTGCTTTTTTCATTTTTAACCTCGTTTATAATATTTGATACACTGCTAGGAAGTGCAACGTTGATCCAGCGATGACACATAAATGCCAAATCAAGTGCGTGTAGTGCCAAGTTTTCTTAACGTGAGAAATGATGTAAAACAAGATGCCTCCTGTATAGGCAATCCCACCGTACAAAATCAGTGATAATGCCATACGAGGTACCGCGACACCGAGATCTGGAGCAATTAAGAGAATCGACCACCCCATCAAGACATACAGAATGATGTGGACGGGCTTATATGTGGTTGGGAACAATACTTTCAATGTGCCACCAATCAAGGCAATGACCCAAAGGCCAATTAGCAAGCCATTGGCTAGAGGCGTGTCGATGACCAGCCATACAAATGGGGTGTAGGTACCTGCGATGAGTAAATAAATCGCAAACTGATCCAGGCTCTGTAATAAATTATAGCCCTTTTCAGTCGGCATCTTGATGCTGTGGTGCAGCGTTGAAAATAAATAAAGCACAATTAAAGAAATGCCGTAAATCGTAATGGCCGCATATTCAATCGCCGCATCAGCACGGGTCATTAATAACGTTAAGCCAATGATACTTAATAAGATTCCGATGCCATGACTCACAGAGTTGGCAATGCGGTCTCCCAAATGGTCATGCATAAAGACACCTCACTTAAATGTGTCTTTAGTTTATCATGATTACTCTATCTGTCAAAGTAATATAAAAAAGTCACACCCACTCAGGGGTGTGACTGATTTCTTCTTCAGTATACGGCATTTTGTGAAATTTCTCTTCAAAAACGTCAGCCAATCGCCGTAACTTTGGGTATGTCTGCAAGATGGGGGTATCCTCGAGCATCGTCAAAAACAGTGATTGCCACATCCGAAAATCCTTGAACCGTGAATAATGATCAAATGATTTGTGGGTGATCGCCCACGGTTTTTGTCCGGCAAAGTGAATGCCGTTGACTAAATCGAGTCGGGGGTATCCCGAAAAACTCGCATATTTAATGTCTAATGTGTGCCAGTGACCACTCCATTTTTGCGTGATATATTGCATTTCTGGCCAATTAAACGTGCCGACCATCGCTTGTGTCTTGGGCATCCTTAAATCATCTTGAATCGACGTGTAATCATGCATATTTGTATTAAATATCCACAGTGACGTATTCATCCCTAAATTAGTGGGGTCGTCTTTCACGCGGTCCGTGATGTGGGCTGGGATTTGTGCCCCATTTAAATAGTCGCTATAGCGATCATGCCAGTGCCACTGACCAGTTTTAAGTGTGGGCTCATCCACGACGTACTGACCGTTTTCTTGGCGCGTGGTATACGCGTCTTTTTCATTGATGATGGCACTGGGGGATGGAGCGTTTGCAAGTTCTTTGTAATTTCTCAGCGGCAATATATCACTGTCAGCTAATAAGATTTTTTGACCCAATGGATCGAAGTCGTCATAATACTTTAAGACTTCAAAGCGCGTGAATAAATCACCACGATCACGGCGTCCTTTTTGATTCGGGTGTGGCACTTGCACCGCATCTATTTCTATGACACGGTCAAAGACGGCGTGTAAAAATTCGACCGCTCGTTTAGAAATATCATCTGTCACAAAACAATAAACATCTTTGATGCCTTGTTTTTTTAATGCATAGCCATACATTAACGCACCAGGCACAAAAAAATCATTGCGCATTAAAAAGGTCGCATATATCATTGGTTACCCCACGTTTCTACAACTTTTTCAGCGGTGAAATTGGTGAGCTTAACAGTATCTTTAAATGGTTGAACCCAATCGTCCAAAGGCGTCACTTGGTCACGACTCATTGAGCGGCTCATTAATCCGATGAGTTCACTATGGTGAACGTGCAATGATCGGGCATTTAACATGCCTGAAACCTCTTCAAAAATGGATTCAATGGAGTACGTATCAAAGCGTCTTAAATTCATTGAAATGTGGTGACGATTTGGTCCGAGTGTAAAGACACTTGCTTCGAGTCCGGGGTATCCACCAGCAGATTCACGCAAGGTTTTTGCAATGGGTAATAAGTGGGTTCTATGTGGCGTATGGACTTCAATATTAAACGCGGCTAACTGGTCTCTAATTCCCATTGCCATGCAGCCGGTTTTTTCAAACATCACAGGGTCACCATAATCAAAAAAAGGCGCGGATTTATTCATCGTGTCTAATAAACTTTCAAACCCTTTTTTACGAATATCTCTCAGCTTAATGTGCGCTGGTTTGAGGGCACTTTGTGCGTAAAAGACAACCGGCATATACGCACTCATCGCCGTGCCAAACTGATAAATTTTATCGGCCAAATTTGGGATAACTCCAAGCGGCACAAACGGCACCACATCGATGGCACCCATGCGACGGTGAACTCCCTGATGGCTGCGTAAATCAATTGCTTTGGTGGCTGCTTGTATGAGCCGCTCAAGGGCGTTTAAAACATCATCAAGTGGGCCTAAAAAAGTTACCACACTTCGCTGATAAACGATATCACTATCGATGAATAAATGAATACTTGGGTGATGGATTTGGTCGAGTGTGGTTTGTAGCCAACGATTCGTTTTAGTCGCCGAAACGTTGACTGCTGACCAGACCATTTGAGCTTGCATTAAATGGACCGGAACTGAACATCTTTATCACGCATGAACTGAATAATTTGTTTCGAAGAAATGACAATCCCAACGTTTAAAAATGCGTAACTTGTATTTTCTGCGGGGCCGTCTTGTGTCATAATTTGTTTTTTCATTCGTAAGTCTAAGTCATGACTTCGGGTGGCTGACTGCATGCCATAAACCACGCCTTGTTCATCAAACACAGGGCCACCTGATTGCCCTTTAATACCGGGCGTTGACATCTCAAATCCGATGACATTTTGTTGGTTCCCAACTTTCCGAGTGACCATGCCTTCTAAGGGAAAATACGGAGATTGGTGATGCCCTTCTTTAGTGAATAAAATATCATCTTTCACCGGGTCATAGGCAATCGTTGAATATTCAGAAAATGGATACCCCAGTTTGCAAAGCATCATCCCCGGTTCCACTTCGGTTTCTGAAAACAAAGGGTATTCGTTAGTCAACATTTCAACCCCACCTTCAATATGAATCAACGCGAGATCGAGTGTGTCGTGGGTAATAAATTGCACGCGTTTAGGCGTCCCTTTAAAGACATTATAAAATTGGTTTTTAAACTGGATGGGCATGCCTGGACGGTACTTATATTTTTCTTTTAGTTCTTCAGCGGTGCTCTGGCCAGAATCTAAGTCGGCTTTGTACTCACCATAGCGTTTATTCAAGGCGTTCGCTAACTGGAAATTTTGCGCCACGTGCTTTGCAGTTAAAAGCCATCCATCTTTATTAATCACAATCAAAGTAGATGCACTTTTATGCACTTCTTTTGATCCGTACGTACGGTGGATGGTTCTTAACTGTTTGGTAAATGATGCACTATCTTTAATGGCTTTTACAAACATATTTTCACATCCTTAAATTCATCATAGCACAGCGCCATTTCATCGTATAAAAAAATCACGGAGAATCTCCGTGAATCAAAGTGGCAGGGGTGACAGGATTCGAACCCGTACTAACGGTTTTGGAGACCGCTGTGCTACCATTGACACCACACCCCTTTATAAAGCGCTTAATCATTATAGCACAGCCCCCCGCAACCGACGCAACCCTTTCCATAAAAAAAGCCTTATTAAAAGGCTTTATTCATCGAGTGTTTCAAGGGCATCGACATTAATGATTATGGTATCTTTCACAGTTCCGTTTCCTACAGATGCCGTGATAATCGCTCTTCCTGGACTCAAGGCTGCTAAGTTTCCGCCGTTGTCTACGTAGACGATATCAAGGTTAGAACTTGTCCAAAACAAATCATAGCGGTCGAATTCACCTTCCACGCGGGCCGTTAAACGTCCAACGTCTCCTTCGGAATAGGTAAGCTCAGTTTCGGCAATGACCACCCGGTTATCGGCTGGGGCAAATAAATCATTGGCTGCAAATCCGATGTACGCACTGGCTAGTGCAATAACGATGACTAATATAAATAGGAGTCCCGTTCGATTTTGGCGAGGAGTTACTTGGGAAGGAGGTGTAGGTGCACCAGCTTTAGGCGTGGGTGAACCAGCAATGCTCTTCGCATTAGGCTCTTGATTCTGCGCCTTAGCGGGGTTTTGCAACTTACCTTCTTGGTAGTTGGAAAATGGTTTAGCGGGGATTTTTTTACTCATAACACCCTCCTTTTACGAGCCTTATTATACCTTAAATTACATGAATTCGGCCATATTTTACACAATTAATTCAATGGAATACCCTTTTTGTTGAAACGCTTCTTCTAAGTTTTCATAGTCAATATCAGATGGTTTTAAGTAAACGGTTTGTTCTTCCAAGACAATATTAAATCCTTTGTATCCAAGTTTGGTAAGGACCTGTTTGATCGTATTCACACAATGCTCGCAGCTCATGTTTTTCACTTTAATCGTGTGCGCGAAGCCACTTGGTGTTTGGGACAACTTAACGCGTCTTAAGCGGAGCGCATTGAGCACAACCATTATCGATGAAAAGCCCATAGCAATGGCCGCAACAACCATCGATAGGCCGCCCAAGGCTGCTAAGGGAATGGCGATAATGTTATACGAAAATGCCCACAGGAAGTTTTGTTTAATGTTGCGGAGGGTTGCTTGAGACATGTCCATGGCTTGTAACACTTTGTTTAAATCATGGCTCATCAATGTGACGTCACTTGAATCAATGGCGACGTCAGTTCCATGCCCCATAGCAAACCCAATATCTGCGGTTTTTAATGCCGGTGCATCATTGATGCCATCGCCGACAAATCCCACGGTGTAATGGGCTTGATAGTGTTTAATCAACGCCGCTTTTTCGTGCGGGAAAACTGAAGCATGATAAGTGTCTATTCCACATTCAAAGGCAATTTTTTCGGCCACTTTATCGTGGTCTCCCGTAATCATTACGGGTTTTAATCCACGCCGTTTCATCTCTTGAATAACCGCTTTTGAGGTCGGTTTTAGGGGATCTTCGAAGGCAAACACCCCTTGGACTTCGTTATTTTTGACAATGACATTTAAGGTGTACGCGTTTGCCATCCAATCGTCAGCCTCTTTGGCAAAAGGATTCACAATGTCATGCTCTTTTAAATAGGCATATGACGCAAGGATCACACGGTCTTTATGGATGGTTCCTTGCACACCTTGGCCAGGTAAAATCTGGAAGTCTTCAACGGCTGACAAGGTTGTTGAATGAGTCTTTGCATAGGTCAATACAGCGTTCGCTAAAGGATGGGTTGATTGTTGTTCAATACTCGCAGCATCACTCAGTGCGTCTGCATCTCCGACAAAATGTTTTACGACCGGTTTGCCTTGCGTAAGGGTGCCAGTTTTATCAAAGGCCACTAAGGTTAAATGCGGAGCGATTTCAAAGAAGTCGCCGCCTTTATATAAGATATGATTTTCAGCCGCTTTTCCGTTCCCAACTAAAATAGATGTGGGTGTTGCTAATCCCAATGCACACGGGCAACTGATGACTAAAATTGCCACGCTCCGAGTAAAGGCGACTTGAAAATCTAGCCCAAGGCCTAGCCATTGAATCAAAAAGTTGGTGATTGCAAGAGCCATTACAACAGGCACAAAGATGCCCGATATTTGATCAGCTAAGCGTTGAATCGGGAGTTTTTCAGCACTCGCTTCTTCCACAGAAGCGATAATCTGTGAGAGCATCGTATCTTTACCAATTTGGGTAACTTGCACGGTTAATGTGGCCGACTGATTGATGGTCGCTCCGATCACTGAGGTCCCGACCTTTTTATCGACCGGCATTGACTCACCAGTCAACATCGATTCATCCACGGTACTTATTCCTTCGATGACCTTGCCATCTACGGGAATTTTTTCGGTCGCTTTCACTTCGAGTATATCTCCGACATTTAACGTTTCAACGCCCACCATACGAGTCCCTTCTGGCGTAATCAGTCGGGCTTCTTTGGCTTCTAGTTTTAAAAGACCCACCAAGGCATCGGTCGTTTTTTCTTTGGCTTTATCTTCAAAATAATTGCCTAAGAGTACCATCGTTATAATTAAGGCGCTAATTTCAAAAAAATACTCTGGATGCATGCGGGGATTCGTCGCATCACCAACGAGTAAATAAATACTATAGAAGTAGGCACTTGACGTCCCTAAGACGACTAAAATATCCATGCCCAATACTTTTTTCTTAAGGCCTTGGTACGCTGCTTTAAAAAAGTGTCTACCAAGTCCGAATTGGACAACGGTCGCCAGCGCCAGTTGAAAATAGCCATTCATCAATAGCGCGGGAACTGGCACAAAAGAAAACCATGCAAGGTGTCCAAACATGGCATATAAAAGTGGCGCTGAGATAAGTCCTGCGAGCCATAACTCAATCTTCAATCGCTTGGCCCGTTTGGCACTATCTTGCAAGTTCTCTTCCAAGACGGGATAGTATCCGACTGCTTTAATCGTTTTGGCAATTTGAGCCAAAGTGGTTTCGGCATCATCAAAATCCGCGAGAACCTTACCGGCACTCACGTTTACTTTAATCGAAACATAAGGATTATTTTTGAAACTATTTTCAATCGTTTGAGCACACATGGCGCATGTCATGCCCTCGACTTTAATCGCTTTTTTCATCGTAAAATTCTCCCTTATGCGTATAATGAATTTGGGCCTTTAGTATACGCCCAAACGAATTTGTCTAGCAAATCATATTATCAGGAGTTTTTCATGATCGTCGATTCCCTAGAATCCCTAAACACTGAACTGGATAAACCACTCACCCTAGTCCTCGCTAAAACGCATCCGTGTAGCGTGTGTAAAAACACACTGAATTTCTTGCACGCGCAAGTCCCAAAGCTTGACGCAATGAACATCGTTGAAATTTACATCGATGACCACGATGAATTTCGCGGAAAATTCATGATTTTCACAGTCCCCACAGTCATGGTCTACAGTGAAGGCAAAGAACTCTTAAGAGAATCACGCTTTATCGATCCGCACAAAATCAATCGTCTCGTTGAAATGTTTGGAGCCTAAGATGCAAATCGGTTTAATCGCCCACAATAAAAAGAAAAAAGATATGATTGCGTTCTGTGAAGAACACAGTCATACCTTAAGTCAGCATCAGTTGTTTGCGACCGGAACGACCGGTCTAAAAATAAACGAACATACCGGACTTTCGGTCCATCGTTTTAAATCAGGTCCTTTAGGCGGTGACCAAGAAATGGGGTCAAGAATTGCCAACGGGCAAATCGACATGTTGTTTTTCTTCCGTGACCCTTTGACAGCCCAACCTCATGAACCCGATGTGTCTGCGCTCTTCCGGTTGTCCGATGTGTATCAAATTCCACTAGCGACCAATAAGAAAACTGCTGCGTTTTTAATTGCGTCTTTAAGCGAGTAAAACGCCGGTGAAAATGACCCACGCTAAAATGCTTTTACCAAATAATGATAACCACACATACGCTCTTTCACCGAAGATATAATCGGCCCAACGGCCGATTTTTTTATACTGTAAATATTGATTCAACGCAAAGGCGTTAAAGACAGTAAAGTAAAAGATTACTCCGGGAATGACAAACCATGGCAACATCGATAAATCAGCATTTCCAAACAAATAAATCAAGATTAAAATCCACGGAACAATGCCGGCGATCCATCCATAAAAATATGGCAGCCAATCCGTTTTTCTGCGATTAGGCGGATTCATTTTTTCCATCAATAAACCAAATAAATTCATTAACCCATTAATGGTAAAGACTAAGATTAAGGCTTCAATCGTTAATAGACCGAACATCGTCGTTAATAACACGATCATGATTGATGAGGACAAAGCATATTCATACCAGCGTTGGGGATTTATTCCATTCACGATATTACGCTTATACGTCTCTTTTAACGGAAAGCCGATGATGAAATGAAACATCGCACTCAGTAATAAAAAGGCGGCAACTAATAAGGAGAATGGAAGCTCAAATAGTTCTTGCGTTCCTGGGAAATATAAATCTCCCTCGGCTTCAAAAAATCGGCCGTAAATTTGCGGTCTAAAATCTCTAAATACATCGACGGTTAAGGCAAGTACAACCATCGCGGTTCCTTGAATTAAGTGCACAAGTCCCATCCAGCGGTTAAATGAAACTAGCTTGTCAATACGTTGCATGGTGGCCTCCTGTGAGGTCTAGATTTTTTAGTGCGTTATACGTACCATTAATATACGCTAAATTAAGTAAAACGTTTTACGTTATGCGTTAATTTTCACTTACTTTTTTATGTGAGTGGCCTGGTAAAATACCCAACCAAATAAAGGAATCCAAATGATGTATACCCACGTGGACCGTTTAAAAAACTGTGGATTATCTGGGGTATTATACAGTTTAACCGTTGTCAAAATGCGTGCCAGTAATTCCACGGTTAAGGCGGAAATAAAGATGGGCCAAAATAATGCGTTCAATTAAATGCCATCTCTGATCGGTTCGCTCAGCGCTTCCATTTTATTGCGTCCGATAATTCCGCTAATCAAAAATACGATGCCCACCAATTGGTTCCCAAATAAACTAATGCCCCCATAGATGGCTTGGTATAAAAAGATGGTTGATGCTTTGGCAGTTGATTTCTTCCCTTGCAATAATGGAATGAAAAGCACCAAATTGGCTATTAAAAAGGCGAGTTGAATGATCAATACAGTTACAAAAACACCACGAATAAACGGCAATGCTTCATAAAACATATTGACTTCATCGGCCGACTGCAAGCCCTCTTCGATGATCAGTCTAAAAAAGTTAGGTAAACGGGCAATAATTATAAATATGACCGTTGCAAAGATGAATGATAATGCTTGAAAGACGAGTCCAATGATGGTGAGAACGCGTGAAGAACCGGGGATATTAGACATCTTTTTCTAATTTCACTGCAGTGCCGTACGCGATAATTTCAGCAGCACCAGCCATCACACCAGACGTTTGAATCCGAAATGCTAAGACTGCATCGGCCCCTAATTCATCCGCTTCTTTTAGCAAACGTTCGGTGGCAAGTTTGCGCGCACTTTCCATCATCTGTGAATACCCTTTGATTTCACCACCAACGAGACTTTTAAACCCCGCCCCGATGTCCCGACCAATGTTTTTAGTTTGGACGGTGGATCCTTTGACGTAGCCTAAAACTTCGGTAACGCTGTAACCTGGATAATGCCCCAACGTTAATAATTCTTTTCGTGTAATCATAGTAAGTTCTCCTTAAATTTTATTTGTTCGCGTTTGATATAAAAATTGAGTGCCTGCGGGATGATGCGATACGTCCATTTAAATAATGCCGACGTATGCAGGGTCTTTTTGCCACGCTGAATGGCTTTAATGATTTTGCGAGCAACGTCATTCGCATCTTGAATTAACCACGATTGATGGGGTTGCTTGGAAGTGTCAAAAAACGCCGTATTAACCGCCACTGGATACACTCTAAGCACGGCCATATCATCTTCCAAATGAACCGCTTTAAAGTATCCATCAAGGGCCGCTTTTGTGCTCGCATACATCGCATAACCAGGCAGCGGCCAAAACGCCATTGCCGATAACATTACAACAAACTGGGCATTGGGATGATGCATTTTAAGCCATTGATATTCGGCAATTACAGACCATACATTGGTTTGGTACATTGCCCGAAATGCTTCGTGATCAAAGCCATTTTTCTCGTACCGAGCATAGCCTGCATTGGCAATGAAAATGTCAATCACTTTGGGAAGTGTGTGGAGTGCCTCATCGTTTGCTTTAGCATCCGATAAATCCACTGGAACTTTGTGTAAATTCGGATGGGTAAATGGAAACGAATCATTTGGATGATACAGCGCAACGATGTGAGCACGGTCAATCCACGCCTGCATCAAAGCCCAGCCAATGCCTGAACTGGCCCCAGTGATAACAATTGTTTTCATAAGTCCCTCCTCTTAATTATAGCAAATAAAAACGCCTCATGCTGAGGCGTTTTTTGCAATGGCAGCCAGTCGTTTATGCATTGGTGGATGTGAGTAATAAACGGTCGTATAGGCTGGGTGAGGATTTAAATCAGAGAGCGATTCTTTCGCGAGTTTCCTGAGTGCACGGTCCATCGGATCAGCACCGAGTAACCCAACACTAAAAGCATCTGCTCGGTACTCGGCCCATCTGGAAAGAGCCATCGTTGGAATTGAGAAAAGAATACTCAAAGGAGCAATCAAGATACCAAATAAAATCAGACTAAATCCTAAGAAGACTCCGTCAAAACCAAATGCGGTAAATAAGGCAGGCGTTGAAACAATCAAATAAAATAATCCAACATACATAAATATTTCAATGGCTTGTTGAATGAACATCCGAGGGACGTCTTTATGCTTTCCGTGTGCAAACTCATGCGCGAGCACCGCGAGTATTTCATCTTCTTTCATCTTTTTGATCAATGTATCAAACAGAACAATTTCTTTTTGTTTCCCAAAGCCTGAAAAGAACGCATTGAGTCGCGTCGACCGACGCGACGCATCCATCGTTGAAATGGCTTTGACTTTAAACCCTATTTCAGCCGCTAATGCTTCAATGGAATCTTTTAACGTGCCATCTTCAAGCGGTTCAATTTTGTTAAATATTTTGACAAATACTGCGGTGTACAAATATGAAATGAGTGCGAAAACGGCCATAAGTGAAGCCCAGGCAATTACGATAAACGCAAAGAGATTGTCTTGGAAGGTCTCATAAAGATAATACAATCCAACGATTAACCCGCCGCCTAAGACAAGAGTTAAAATCAGTTGTTTAATTTTATCGGTAACAAATGTTTGGGGGGTTGTTTTATTAAAGCCGAATTCTTCTTCGATTTTAAACGTTCGGTATGCTCCAAAGGCCGTCCCAACCACGAACCGAATCAATTGATAGATTCCAAGAAATATGAGTACCTGTAATAGCGGTGATGCACTGATTAAAGCAACATCATAGATCGCTTGGATTAATTGCCCATTAAAAACGAGCAAAGCAAGTGTGATGAGTAACGAAACCCCTTCAGAAATCCAACCAAAACGCGACGTTACTCGTGTATAGTTGATCCACTTTTTATACCTTTTCTCATTGAAAATATCTGCAACATTTTCTGGAAGTGGGTCTTTTTTAATGCGCTCATTCAAGATTTTCAGAGTTGCCTCAAAAACAAATGTAGCAAGCAACACACTAATGACTAAAATTTCCATTCAATCCTCCTTTTCAGAAAGCACTCCAGCAATTGGAATCATGAGAAAAACAAGCCAGGCAATCTCATAAAGCTGAAATAAATCTCCGATAATTATAAAAAGTATAACACTGAGTAATGGCGTATACGCCACAAATTGAACTGTTTCCTTTTTTATAAACTGTGCGTACAAGAGCACGCTGATTGGAATAAGTAGAAAAATAACCCACATCGGATGCCATAAGCCATAGACAAATCCAAAAAATAAGTAGACGCCAGATAGCGCCATAACAAGTGCGACTCCTAAAGCAAAACGCACAAATCCAAGTGCTTTAATTTTTGGCCACGATTGATACATGATAATCGGAATAAATCCCGCAAATACCAGTTGACTCCAAGGATGATTTGTTTGGTAATACACCCATAAATAAAGGGCAGGGACAAATAAACCAGCCGCAAACATCAACCACTTTAAACGACGGTTGTCTGTCAAGATAGCCAAGGGGAAAATCAATGTATACGGCACCCAGGCAATGGCCCATAAATCATAGATAAATCCGAGGCCAAAAAAGGTGAATGTAAAGACAAAAGGACTGAGTGCTACAACGCGTTCCATCCCACGGCTATTTAAGCCAATAGCCGTCATAGGGATGAGTAGAAAAAAGAGCCAAGAATAGGCAAATCCGTTGGCATAAAATCCAACCACAAAAAACAATATCACCGCAATGAATGGACTTGTCGCAACAATTTTATCGCGTTGGTTCTTGAGTGTTTTATCGGTCATAGGAATCTCAGCAACCAACTTTTTAACAGGGCCTAAAGACTGAATGTATGTAGGTTCTAATTCACCGTTTGAGACGGCCTCATCAATCATTGATTCGTAATCAGCGATCACGTCTTTTTGATCAGACCGCGAAAAGCCTTTTTCATTAAGGGCATTTTTTAACGCCACAAAAAATTCTGATTTATTCATCGGTATCTCCTAAGATGGATTGCACCTGATGTGTAAAGTGCATCCACTGATTGATTTCTTCATTTAAAAATCTTTGTCCATTTGCGGTGAGTGTGTATATTTTTGTCGGGGCCCCTGCCTCCCCCGCTACTTTTGAATATTCCAAGTACGATTTATCTGTCAATCTTCTCAACATCGGATAGATGGTATTTTCATTCACACCTAACGAATCTTTCAGGGCTTTAGTAATCTGATAGGTGGTCTGATAATTTTGTTTAACAAGTGCGAGTACACACAGATCAATCACTCCTTTTTTAAATTGAGTGTTCATCGGCCCTCCTCCATTAATTGTGTAATACACAATAAATATATAGCATTCCAAAAAAATTGTCAAATAAAAACAGATAACCGAAGTTATCTGCTTGTTTTTAAAGGGTTTTTTTATATTTGTTTTTATCTAGGAAGTGGGATAAGTAAGCGAGTGTAAACCCACTGATGAACACTCCGATGGCAAGACTGATAAATCCTCCAGATCCCTCTAGGGACTCTGGCCATATTTGGTAGATTGACCCAATTAATAATCCGATAATCGCAAAATAAGTTATTTGGTAGAAACGCTTTAGTAAGTATGTAATCAAGCGGGTGGCGCCAATTAATCCTAAGACCATGCCCCCAAATAGAACTATGAGAATTGGAATGTTAAAGGTGGATAAGGCATTTACGAAGGTCGGGTACATGCCAATGGCAAGTTGAATCATCGACCCAGATACCCCTGGAACAATCGCCGTGGCACTGGCGACAAATCCAGTGATGAATATCAAGAAACTATTGCCCAGTGTAAGCGTCGTAATCGGATTCGCATCGATGTCGGTATTCACGATGAGATTCAGTCCCACTAAAAATCCAACACTCAGAATAAACGCAACGGCAGTCCCAAGTGTAAAGCGCTTTTCGTCACGTTCAGTCGTCTTTTTAATGATAATCGGAAGACTTCCAACAATTAGTCCCATAAAAAATATACGCATTAAAGCCGGGTAGTTTTCTAGCAAGGATTCCATGAGTCCTGCGAGGGTAAAAAGGGCTAAGAAGTTTCCTCCATACAGCGTGAGTAAAAAGATTAAAGAGGCGAGCCATTCGGGTTTTCTGCGGATGACTGCATCCACACTAAGTACGAGGCGGTCATAGACTTTTATAATGACGGCCACAGTCCCCGATGAGACCCCCGGAATTATCGCCGCAATCCCCATGAAATACCCACCGAGTAACAGCTTCCAGTCGAATCTAGGCTTCATCCGGTGCCTCGATTGGAATAATGATTTCATTGCGTCTTAAGAGTCCCGGTGTCATCGGCGCATTGTAGCGCGCGATGAAAGGGTCTTGCCTGGGGGTGTATCCGTGGTTTGTCATCCATGCTTTAAGCATCGCTTCTTGCGTTGAAAGTTTGGTTTCTGTTGAGCGGCCACTAAAGCGAACGACCGCCGCGACTTGCCAGTCGTATTCTTTGATTGTTTCTTGATCGTCTAGAGGTTGGGGCGCGTCACTGGCTTTGACCATGTCAATGGGTAACACGAACTCCATGGTCTGCGCCTTCGTATCATTGATCACCGGAATTGTCATCGGCATTTTTTTAGCGGCTTGATTGCGCCCGCTTATAAATGAAAATAGCCGACCAAATCCACTGCCCCTAAGCGTAGAGTCTGATGTGGCCACACTGACAAATGGTTGGTAGCGTCTGAGTTCATACGCGCCATCTTTTTTTAGTACGGTAAATGTTGGTTCTTGATATTTCGCCATATTTATCACCTTAAGGTATTATACCGCAGGTTACTTTTTTTACATGATTTGTTCATAAAAAAACAAGGTGCAATCACCTTGTTATAAATATGATGGCGGAGCAGGAGAGATTCGAACTCTCGCGCCGGTTTCCCGACCTATGCCCTTAGCAGGGGCACCTCTTCAGCCTCTTGAGTACTGCTCCTTGTAGCTTAAATAGTTTAGTATATTTAAGCATGCGTGTCAATTGCCTAAAGGCCAACCTTTTCTTTGACCATCGAGAGCTGAAGACGGTTGCGTTTCAAGTCCACATCAACCACATAGACATCGACAATTTGACCCACTTTTACAACATCCAAGGGATGTTTAACAAAGCGATTGGCGAGCATTGAAATATGCACCAAGCCATCGGTTTTGACCCCGCAATCCACAAAGGCGCCAAAGTCGACGATGTTGCGGATGGTCCCTTGCAGTTGATCACCTTTTTTTAAGTCTTCTAAATGCTTGATGCCTTTTTTTAGTAACGGTTGTGGTAAGTCATCACGCGCGTCTCTTAACGGACGTTTTAAACTATCGATGATGTCTTGCATCGTCAATGGACCAACCCCACACCGGTCGGCTAAATCATTCAGTGAAAACGCGTCGATTGATGCACGCATTTTGGGTGTGCCTAAATCATCGATCTGGCAGCCAATGATGGTTAACAACGTTTCAGTCGCTGGATAACTTTCCGGGTGAATCCCAGTTTGGTCAAGGGGATTTTTACCCCCTGTAATCCGTAAAAAACCAATCGCTTGTTCGTACGATTTAGGACCGATTCCTTTCACTTTTTTCAACGCTTTGCGCGAGGTATACGCCCCGATTTCATCACGCATGGCCACTAAATTTTCTGCCATTTTCATCGATAATCCAGCCACGTATGTTAAAAGTGGTGCACTCGCGGTATTCACATTCACGCCCACTTGGTTCACCGCACTTTCTACGACGTCAGTCAGTGAGTTTGATAGTTTCGAAACAGTCACGTCATGTTGATACTGACCAACCCCTAAACTTTTCGGGTCAATTTTGACGAGTTCTGAAAGTGGGTCTTGCAAACGTCTCGCGATGCTAATGGCACTGCGTTCTTCAACGTTTAAATCTGGAAACTCTGATTGGGCGAGCGGTGACGCAGAATATACACTCGCACCAGCTTCTGACACAATGGCATACGAGACATCGAGTTTGAATGACTCGATTAATTCACCGATAAATGTTTCGGTTTCTCTTGATGCAGTCCCATTCCCAATGGCAATCGTATCTACATCGTGTTTTTTAATTAAATCTTGAATGGTTTTTTGGGCGGCTTGAATGCGAGAAGGTGGAACGTCTTCCCCTTTAAATTTTTGGTGCGGGTAGATGACATTTTTTTCCAGTAAGCGGCCCAATGGATCGACCACTGCGACTTTACACCCTGTGCGAAATGCTGGGTCTACACCAAGGATAGTCTGAGTTTTTAATGGGGGTTGCATCAATAACTGATAGAGGTTTTCCCCGAACACATGAATCGCTTGAGTTTCCGCACTTTCTGCGAGTGCACTACGGATTTCACGTTCAATGGATGGTTTAATTAATCGTTTGTAACCGTCTTTAAGTGCACCCACAAGATGCGGACGGGCTGGACTTTCTGTAGGTGCAATCAATCGTGCTTCCATGGTTTTAAGTAACTGTGCATCATCGACGGTAATGGACACGGTCAAGACTTTTTCTTTTTCCCCGCGATTGATCGCTAGTACACGAAAAGGCTTCAATGATTTGAGTGAGGCATCGTATGCATAGTAATCACGGTAGACTTCTTTGTCATCGACCGCGGTCTTTTTCTTCTTGATGACGATCCGTCCGGTCTGTTCAAAAAAGCGCCGGGTGGCTGTTCGGTTTTCTGGGTGGTCACTGTACGTCTCGGCAATGATATCCTTTGCGCCTTGTAAAGCCTCTTCCGGTGTCTTAACTTCGTCGGTCATATACGTCTTTAAAGTTGGTTCAACCGGCTCATCTGGGAGCGTTAATAGCCATTTAGCGAGGGGGTCTAATCCTTTTTTAATGGCTTCGGTCGCTTTCGTTTTTTTCTTTTCTTTAAACGGTCGGTACAAGTCCTCGACTTCGACAAGTTTAGTCGCACTGTGAATCGATTTTTCTAAATCGTCCGTCAGCATTCCGCGTTCTTCGATGAGTCGAATGACATCACTTTTGCGGTCTTCGAGTTTTTTCTTTGCGTCATAGACGCTGGCAATCTCACGAATCGTTGTTTCATCCAAATCACCGGTTTGTTCTTTTCGGTAGCGCGCAATAAAAGGGACCGTGTTGTCCTCTAAGAGAGTCAGCACGGTCGCAATGGTTTTAGCAGGCAGTTTCAGTTGGGTTTTTAAGCTGTCAATTAAGGCAGTATCCATTCAGTCTCCTAAGGGGCAAAGGTGCCAGCGTTAAAGTCATTAATCATCGCAATAATTGGATCTGGTCCGACTCTTTGATCGATGACCTCTCCGTCTAAATAAATGGTCACTGTTGGGGTCCCTGTAATACTCACTGGCGCAAATTGATTGGAGGCGCGTAAATCTGCATCGTTCACATCAGCCAGTAAGACTGGAATGTCACTGGGATTGCTGGAAGCAAACCCTAAAATGTCATCTTGAATTTGTTGGCAAAAGCTGCAACTTTCCGAGTAATGATACAGCACCATGTATCCCTCACTGGGGACTTGCGTAGAATACGTCAACCAGTTTTCTACGTGGACCATTTCCGGGTCATCATAATCGTATGATTCACTGAATAAATTCACGAGTCCTAAGACCCCGATTAAGCCGACAAACAGCGCGGCAAGTATTAAAATCCAATTGGGTGTTCTACTCATTGGTTTCTCCTTCAACTAACGCCCAGTCAAATGCGCCAGTTTCCATGTTTTCTAACATTTCTAAAATGGGTTGAGCGGCAAATACTTGATACGTGATTTCGCCGTCTTGTACGAAAAATACGGTCGGTTGACGGTTCACGCTTAACGGGCGAATCCCCATTGCAGTCCGTTCATTCACTAAGATGAGTTCAACGTCATCGGTATTCGTTTTCCCGTACTCAAAGAGTGCCGTATTGACAATTTGACAGCCCGCACAATCAGTGCCAAAGAAGTCACGGTTATAATAATACACCATCGTGATTGAATCGGTTGTTCCGGTCGTTTCTAATTCACTCCAATCAGTAATTGAAGGAAAGTCATCATACGTATAATCCCCGTATTGATTTGCTCCACACCCGGCGATTAAAAGAATGAGTAATAGGCTAAGTCGTTTCACCGGTCACCACCACTACGACGTAATGATCACTATGGGACAGGGAAATGAGTAACGCATCATCTGGTCGATACGAACTCACAATATACGGACTTCCATCGTCACGGTTTAAGATCGATACATCTTTAAATTGGACGTGTGATTGAAACGTTTGATAGGCTTTTTTATAGGCTTCTTTGCCCGCAAACCGGCCCGCCAAATATTCGGCTTTTCGCGTATCACTTTGAAACGCTCGATAGACCGTCAGTTCAGCGTCCGATAAGATGCGATGAACCAAGGCATCAGTCGGTGATTGAAACCGTGCGAGTTCTTCAATATCAACGCCGAGTATGGGTCGCATGATAGCCCTCCATCGCTTCTTTAGCGAGTGCTTCTATTTGCCGAAACCGGTGATTCAGTCCCGACTTTGAAATGCGCTTGTGATAATCGTTTTCCGCTTTCATGGAAAGCTCAATTAACGATAAATCCGGATATTTCTTGCGCAGAGAAATCGCTTCAATTAAACCCGATGGCAACGTCTCAACATCCCCAATATTTTCTAAAATGGCAATGTTTTTGAGTTGCTTATCCGCTGCTAAAATGGTTTTGTTTTGGTTGGCGAGTTCGATATTCATGACACGGGTAATCGAGTTGTAGAAATCGCGTTTAATGCGTTCGTCTTCAAACGTGAAGAGGGCATTTCTCGCCCCAACCGTTCGTAATAAATCCGCAATTTTTTCGCTTTCTTTAATGTAGATAATAATTAAGGATTTACGTTTTTGATGAATCTTTGCGGGGAGGCCTAACTCACCGAATAATCCTTGAATGTCTTCCGCGAGTTTCATTGTGTGCACGCGGATTTCTAAATGATACGACGATGACTGCGGTGAGTTTAACGAACCACTTGCTAAAAAGGCGCCTTTTAAATACGCGACCTTCGCGTCTTTTCGTGTGGTGATGACTTCATCGATGCGCTCGGCATAGTGCATGCCTTCAAGTAATCCAAGCTCATGGATCAAGGCATCTGGGTGTGGGACTCTTAAGTAATGATATTTTAAGTGGAGTTTTTCTTCTTCCGGTTCATGGACGATCTCAATGGGCACATCGTACGTACTTTTAATGAGACCCACCACCCGGCGGATTAATCCTAATGAAACGGATTTAAAGATGAGTTCGCCGTCTTTATATTGGCCGTTAATCGCAAACAGCGCCGACAAAAAAGCCGGCGTTTCTTGTGGGTCAAGTGCCGATTGCAAAAGCTCTTGTTTGACCGTCTGCGCAAAAGACATGCGTTCACCCTCCTACATTCGTTTTTGAGTGTCTAAATACTTGATAACACTTTGAACCACAACGGTACCATCTGACGACACCGTGACAATTTATCTTAATTCTTTGTCGATGCCGTCGCCCCTGGCAAACAATCAATCATGCCTTAATCCTGAACGATGACATCGGCATAGTTTGGACGTTTGAAGACGGTTCGGTTTAAGACTAAAATGGCGGCCCCAATCAGGACTGAGATGATCGATATGACTTGCGCAGTACGTATGCCAGAATCACCGAAGTATAAGGAGTCAGTCCGTAATGCTTCGATGAAGAAACGACCCACTGAATACCAAATCAGATATACCGCAACCATATCGCCTGAGCGAATGAGGCGCGTTCTTCTGAGCACTAACATAATCACAAATCCTACGATGTTCCATAACGATTCATAGAGGAATGTTGGATGATAGTACGCGAGGCCAGATGGGCCTTGTAAGTACATGTTATCAACAATAAAATCAGGAATTCCAAATTGCTCTAAAAAAGCGCGCTGCGTATCTAAGTCTAAATTCGGAACGCCGTTGGTTGACTCCCCGATGACATAGCCATGGGCTTCTTGATTAAAGAAGTTTCCCCAGCGACCTAAGGCTTGTGCCACAAGAAATCCAGGGGCCACAAGGTCTAAGACTTTCAAGAAATCTAGCTTGCGAATGCGTGTGTACACATAGGCTGAAATGACGGCGACAATGAAGGCGCCGTGAATCGCCAGTCCACCTTCTCGAAACGCAAAAATTCGCGCAAAGTCACCGGCGTAACGCTCCCATTCAAAGATGACATAATAGAGTCTAGCACCGAGAATGGAAAGCGGTAAAATGATGATGATTCCATCCAGAATGTAATCCCCTTTAATGCCGATTTTTTCGCCTTCTTTGATGCCTAAATATAAGGCAATTAAAACTCCCAATAAAATAAACAGGGAGTAAAAGTAAATTTCAATGGGGCCAATTGCAATACTGTTACGGAGTGGATCAAATACATGCATCATATGGGTCACCTACTTCTTCGATTTATTCTGGATGTTCGTGGATAAGTCATCGGCAAATTCTTGTGCCATGTTCGTACCTAAAAACTTTAAGCGGGCGTTCATGGCTGCAACCTCTACTAAGGTCGGAACACTGCGTGCGGCCGTGATGGGAATTTTACTTGTTGTAATATCGGTATTAAAGAAGCGTTCGGTCGATTCTTCAAGTCCCAATCGATCGTAATCCTCAGCAGCTTCAAAAGTCAATAAATCGACAATCACGCGAATCGGTTTCGATTCTTTGTAGGCACTTGCCCCAAACAATTTGACGACATTGACAATCCCAATTCCTCGGATCTCCAAATATTTGCGTAAAATTTCTGGTGCTTCACCGATTACTTCACCTTCGGCATTTTCATAGATATCGACCCGGTCATCGGCGACCAATTGATGGCCTCGTCTGACCAGCTCTAAGGCAACCTCGGATTTCCCGATGCCGCTCTTCCCGCGGATTAACACGCCGACTCCGTTGATATCTACCAAGGTGCCGTGAATGCTTGTCCGTGGCGTTAACTCTCGCGCTAAAAAATTAAGCGTACTGGAAAATAAGTCATTGGTGCGCTGATGGCTTTTTAAGACCGGGACCTTAAACTCACTCCCAAGGGTTTTAAATATGTCAGGTACTTCCACGTTTTTAGATAAGACAAAGGCCGGGGGACTGTGTTCAAACATCATGCGAACACGAATGTCTTGATCGGCTTTTGATAACCAGTGGAAAAAGGTGATTTCTTTACTGCCAATAAGTTGGACACGATCTTTTTCATAAAACTCAAAAAGTCCAGCGAGTTCTAAGCCGGGTCGTGTGAGTTGTGGCGTCTTAAGTTCGTTGGATAATCCTTGTTCCCCCGAGACGACGTCAAGCCTTAAAGCTTTTGCATACTGCCGAACAGTTAACTTCATAATTTAAATGCCAATCCTTTTTTGATGGCGATACTTAACAGTTGCCTCACGAACATCAGTAACAATGTAAAGACTGCCAATTCTGCGGGTCCATTAAATATTTGAGTATCGATAAATATGAGGGTATCAATTGAATAAAGAATGACGATGTAACCGACATAAAAGATCGACCCAAAACTGACAAGAACGGCTTTTGAAAAGTTAGCGACCATAAACTCTTTGAATACAACTTCACTCGTCGTGTAAATGAAAATGAAGGTCAACGGGACCCACAGTTCTCTGGGAAAACTTCCTAAATTCAGAAATTCTAAAAGCCCCATCGCAGTAACTAAATTCACGAGATATAACAGGATAATATTGATTATAAAATTTCCGTGAAAAGCGCCCCCTAATTGTATCATAAGCATCCGGTTTTTCTTGGGACGTTGCCTTTTTTGCGTGGACTTTTTAGGCGATGAGTCATCACCTTTTTTGCTTTTTTCAACCAACGTTTTAATTTGTTTAGACAAGCGGTCACGGCGTTTTTTCTGCGCCGGTTCATCCGTATCATCAGCGGTTTCTTCATGCGATAATTCACGGATGAGTGCATCAATTTTCTCTTCGTCACTCATCGCATCAAAATTATCGGTTTCCTTTGCATCCCCGGAATCGTTAGCCGGATCGGTTGAACGCGTCTCTTCTGACTCTTCCGTTGGTTGATTGGGATCTTTGTGATCATCAGGCACTAACATTCACCATCTTTTTCAAATATTTGCCTGTATAAGAAGCGTCATGCGACGCCACTTTTTCCGGCGTTCCAAAGGTCACTAAGTGACCGCCAAGGTCACCGCCTTCGGGTCCTAAGTCTATAATATAGTCTGCTTGCTTAATCACGTCTAAGTTATGCTCAATGATGACCACAGTCGCTTCTTGGTCCACCATGCTTTGAATGACTTCCATGAGCTGCTTAACGTCGGCAGAATGCAGTCCAGTTGTGGGCTCATCAAGAATATACATGGTATCGTTGGTCAAACGTTTTAACAGTTCTTTGGCGAGTTTAACGCGCTGCGCTTCACCGCCCGATAAAGTCGGAGCGGGTTGACCAATTTTTAAATACCCGAGTCCCACCGCATCCACGGTACCGAGTTTTTGGGCAATTTTTGGCACGTTTTTGAAGAATTCAAGGCCTTCTTCCACGGTCATAGCAAGCACATCCGAAATGGATTTCCCTTTAAATTTCACTTGCAAAGTTTCTTGGTTGTACCGTTTTCCGTGACAAATTTCACACGGTACATACACGTCGGGTAGGAAGTTCATCTCGATTTTTATGACCCCATCTCCGTTGCAGGCTTCACAGCGTCCGCCTTTGACGTTAAAACTAAAGCGTCCTTTTTGGTAGCCTCTTAGTTTCGCTTCATTGGTCATGGCAAAGATGTCACGTACGTCGTCAAAGACGCCCGTATACGTTCCTGGATTTGAGCGGGGTGTCCGCCCAATTGGGGATTGGTCGATGTGAATAATTTTTCCGATTTTTTCAGCACCGACGATTTTATCGAGTTTCACGTCAAAGTATTTTTGCCGGTATACATGGTTATAAAGGCCTTGATATAAACACCCATGAACGAGTGAACTCTTGCCACTTCCAGAGACTCCAGTCACGACGGTTAAGGCACTCAACGGAATGTTTACATCGACGTGTTTTAAGTTGTTTTCATGGGCCCCTTTTAATGTGATCTTTCCTTTGTTTAAGCGACGTCTTTGGGCGGGAAGTGGAATCGATTCTTTTCCCGATAAATACCGACCAGTGACCGAATTTTTATCGTTTAAGATTTCTTCGTAGGTCCCCGCAAAAACGATTTCGCCGCCTTTTTCTCCGGCTCCAGGTCCAACATCGACGATGTAATCCGCTTCTTCCATCGTTTCTTCGTCGTGCTCGACAACGATCAATGTATTGCCGAGATTGCGCATTTTTTTCAAGGTTTCAATGAGCCGTGCGTTATCTCGCTGATGCAGGCCAATTGACGGTTCATCTAACACGTACAAGACACCGGTGAGTTGTGAGCCGATCTGGGTGGCCAACCGAATCCGTTGGGATTCACCCCCCGATAATGTGCCCGCCCGCCTAGAAAGGGTCAAGTAGTCGAGGCCCACATTATTTAAAAAGCCAAGACGCTCGCCTAACTCTTTGAGAATCATTTCCGCTATTTGAGCTTTCATTGGGTTGAGTGTAATGGCATTGAATAACGCGACCAATTGTTTCACAGAGAGGTCAGTCATTTCGATGATGTCTAACTCTTCAAGCTTTACACTGAGGGCTTGTTGATTGAGTTTTTTACCGTGACACGTGGGGCATGTGGATTCGCCCATTAAACTTTCAATCCATTCCCGCATAAACCTAGACGTCGTTTCGATGTACCGACGTTCTAAGTTATTAATGACGCCTTCGTAGTAATCCGTTTTTTGATGTATCAGTTTCGATGTTTTTCCTTGGAAACTAAAGTCAATTTCATCCTCTGAGCCAAAAAAGATGATGGATTTTTCATCGTCGGTCAATTGATTGAATGGTTGCTTCATATCAATGTCATAAAACTCGCATGTGGATTTTAGCTGTTTGAAATGATAGGCGTCGACATTCGCCCACCCTTTGATTGCGCCTTCTAAAATTGAAAGGCGGCCATTGGGGACGAGAAGTTCCGGATTAATCTTTTGTTTATACCCAAGTCCGTGACAATCTTCACACGCCCCGAACGGTGCGTTGAACGAAAACAATCGAGGCTCTAAACTTCCCACGGAAAAATCACAATATGGACAGGCAAATTTTTCTGAAAAAACATGCGACGTATCATTTTCTAAAACGATGACTTTGCCATCGGCTTTTTTGGCCGCTGTTTCCAGTGAATCAAATAACCGCGACCGATTATCTGGGTTTACTTTGAGGCGGTCGATGACGACTTCAATGGAATGTTTATTGTTTTTTTCTAACGTAGTCTCTGCCGTAATTTCGGTCATTTCACCGTCTAAGCGAACGCGGAAAAATCCCTCTTTAAGTAAGTCTTGTAAAATCGTTTTATGCGTCCCTTTTTTGCCTTCGATGATGGGCGCTAAAATATGGATTCTCGTTCCCGCTTCCCACTCGGCAATTTTGTTGGTCATCTCTTCGATGCTTTGGCTCGTAATGGGAATGTTGTGGGTGGGACAATAAGGCGTTCCCACACGGGCGAATAACAGTCTTAAATAATCGTAAATTTCCGTCACCGTTCCGACAGTTGACCGAGGGTTTTTGGATGTGGTTTTTTGGTCGATAGAAATCGCTGGAGACAAGCCTTCAATGGTTTCTACGTTTGGCTTTTCTAAGTTGCCTAAAAACTGTCTGGCATACGAGGATAAACTTTCCACATAGCGTCTTTGACCTTCTTTATATATCGTGTCAAAGGCGAGCGACGTTTTGCCAGATCCAGACAACCCTGTCATCACGATTAACTTATTTTTAGGCAGCGTCACGTTGACACTTTTTAAGTTATTTTCTTTGGCACCTTTGACGATGATTTCATTATTCATGGGACTCTCCTAACCATCCATTAAAGGTCGCCTCATCAATGACTTGGACACCTAAATCGATCGCTTTTTGCTGTTTACTGCCGGCCTCTTCACCTGCGAGCACGACATCGGTTTTCTTTGAGACAGAGCTGGTCACTTTACCGCCCCGCTCTTCGATGGCTTGAGCGGCTTGACTGCGTGGCACACTAAGCGTTCCAGTAAGCACGAAACTTTTTCCGGAAAACTTCGCGTGATACGTGCTTTGAACACCATCAGTGTCCATGCGAAGACCCAATGATTTAAGCGTTTGAATGAGCACTTGATTGTCAGGTTCACTAAAAAAGTCGACAATGGTTTTTGCCATCACTTCTCCCACATCATCAAGCGCGATGAGGGTGTCTTCTGTTGCCTGCATTAACGCATCCATTGTTTGCATGTGTCGGGCTAAGTTTTTTGAAGACGTTTTTCCCACGTGGCGGATGCCTAACCCAAAGATCAAATCTTCAAGTGGATTGGCTTTAGACAACTCGATGTTTGCAAGCAGCGTATCCACCGACTTTTCCGCAAAGCCTTCAAATCCCATGAGCGCATCTTTATGGGTATGTAACCGGTAAATATCTGGAATGGTTTGCACGAGCTTTTCCGTGTACAGTTTTTCCACGAGCTTCTCGCCAAACGTTTCAATGTTCATTGCATTACGGGAGACAAAGTGTTCGAGTTTTTCTTTGAGCTGCGCCTCGCACATTGCGTTCACACAAAACCAATCGGCCTCATGGGGTTCTTTTTTTAGAGGACTCTCACACACTGGACAGTGCGTGGGAAACGCTACTGTAATAGCATTTACTGGACGCTTATCTGGCAATGTGCGAATCACTTCAGGAATGATGTCACCGGCTTTTTTAATCAGGACTTGATCATGAATATGAAGGTCTTTTTCCTGCAAATATTCTTCGTTGTGTAAGGTAGCTTTTGAAACCATCGTCCCGGCGACTGAGACCGGAGCTAAATGCGCAACCGGTGTAATTTGACCGGTCCGGCCCACCTGGAATGTCACGTCTAAAACTTCGGTTTCTACTTCCTCGGCTTTGAATTTGTATGCGATGGCCCACTTTGGACTTTTCGCCGTATAGCCAATGTCATCGTACATCGATCGTTCATTGACTTTAATGACCGCACCATCGATTTCAAAGGGGAATTGATGGCGATTTTCTTCAAAATCTTGAACGCCTTGAATGACCGAATCAATCGTCTTATGGACCGTTGCATGGGATTGAGCAGGCAGTCCAAGTGCCTGCATTTTTTCGAGGGTTTCAGCGTGTGTGAGTCCTTTTAAATCGTCCACACTTCCCAAACTATAAAGCACAATATCGAGTCCCCGTTGCCTCGATAATTCAGCGTCCAATTGACGCATCGTTCCAGCGGCTGCATTGCGCGGATTTTTAAAGAGATTTTTCCCCGCTTTTTCACGGGATTCGTTGATCGCTTGGAACCGTTTTTTGGAGAGATAGACTTCCCCGCGTACTTCCAGATATAGCGGTTCACTTAACCGCGAAGGAACGGTCTTGATGGTGCGGATATTATGGGTGACATCTTCGCCAACGGTTCCATCACCCCGGGTTACGCCAACTTGCAAAATGCCTGCGTCATATCGGAGGCTTGCTGCCAGGCCATCAACTTTTGGTTCAAGGACATAAGTCACATCCGGAAACTCTTTTTTTAGTCGCTCATCAAAGGCGCGCAAGTCATCTGCGTTAAAGGCATTAGAGAGTGATAACATCGGATGGCGGTGGGTCACTTTTTGAAAGGCGGAAGAGACCGTTCCTCCAACTTTTTGCGTGGGTGAATCATCGGTCATATATTCTGGATATTCCGTTTCTAAGGCAACGAGTTCTTGGTATAACGCGTCCCATTCGACATCAGAAATGAGCGGACTATCTTGGTCATAGTACGCTTCGTTGTATGATTTGATTAGCGCTTTTAATTCTTCAATGCGGGCTTTAACATCCATTAGCTCACCTTCTCAATGGCAGGATGATCTTTCATTAGGGTCTTGATGCCAACGCTATGATGAAAGGCAATCGTGCATTGCATGCCGTCCACAGATACAACGACTCCGTCGCCAAAACTACTGTGAGTCACTTTGTCCCCTTGATTTAACGTGTTCACGTTTTGGGTCATCACGCGTTTTTTACGGGCGCGAAATGACTGGGTTTGTTGGTACTCTTTTAAGTGCCGATCACCGTTCAAGTTCTTTTGAATGTTTTGACCCTTTAACTGCATTAAATCTGGATCTACAGAATCGATAAATTCACTGTCCAAATACGTTTGGGTACGGCCAAACACCATCCGGTTTTTAACGTTAGTGAGGTATAAATGTGACTTCGCTCGCGTAATTCCCACATACATCAGTCGGCGTTCTTCTTCGTGTTCTTTCGTGCTCTCTAACGACGCGTAAGAGGGGAATAATCCTTGTTCTAACCCGACGATAAAGACCGCCTCAAACTCAAGGCCTTTCGCGCGGTGCAAGGTCATTAAAGACACCCCACTTTTCTTCGTGTCGGCGGTTTCTTCTTCCGACTTTAACGAGAAGTCTTCAAGCATCATTAACAACACGTCAAATTTTGAATATTCCGTACTTTGTTGTCTAATTTGTTGAAAACTGGTGGCAATTTCTAAGACGTTTTCACGACGAATTTCTCCGTCTTGATCTTTTTTCAGATAGTCATCATAGCCTGTTTTGACCAACAGCTGTTCGAGAAAATCTGGAAATGCCGTTTTTTCAAAATTGGCTCTTAACTCTTCGATGACAGCATGGAAATGACGCAGGGATTGTTGCGCTTTACCCGATATTCCGATGTCTTCCACACAGGCATCGTAGTAGCTGATGTCATACAATCGAGCTTGTGACTTGAGTGTCTCTAAGGATTTTGCGCCAATGCCGCGCTTCGGTTCGTTAATAATCCGTTCAAAGCTCAGTTCGTCGTGGGGATTGACGATGAGTCTCAAGTACGCCAAGGTATCTTTGACTTCTTTCCGCTGGAAGTAACTAATATTACCAATGACTTGATACGGGATGTCACTGCTTTTTAATTCTCTTTCGAAGTTACTACTTGCGGAGTTCGCGCGGTACAAAATGGCCATATCATCGAGCGATATACCTTGCTGATTCAGCTTGCTAATTTCATGCGCAACAAAGTGGTATTCGTCATCGTTAAAGTGACCCTTATAAAAGACGATCTTTTCGCCATCGCCTCGGGTCGAAAATAAGTCTTTTTCAATGCGTGATTGATTCATCTTGATGACTTGATTGGCGGCTTTTAAAATCGTGTTCGTTGACCGATAATTTTGGTCGAGTATGACGTGTTTAGGGTGAAAGTCTTTTTCAAACGCTTTGATGTTTTGAATGTTGGCGCCCCGAAAGGCATAAATGGATTGGTCTTCGTCCCCCACCACAAAGAGATTTTTATGGGGACCGGTCAACCACTTTATAAGCTCATACTGACGGTTATTGGTATCTTGAAATTCATCGACCAATACGTACGTGAACAGTGAATGGTAATACTCTCTGACGGATTGGTCCTTTTTCAGGAGTTCAATCACTTTAATGATCAAGTCTTCAAAATCAACGAGCGAATTACGCGTGAGTTTGCGCTGATAGCTCGTATAAATTTGACCGACAATGCTTTGAATCGGTTCTTCGATGTCTTCGAGAATCTTTTGGCCGGATTTGACGTGCATCATCAAGTTCTTTACAAGTCGTGGTTTGATGGTCTCTTTGGATATATTGGATTCTTTCATGATGACTTTGATCAGTTGTGTGACGTCATCGTCATCGATAATTTGAAAGTGTGGGTCAAGCTCAATGGCCTGCCCGTGATCCCTCAATATTCGGGCACACATGGCATGGAATGTAGAAATCCACATCTCTCTCGTCGATTCACCGAGTAAATGATACAAGCGGCCTTTCATCTCATTGGCTGCTTTATTCGTGAAGGTAATCGCTAAGATGTTGTTTTTTGGCACACCAAGCTCTAAAATCAAATGCGCAATACGGCGTGTTAACACCCGTGTTTTCCCAGACCCAGCTCCTGCAATCACCATTAAAGAGCCCTCGGTTGTTAAGACGGCTTCGGCTTGGTTGGGATTCAAATTTTCAATCAACTTTGACGTATTTTCCATTCTTTTAATTATACCAAATTTAAAGAGCCCTTGCATGACGGACTCCTTGGGTAAGGGTAAAAAAAAATCAACCCTAAGGTTGATTTTTTAAAACATTAAAGTGAATTAATATTTTCTGCTTGTGGGCCTTTTTCACTTTCAACGACTTCGAATTCTACTTTTTCGCCTTCGTCTAAAGTTTTAAAGCCTTCTTTGTTGATGTGTGAGTAATGTGCGAAGACATCAGTTCCTTCATCAGTGGTGATGAAGCCGAAGCCTTTTTCAGCATTAAACCATTTAACTGTACCAGTTGCCATGTTGTGTTCCTCCATTCTTTAAAGGTGCTTAAATTACTCCATTGGTGCTGAAGAATGGAAAAACCATACTCATCACAATATTTCGTTTAAGTTCACCTTAATAATACACGATACACAGTATATTGCAAGAATTCTTTTTGCATTCAACACAATCGTAGATTTGGCTTTTTGCTAAGTTGGGTCCCATTGTATGAGAATATTGCCAACTTTATGCCCCTGATACAGATGGCGGTGCGCTTTTTGGTATTCATTTTTCGGATAAACATGCTCAATGAGCGGCTGTATCTTACCGGCTTCGAGCCACTCAATCAGCTGATTAAGCTTCATGGGATCTTCACGCGTGGCTTTCTTAATCGTCATATAGGCGCCTCCAGGCTTGAGCCAGCTCTGGGCCGTTTTCTTCGAGTACTTGTTCACCGCGTCAAAAACAACGTCATACATTTTAGATGGAGTGTTAAACGCGTCTGACTGATAATCCATGGTCGCATGGGGATTAAGAGTTGAAATCTTATCGAAGTTCTTTGCTCTTAAAACCGCCGTAACCGACGCTCCGAATTGCACTGCAATATCCAAGGCGGCGGACCCTACACTTCCACTGGCCCCAAGAATTAGGACCTTCATGCCTGGTTTAATCGTCTCAGCATTGATAAAATGCATCGCACTTAAGTATCCAAAAGGGAGCGTAGTTGCCGCTTCAAGGATGACTTTCGATACTTGTTGGATGGTGCGTTTTTCATTGATAATCATCGCATCAGCTAACGCCCCAGCATTCAACGACTGAATGAACGTGACATAATCGCCTGGCTTTACTTTTTTGACCGCAGCTCCAGTCTCGATGACCACCCCGCTGCCGGTGATGCCGCGAATGCTTTTTCGGGGACGCTTCCAGCCAAAGATGAGTTTCATCATCAATCGCATCGGGCCGCCGATATCCATCGTGTTAATATGCATGTCCCCAGCGGTCATATTTACATATTTGATTGCCACGTTGATGTCGGTGGGTTTTTTGATGGATGGGCACTTCACATCAGAGAGTTTTAGGGTGGTTTCATCTCCATAACGGGACTGTATGATGGCTTTCATGAGGCTTCCTCAAAAGTAAACAACGTTTCAATCGGGACTTTAAAAACTTTTCCCAGCTTTAAAGCAAGCTCTAACGACGGTAAATATTTTCCCTGTTCAATGGCATTGATGGTTTGGCGAGAGACCCCCACGCGTAAGGCTAACGTTTCTTGGGTCATTTCGGCCATGACGCGGTAGGTTTTCAGGGTGTTTTTCACAGACCCTTTCATTACCCACGCATCCGGTGATAAAAAATGGCCAATCCATCATACGATATTCCCGCAAGCGCTACGCCTACATACATGGCGAGAAAAAAGTTTTGTATGGATCCTCCAAAGGCAAGAATGAGCAGACCACCCACGAATCCTATGATCAAAAAGGTGCCAATATGAACCGTGCTTTTTAAGTCGATCATTTTGGTCCGCTCATCGTCTTGGATTTCAGCATTAACTCGTGCTTCATCATTGGTCTTAATCGCAATGACAATGGCTTCAATGACCACATGAACTACGGTAAAAACAACGCGGCCAATCACGAGACTGCCAAAGAAAATAAGATACCATATCCCCCAATCTTGCAAAGAAAATTGATTCAAGCCTTGCGTGACCATAAATTGATAAAAGCCGATCACAAATCCAATGGTATATAACAGCCCAAATATACTGCGGCGTTCTGTATATGACATACACTCTCCGTGAAACTAAGATGTTCAAATTGTAAAGCATATTTTACATAATGTAAAGTTTTTTTTACAAATAAAAAACCATCCTTCAATCGGATGGCTTGGAAATTATGACCGTTTAAATGAACTTCTTAGGGCGACCACACGGTGAAAGACATTTGCCTCATCGCGCCGCACATAGCTGGAGCGAATGGCTTGGAAATAAGACCCTGGTAAGGTGAGGGCCGCCGGTTCAACGATGGCGGAGTAGGATTTCATGGAGTCTGAATTCAAAATGGCGTCGATGGGTTGTGACCGGTCGGCATTCTCAATTAAAAGTGGGTTATATTCCATATAAGTAACTGGCACGCCTTGTTTAGCGTCCACAAAATGAATCGTACCGTTCGGCTTACGCTCGTTGAAATCGGTCCCACTTTTGGTTCGAACATCATAGGTCGCTTTAATTTCAATGATATTGCCCGCTTCATCCGTGACCACCGATTCAGCCTTAATGAAATACGCATGCATCAAACGCACTTCAATGCCTAACGCGAGACGCTTCCATTTTTTATTCGGTTTTTCTAAGACAAAGTCATCTTTTTCAATGTAGATTTGCGCGGAAAAAGGAATGTCACGCACCAACGTTTCATCTTGGTCGGCCGCCTGCGTTAATATTTCACCTTCACTCGGATAATTGGTAATGGTCACACGCAACGGTTCTTTCACCAAATGAATGCGTGGGGCTGAGGATAGTTCACTGCGGATTTCTTCTTCCAACATTTGTAGCGACGTTTCCCCTTCGCTTTTGGGGAGTCCCAGCGAATGAATGAACCGGTGAATGGCCGCCACAGGGACGCCTTTTTTTCTCAGGCCCGAAAGTGTTACGAGTCTCGGATCGGCATAATCATCGACCACCCCATCGGCAACCAATGTATTGATGAACCGTTTTCCACTGATCTCGTTGGCGATTTTGAGTTTCCCAAATTCAATTTGTCTGGGGACACTTTCCATTTCACATTCTCGCACCACCCAATCGTAAATCGGGCGATGGTCTTCAAATTCCAGCGTACACAATGAGTGCGTAATGCCTTCGATAGCATCTTCTAAAGGATGCGCAAAGTCATACATCGGATAGATGCACCAGGCATCTTTGGTTCGGTGATGATGGGCGTGTTGAATCCGGTAAAGCACCGGGTCCCGCATGTTCATGTTGGGCGAAGCCATGTCTATCTTTGCGCGTAGTACTTTTTCGCCGTCTTTAAAATCACCAGCTTTCATCGCTTGAAATAAAGCGAGGCTCTCTGCGTTTGGGCGATCGCGGTAGGGACTTTTGAGGCCAGGCTCTTTTAAAGTGCCACGTGTTTCCCTTATCACATCAGCCGATTGTTCGTCCACATAGGCGAGTCCTTTTTCGATTAACAAGCAGGCTTTTTCATACATCGTATCAAAGTAGTCACTGGCAAACAATAAATCATCCCACGGACACCCTAACCATTCGATATCATTTTTAATGGCTTCGATAAATGTAGCATCTTCTTTAATCGGATTGGTGTCATCAAAGCGCAGATGAAATGTCCCGCCAAACGCTTTGGCGAGGGTGTAATTCATGATGATGGACCGGGCATGCCCAAGATGTAAAAACCCGTTGGGTTCGGGAGGAAACCGGGTAATGATATGATCATGTTTTCCGGTTTTTAAATCTTCTTCAATGATCGTGCGAATGAAGTTTGAATGTTCCATAAAATCTCCTAAATGTCATACTTCGCTAAGATGGCGGACGGCGTTTTTCTGAGTAAATTAAACACAGGCAACAAGCCCGACACTAAGTTAATCACATAAATGAATGCGATGCCCGCTGCAATACTGAGTCCCGTTACACTAATAATCTCAATAATATCACGGGTTGATTGCTGAATTTGGTTTAATACGAAGTTCATTCCAAGGAAGCCGAGGATACTTGTTAACGTACTTAAAATGAGTGCTTCAATGGCAAATAATTTTAAGATATCACGCGAGCGAATTCCTAAACTACGGTAAACCCCAATTTCTTTCACTCGCTGAATCAGTGATGACCGAATGATGAAATAAAAGCTCAGTCCACTTGCGGTGAGTCCAATGATTGTCAGGACCAGTAATCCAATGGAATCCTCGACATTGGTCTCACGCGTTTCTCTAATCGCTTCTTCTAAAGCATCTTCAAACGGAATTGCCCGGGTATTGAGGACCGTTTTTAGCGCATTTGAGTCCGTCGCATAAAAGCCTATTTTTTCGTCTGGGTTTAATCGTTCATAGAGCAGCCTGTCGACTCCTTCACTACCCACCAACGGTGAAAATTCACTGTCACTGACATACGTGCCGATTACAGTAAATGATAGCCCATTAATTTCGATACTTAGCGGCACCCCGTCCGAATAGATGGATTCATTCACTAAAACGTCTTGACCGGTTGATGGAAGCCGCTCTGTGTTTAATGATATCGTCTCTAATACGGTGTCAAAATGCGTCGCACCTTGGAGTTGGTTTGAGCGAATTAAGGGATAACTTTGGGTGTTGACAAACAATCCATCTGCCACCCCATCTGATAGCCCAGTGATGGTAAATTCTTGATTGCCAAAAGAGATGGTCAGGCCAATTAACATGGTTGGGGAAACAATTTCATACGCCACTAACGTGTCATTATTCAAAAGGGTTTCAGCATGCAAGCGATCGATGACTATTTCGAATGGATTGCTTGGAAGACGTCCGTATAAAAGATCGTCTGATTGAAGTAATTCAGCGTCAAAGAAAGCCCCATAACTAAATGTCTCTCGTTGGGTTTGATAAATCGGATACATGACTAAATCATACCCGGTTTCTAACCTGATGAATGTTCTCAGTGTCCCAGAATCTCCCGAGGAATAATCGGCCGCAATCTGGGCAAGATCATCACTGCCTGTAAGCGCTGCTTTTTCAACCACAAGTGTCGATGCTGGATACTCTTTAACCGTCTCTTCTGGGACTGTGATTATGCGATTTAAAAAGCCCAGTGAAATGGCTATTAAAGCGCCTGTCAAAATAAAGCCTGCATACAAGAATTTCATCCCACGGGTTGACTGTGCAATCGACTTCAAGGTCATACGAATGGTGTCCTTAAAGTCAAGAACGTTCTTGATTGACGCCTTCTTTTCAAACGTTTCAATCGCGCTTAAGTCATAGTCATCTGATTCATCGACGGTTGCACCCGCCCTTTTGCCAGGCTTAAACCGGATATCAGATTCAGCATCGACTTGGATGATTTTTTGGACATCGGGGTGATTCACTTTGAAATACAGTGTATTTTGTTCTAAAACGAACGTGACGTCCATGGGGTCTTTGACCGGGGCATCACTATAAAATTGTACGGGCGCATCTTTAGAGTCAACCGAATAGTGGTTCGCAAAATCTCCCAAGTAAATATCACCATCAAAGTGTTGGTGAATTTGACTGGAAGGCGTGTTGGATTCATCGCTCATAATTCGACCGTCTTCTAAGCGCAATATTCGATCGGCAAATTGGCGTGCGAGCGCTTCTTCGTGAGTGACCATAATGACCAGTGTTTGGTCGGCCACTTTTCTTAAAATACGCATCACATCATAGGTATTTTTAGAGTCCAAATTTCCCGTTGGCTCATCCGTAATTAAGAGACGTGGTTTCTTGGCAAGTGATCGGGCGATGGCCACGCGCTGTTGCTGTCCTCCGGATAGTTGAACGGCCCGGCGCTTGTAAAAACGTTCCATTTTTACAGCCTGTAACAGTGACATGACACGATTTTCAATTAACGCTTCGTCTTTATATCCAAGCATCCGTAATGTAATCGCAATATTTTCAAATACCGTTTCTTGCATGATTAAATTATAGTTTTGGAAAATTACACCGATTTCAATGGCCCTTAACGTATCCCAGTGATTTGCTTGATATCTGGTAAACGTTTTATCCAAGCATTCAATGGTTCCTGAATGAATTGAATCCAGTCCACCCATAACATTTAATAACGTCGTTTTACCTGATCCTGAGGGACCTAATAAAACAACCATTCCGTGTTCTTGAAGGGTGAGAGAGATATCTTTTAAAACGTGTATTTCATTATTTTTACGTTTGTTGTAATACTTATTGACCGATTGTAGTTTTATCATTTTATGCACTCCTCAGAGCGCTCATGACAGAGCGTTTAAATAATTTGCTTTGGAATCGTCGAGCTAGTAATACGGCAAGTCCAAGAAGTAACACAGTCATAAATACGTAGTTGTTCCAAGCGAAGTATTGTAAATAATCGGTCACCCAATTCAAATAGATTTGATTGATCCACAAAAAGCCAATCACAATGAAAAAGGCTGAGAGCATCACAATCGTTAGTTCCATGATAAGCGTTTGGTAAATATCTTTTTTATAGCCCCCAATCGAGCGTAAAATCAACATTGGTTGCTCTTGCGAGCGAATCACATTTTTTAACACAAAATAAGAAATGAAATACATAATGAGTAACAAGATAACACTCGTGACTCCTTGGAATAGATTGCCGATGACGCTGAATATTTGTTCGAATGGATTTTCATACCCAGCCGGATAAATACCGATGAACTCACTCGGCAAATTATCATTTAAGGCGTTGGCCGAAAAACTACCATCCATCAGTAAACTAATTTGATACGTATCCGATTGACTCACGGTTGCCATTAATTTTTGACTCACTTGCAAATCAGGCACATAGCCAAATTCTTCTTGCTCGTTTATCAGCTCTAACAGAGTCACATTAAAACGCTCCGGCTGATCTAAGTACGGATAGTTAAACGATAATTCAACGGGCGAGGTGTAAATGTCGGAAACTCCCGTTTCATCATCAAAAAATTGAGCGGCAAATCTCTGACTCAGCAAAATTTCATTCTCTTCTAAGGATGTATTAACACTGACATCAAAGGCTGGAGAAAAAGAGCTTTCACCGACTTTGATTTGCCACTGAGAAATTGAAAAGTAGCCATACTCTACCAACACATCACTATTTAGAAACGATGAATTAACATATCCGTAATCTAAAAACTCCGTTGACTCATCATGCAACCCGACGACGGTTAAGCTCAGGATGTTCGAGGCGTTTAAATTTCTTTCATTAAATTGAAAAGATTGACTCGTTAAATATACGATCACTTCATCCCCAATCGCATACCCAACATCTTCAGTTAACGCAATCTCCTGAGCGTTTTCTGGCATTCTTCCTGAACTCAAACGCGCCTCACTACCCAAGATAAACTGCGTTGCGACACCACTTTGTTGGACAATTCCCGTTTGCTGGTTTTCGACGATGCCGTAAACGTCCAACACTGGGTCAAAACGAACAACAGCCTCTACCCCAGATTCGGCACTTAGTTGATTAATTTCAGCATCCGTAAATGACGTTGAATCTTGCTTCGTAATGACTAACCTTGAAGGGTGCAAATTTTCAAATAAGGGATGAAACATCGAATTTGACACATTAGATTGCTGCACATAAGAGCCGTATGAACTGGCAAATATCGCCACAATAAATAGACTAATCATCCCCATAAATAACGTTCTTTTTGGCGTGGATTTCAAATTTTTTAACGCCAATTTCAATTTTCCAAAAAGCGTGATACTTGATAGTGTTTTTGGCGTATACACATGGGGGTCAAAGGGCTTGATCGTCTTATCTTCAACAATTTCTCCATCGAATAAACGAATCCGTCTTGACGCCACATCTTTAACCAACTCATATTCATGCGTCACAAAAATTACAAGTTTGTCTTTAGAGACGTCTCGCAAGAGTTTTACAATGGTTTCAGCTGTTTTGGAATCTAAATTTCCCGTCGGTTCATCGGCGACTAAAATCGGAGCATCTTTGGCGAGCGCTCTGGCAATTGATACCCGTTGTTTTTGCCCTCCAGAGAGTTTAGAGGCTTTTTGGTTTACATGATCACTCAATCCAACTTGCTCAATGAGCTCTAAAATACGGGTTTTCTTATCGGCTAGGGTCGGATGATTCAAAGTGAGTGCAATTTCAATGTTTTCATAGACGGTGTAGGCATCGATTAAATTGTAATTTTGAAAGACAAAACTGATGTAACGTTTGCGATATTCTTCCCAATCGGATTGGTCATACGCTTGGGTTTCGTCGTCGGCAATTCGCATCGAGCCATCTTCATAGGAATCGAGTCCACTAATGACATTCAGTAATGTCGTTTTCCCAGACCCTGACTCACCAGTGATGGCGACGAATTCACCAAGTTGAAAATTTAAGCTGATATTCTTTAATGCTTGCGTGACGTTGTCGTCTGATTGATAGTATTTTGATACTTTTGTCAGATTTAACATAATCCATCCTTCGTAACGGTTCATTGGTGTAATTATACACTAAGTTAACTGAATGATTGGGCATAAAAAAAGTCCCAATGGACTTTTTTTAATCCGGTAGTACGCCTTCAAATTCATCAATGATTGAAGCTTCAATGATGGTTCTCAAGTTGGCGTTCAAGGTAGTTTTTTCCGTCCCACTTAATCCCGTGTATGCATCAATAAATTGGTCAATGCTTTCCCCACTGGGGGCGCCTGCGGTTAGGTCATCGCTCAAGGCATTCATGGCGGTCACAAAATCTTCAGATGCCTCCGTTGGGAATCCACTCATGACTGTTTCAATGGCGAGCACACTCAATTCATCCGCCAAAAAGGCATCAAGTGCATCTCCATATACGTCGATGATGGTGGTGATGGTGGCGTCAAAGGCGAGATTCAAGATTAGGGCATTATCTAAGGCGGCGAGTCCTTCTAGCTCAACCCCACCGGCGGCAAGCGACGATTCAAGAGTGGCGGTAAGGATCGAAGCATCCAAGATGATGTGTGCCTCATCATTGATGCGCAGCGCAGCGGTGGATACTTGGTCTTTAAAGGCATTCAATAAGGGGGTAACATCGTCTAAGCTCAGATAGTCTGAGGCTTCTTCTGATGAATCTTCTCCGATGGTCATCCGCGTTACTTCATAGGTGAGTGAAAGAGGATCGATTTGATCCATCTCATTGAGGGTCAACCGGACGTTTGCGGGGGCGTCGTTAATCGTTATAGCGATCACCAGTTGCATGCCTGCCGCGGTCAGATCAACCAAAAGGCGATTGACATTCACGTTCAACTCTGTGAGGGTGCCGTCGATACCTGCGAACGTCTGCGTAAAGGCTAACGCGTCATTCTCGGCTAAACTTTGCGCTAAGATTTGATTCAATAACACTTCATTGACCACAAGTTCATTGCGCTCAGAAAGCGCGGCGGTTAACAGGAAACTCTCCAGTAACCCAGCAAATTGCGTGGTGGGATCAAAACTTTCAGGGTTATCATAGACACTTTCAATGGCCGCATCGAGAACGAGTGGTTCATCATTAAATAGCTTTGACGATTTTAACCTGACATCAAAGGTCCCAGATTCAACTGCGAAGGTGAGTAACTCATTATCAAACACAAGCCCTAAAAGAGTGGCAAATGTTTCCCCATTTTCACGATCAGGGTCTTCGTCTATTTGCGTAATGATCTCCGCCTTGGGAATGCTGAGACTTAGGGTGCTCAGATCCAGCGTTCCCACAGGAAAATTATCGGGGTTTTCAAGCGATTGATCGGTGGCGGATTCCACCCATCCTAAGACGCGATTAAAAAAAGTTTGCGTGATGGGAAGTCGTCCGAGAGACACCCGGTCAAGCGCCAGATAATATTGATCGGCTCGATCTTCAATGATCACATCCAATCGCACTTGGGTGGCGTACGTGAATCCGTCATTGTATTGCATGGATGCGTTGAGATGGAGGCGGATTTGGTTTTCGATGAATTCAACCCAAACTCCGGTCAGCCTGAGTGTGCCCGTCGCGTTTTGATTGATCTCGAAGGTCTCAGTGAAAAACGCACAGTCATCGCCTTCACACTCTTCGCCTGGTTGATAGTTCGGATTTAACCCATTTTCTCCGGTTAAAAATGCATAGACCATCGCATTAATCGTAGCATCTGAAAGTGAAAGGACAATATCTTCGCCTGGGGTTTCAAGGCCAGTCAAGGCAAGGTCAATGTCATCGGCAATTACCGCTTCTATATCAACATTCTCGATGTAATCTTCCGTGGGAATGGCCGCATCGGCATTGCCTCGGTACATGAGCCCCAAAATAACGAAGGGACTTAAAATGGCTAAAATGAGTAGGGCAAAGATAATTTTAAATACACCTTTAATCATCGAATCACCTCTTCACCTTTATTATACGCTTCTGTCAAAAAATCCATTCGGGCGAAGCCATTGAAATCAAACGACCAAGATTTCGGTGAGGCTTGCCATTGATAATAGGCCGCAATGCCAATCATCGCCGCATTGTCTGTGCAATATTCAAACGCAGGAATCTCGATGGGAACGTCCCATACGTCTTTCATGTGGGCTCTTAAATAGGCATTAGCCGCCACGCCACCGGCGACGATTAAGCGTTTTGGGTGATAGGCTTTAATGGCTTTTTGGGTTTGTTCGAAGATTTGATTCATCGCCGCTTTTTGAAAACTCGCTGCGAGATCTGCTGGGTCATACGTTTCCTCACGTTGAGCCATGTTATGAACGACATTAATGACGTGCGACTTTAACCCACTGTAACTGAAGTCATACCCGTCTAACTGGGTCTTTGGCATCGCAAAACGGGCCGTGCCAGTCTTTGCAAGGGCGTCTAATTTAGGACCTCCCGGATAGCCAAGATCTAAAATCCGAGCCACCTTGTCATAGGCCTCCCCGATCGCATCATCTTGGGTTTTTCCGAGTCTTTCAAACTGCATGTGTGAAGGCATCCAAATGAGTTCGGTATGCCCCCCAGAAACAATCAAGGCAAGCAGGGGGAATTCTAAGGATTGATTAATTGCATTGGCATACATATGGCCGACGATGTGATGCACGCCAATGATCGGCTTCGCGTGCGCATACGCGAACGCTTTTGCTGCGTTAATGCCAACCAATAAACTGCCAATGAGGCCAGGTCCTTGAGTCACTGCCACGAGATCCACATCAGCCGCAGTCACTGCTGCATCTTTGAGCGCTTTTTTAAACACGTGTGTAATGCCTTTGACGTGCTCTCTCGAGGCAATTTCTGGGACGACGCCCCCGTATAAAGTATGCGTATCAATTTGTGATAAGACGACATTCGAAAGCACGGTGCGCCCATCTAATGTAATCGCAACACTCGTTTCATCGCAACTTGTTTCGACCGATAAGATTATCATCAAAGCTCCTTTTGCATGACCCACGCAGCACAGCCATCGGGGTAATAATTGGGGCGGGTATGAATCCATTTAAAGCCCGCGTTTAGATAGAGCGTCCGGGCTGGTTGATTCGTTTCACAGACATCCAGTAAAATGCGCGTGATGCCACGTGTTTTTAACTCCTTTAATGCATGGTTTAATAGCCTATTTCCAATGCCTTTTGACCGGGCTTCTGGCGCGACAAAAAGTGTCACAATTTCAGCGGTTTCAAGATCTAGATGGACGCCAATATAGCCGACTTTTTGTGGGGTTAATGCGATGAAATATAGACTCCCCGCCCGCTTAAATATCGCGTCTTCAATCGAGGTGAGTGACGCATTGTTTTCAAAGAGCGGTCCTTTGGATTGCTTAATAAAGGGGATATCCTCATGCGTTACTTCACGAATCATGACGGTCTTTTTCCGCCTTTGTTCGGCGCACATAATTGGGTGTTAACGCATCAATATCAGCGACAGCTTTTACCCAAGCCGTGTTGAGTAAGCGATCCATATTTGGCATGAGCGTCTCTTTAAACGTTGCCTGCGGGAAACGCTCTAATAGGTCTGTTTTTTCGATGTAGCTGGGAGGGACTACTGGGTCGGCGGTCGCAACATTATAGACCGCCCCAAAGACGTAGTCATTGCGCGCATCAATCATTGCCCCGCACACATCATCGTTACACCCAGACGCCATGAGGGCGAGTGTGGATACTTCAAAGAGTGGCACGTGCCATTCACTGGCAAGCATTTTCGCCACGACGACTCCCATCCGTACCCCGGTATAACTTCCGGGTCCAACCCCCACAATAATTCCTTCAAGGTGTTTAGGATCAAGCGAATGATCACTGAGCGCTTTGATGATGGTTGGCATGAGCTTCACCGCGTGATCGCGTGTCCCCGTTTCCGCATATAAAAAAACCTCTGTACCGGACACAGTGAGACTCACAAAAAGCGTATCAGTCGCCGTGTCAATCGCTAAATATGTCTTCATCTATGACTCCATTTCCATCGAAGGTGAGCACTTTATGGTCGGCCGTGTGTGTAAACTTTATAAAGATGGTCTGCACCGGTAACCGGGACTCGATGCGCGAGGCCCACTCACAGAAAATATAGGCGTCAGAATCATCCAGGGCATCGTCTAAATCTTCGGAATCCGGTCCGATTCGATACGCGTCCATATGATGAAGCTTCGGGGGCCCATATGTTTTGAGGATTGTAAAAGTCGGAGAGTCTACGGTGTCTCTCAGTCCAAGTGCCTCTGCACAGTATTTGACGAAGGTCGTTTTCCCCGCACCTAAGTCCCCATCAAGGGCCACGCAAATGCCTGGGTTTAAATGCGCTGCTACGGTTTCTGCGAGCGCCTTCGTGTCTGCTAATTGATCGATATTTCGCTGGATCATATTCCCTGCTTCTTAATAAATGACGTAAGGTATAATAAGTCTATCATGAATTCCAGTGAGGCGCCTAGTGCCGTTAATTATCTATAATCCAAAATCACGAAACGGTCATCCTCAAAAGAAGATGAAATCGTTTCTCAAAAAGACGTTTAAGGATGGTGAAACGCCGCGTATTATCGACGTCACCAAAGAACCCGATTTGCCGGGAATTTTAGCGACCTGGCCCGTCGATGATCCCGTCTATTTACTGGGGGGTGATGGCACGATTAATCACTTCGTTAATCAAGTATTTGATCAGTTGCCTTTGCCGTTTCCCATCATCCTCATTCCCCTCGGAAGTGGCAACGATTTTTCAAGAACTCTAAAACGCACGCCCACCGATACTCAACCCGTCTACAAAATGACGACCCAAGACGGCCCTAAATACTTCGTCAATGGGATGGGCGTTGGCATCGACGGAGTGATTGGAGAACGCGTCAATCAAGCCCTGAAAAAAACGCGCCTCACCTATTTCATCCAAACCATTAAAGGCTTACTCACTTACACGCCACAAACCGTCACCGTCACGACCGATACACTGACACGTTCATTTGACAAAACGTTTCTGGTCGTCGCGAGTAGTGGCCAATACTTTGGCAGTGGGATGCGGATTTCTCCAAATGCCACATGGGATGACCCAGGACTTGATATCATCATTGTCCACGCGATTTCACGAATCAAATTACTGGCCATCTTTTTATCGATTTATGTAGGCGGCCATCTGCGCTTTAAAAAGCACGTTTTCCATACGCAAAGTCAATCACTTAAGATAAAGCTTTCGCAGTCTTCAGTCGCCCAAACAGACGGAGAAACATGGCCCAATCAAACGGTAGTGTCGGTCACCATGACCGAGAAAAAAACGGCATTCCGCTTAGCGCGGTAAGCCGTTTTATTTTTTTTGAGCGTCGAGTTTTTTCTTAGCCTCTTCAAAGCCGGGTTTTCCAAGGAGCGCAAACATGTTTACTTTGTACGCTTCGACCCCTGGTTGGTCAAACGGATTGACTCCACTTGCAGCCCCACTAAGTGCCACGACGTAACAGAAGAAATACAACAGTTCTCCGTACGCCTCAGCCGATAACTCTTTGAGTGCGATGTGTGCGTTGGGGACGTTGCCATCCACGTGCGCAATCTGCGTGGCGATGCGGGCTTTTTCATTGACCCAAGCCACCGGTCTATCGGCTAAATAATTGAGTCCGTCCAAGTTCTTTTGATCGATGGGGACGCGTGTTTCTGCGAGTGGGTCTTCCACGGAAATGACGGTTTCAAAAAAGACTTTTTCACCGTCTTGAATCATTTGTCCAAGGGAATGTAAGTCGGTCGAAAAACCGGCACTAGCGACAAACAACCCGCGCCCATCTTTGCCTTCACTTTCACCGAAAAGTTGTTTCCACCATTCAGCGGTAAACTTCAATTTGGGTTCGTAGGTGACCAATATTTCGATCTTTTTACCCGTGCGGTATAGACTTTGTCTGAGTGTCGCATAGTCAATCGCATCCGCGGCGTCTTTTTGATACGTAGTCGCCGCCGTTTTGGCGCCCTTTAAAAAGGCCTTCACGTCGATGCCCTTCACGGCCATGGGAAAAATGCCAACGGCAGAAAACACACTGAAGCGGCCTCCGATATCACTCGGTACATCAAACGTCTCGTAACCTTCTTGATCGGCGAGCGCTCTTAATGCTCCTTGGTTCGGATCCGTCGTCGCGACGATTAATGATTGCGCAGTTTTCGGACCGACGTGTTCAATTAATAAGCGTTTGAGTAACCGAAACGCGAGCGCCGGTTCGGTCGTTGTTCCTGATTTGGAAATTACGTTGATCGCGAAGTCTTTCGTTTTGAGATATTCGATGAGTTCACTGAGGTACGATTCTGAGATCTGATGCCCTGCAAAAATGACTTCCACAGACTCATCATTGAAGTAAGGGCTAAGTGCGTCCATCGCCGCTTTCGCGCCAAGGTAAGATCCCCCAATGCCGATCACGACTAATACCTCAATTTCTTTTTTCAGATCATCGGCTTTGGCAATGATTTTATCCACTGTCTCATCACTGAGTGGATTGCCTGGCAGCCAGCCCAAATAGTCTGAGCCTTTGATCGTTCCTTCGTGCAACTGAGCGCGAGCTTTTAGTACGTCTTTTTTTGTGGCCTCATAGACGTCGTCTGGTATAAACGACCGAATATGCGTTGAATCAAATGTCATGGGAGTCCTCCTAAATGTATGGTGATTATTGGCAGAAAAAAACAGCCTTTACTCGCTGTCTTTTTGGGCGTTTTCCAACCAAGTTTCTAACATTTCTTTCAAAGGCTTAAAGCCACTTTCAAGTTCAATGTTATACCGCTTTTTCTTTTTATGCAGCGCTTTGTATGAGAGTGAAATTTTTCCATCATCAGCGACGTCAATGACTTTTAAATCAATCGTGTCTCCGACTTCAACGAAATCTTCCACATCACGAACAAATTGATTGGAAAGCTCGGATATGTGTATCAGCCCGGTCGTGTTTTCGTCAATCTTGACGAAGGCGCCATACGGTTTAATGGCCGTAATTTCGCCGTTTACAATATCGCCCGTTTGCATGATTAACACCTCGCTTTCTTAGCCTTGATTATACCATACGTTTTTTCGACATAAAAAAAGAGGGGCTCCCCTCTTTATCCATATCGGTGGGCAATGCTCGATGCAGCCGCAGCGGCAATTGCTCCGACAATATCATCTAAAAACGTGTGGCATTTGTCGGCTTTTTTGCCGTCTTCATCCAACGATTTAATAATCCCCATTTTCTTTTTATCGACGTAGCCAAAATTGGTAAAGCCAATCGTTCCATAGACATTGACAATGGCTAAGGCCAATATCTCATCGATGCCATACAAACTATAATCGTTTTTAATGATCGATAATAACGGTTCAGACAAGAGATCTTTCTCCGCCAATTCATCGAATTCTAGTCCGGTTAAAATGGCGTGCTGGACTTCCCGTTTACGGACCACTCGTTCGACGTGATCGAGGCATGTGTCATGATCTAACCCGTCCACATACGGGTGTTGTAAATCGAGGGTGATATCGGCAATGTCAGACAGTTCGACCCCACGTTTTTGCATCCGCTCAACGACAACATTTCGCTTCTCTAGATCTTCTAAGCGAGACGGCGTGCGGTCCATTAGATTTGCTCCACGCCAATGATGCCTGGCACTTCTTCTAAAAGAATTGCTTCAACGCCATCAGTCAACGTGGTGTCGACAATGGCACACCCGACGCATGCTCCAAGCATTTGGACAAAGACGATGCCGTCTTCGTACCTGACAAACTTAATATCTCCACCATCCCGGTTAATATACGGTCTGAGTTTTTTAATAATGACGCGTGCTTGTTTCTCAATTTCTTCAGGATTCATCGGGCTCCTCCTCTTCACGTTTTGGGGCATCCCCCATGCGTTTAACAATAAAATACGGGGCGTTGGGTACCGCTGATTCCATCAAAAAGTCAGGAATCTTTGATACGTCATCGTCCATAAAGCCTTTGAGTCTGAGTTTTTCGGCGCTAATATCACCAACGATGTACGTATATTTATCAAAGTAAGGGATGTAGCGGTCATTAAAACTTTTCACTTCAAACGCTTCTTTGTGATCTTTGACCAGTTCAAACGGTCCGTGTTCAGTCTCAATCATCATTAGTCCTTGTATTCGTAATCGTCAGGGTCGATGATGTATTCACTCTCATCAAGTTGATACTCATTGACTTCTTTTTTCTTCATTCCGCTCTTCGTTTTCGCGTGTTTCACCTGGGCACCTTCCGAACGGGTCGGTAACACAAGTGCTAAGACAATATAGATTAAGAGGACGGTTCCACCCGTAAAAACAAACAGTAAAACGGTCAAAAAGCGAACCAATCCGACATCGAGATTGTACGTTTCGGCAATCCCGCTGCAGACCCCTGAAATAATCCGGTCATTGGCACTTTTCATCAATTGTTGATTCATCGTTTACACCTCTTGAATGGTAAAGTTTTCTTGCAAGTCTTCACTGAGTGACAGCCTTAATGCATCGATAACGGTCGGCTTTAATTCGAGCGCCGATATATCAAACCGCCGGACATTCAGCATGCCAAAGTAGGGATACACACTTTCTTTAATGCCGCCCATATCGATGGTCGTTTGCAATAAAGAACTATCTTCACGCAAGGCTTTTTCTAGCATCGCGGCTTTTCTTGAATCTTGGATGAGCATGATAAACAAAATACCTTGCAAGCGATAAATGGCGTCATCTTTTATAAAATGATATTTCATTTTCTTCAAAAATTCGCCCATCATCATGTCTCCGACATCACGGCCATATTTGGCATTTATGCCTGGAATATTGGTCAAACGCATGGCCACAATACTGTACGGATTTTGCGCGTGATGAAGGGTCATTAAGTGGGTATCTAAGTCACTTTCTTGGGGAAGATAGTTTAACACATCCACGTCGGTTTTGGGAAACATTCGGACTTCGGACGGCCGAACTTGCATCACGCGCATCGCCTGTTTATCGGCTTTAACCGACCGCCCTTTTTCTTCCACCCAAATCTGTTTGGCGGCTGCTTGAATGCGGTATTTCACGTGATATTTTTTGCCTGTCTTGATGGATTTTTCCCACGCTTCTTTGAGGGCCGGGACATCATCGGGGTGAACGCGCGCTAAATATTCTTCTTCTGACATTTCTGGATCACTCACCCCGAAAAGATCGCTAAGCGGTTCAGTGATGAACATCTCCCCTTTAGCATCTTGATAAATCATCCCGTCATCCAAGACTTCCAGTGTTCCGACGAATCGGTGTCTTAAAGTTTCTGATTGTGTCAATAACGTTTGGTATTTCTCGTTTAATGATTGAAAACTTTCGGAATCATCTTGGCCTTTAATGACATTGCCTAGATGAAAAAATAATACGGTGCCGAATGCCCCGGCGTAAATTAGCCAGTGTGGGTCTGCAAAAAACGGCGCTACATCAAACGTGACGAATCCGTAATACGTCACGATCAACCCGGCCCAGAAAATATCGAGTAAGCCTTTCTTAAGCCGCCAGAATTTTAAGCCGATCATTAAAAGCCAAGCACCAATGGCCGCATAAATCATACGAATTCCTCCGAGCGAAATTCGATATAATCTCGCTTATCTTGCAAGTAGATAAGGCGGATAAAAAACGCACTAATCACAAATAAGATTACCGGCGCAAACCAGACAGATAACCCATACGATAATCCGAGCAATATAAAGCTTAAACTGACTGCTTGACTCATTCTTAAATTGAACGTATTTACATATTTTTTTGAAAGCTCATTGCGCACAGGATCAAACGTAAACTCGCGGTCTAAAACGCCCGAGATATGTGGATTCAAAATGAACAACGTGAGCCCCAAGAAAATCCAGAACACGCCCATATTAATCGGCACTAAAACAAGGAAAAAGCTGAGGATGACAAGGCCGATCCCAAGCACACTTTCAAACCGTGTGAAGGTTCGGTATCGCATCAAGTAAATCGTCTCTTTGAAAATTAACCACGCCCCGAATGTAAAGGCGATAAATGCGGCATCGTCCAACACCCATAAAAGCATTAACACAAAGGCGTTCGCAATCATTCCCCAATACGGCAACCGTAAGGCATCTTTTCGCGACCCTTTTTGGATGGCTTTCATAAACCAGCGTTTCAATGATTCATCCGCCTCAACGGCGTCGGCTTTTTGTGGGTGGTCAATTAATTGTGTCAACGTATCGACTGACATCTGGATGGTTTGATCAGCCGTTTCAATCCGTTCAGCACCGGATTTCTTAACTTTCATCGAAAGTGTTTGGTACCCGGCTTTTAAAGTAATTGATTGGGGCTTTGCAGCGTGCATACGAAGCATCAATTGTTCCGCCGCTTGGACCATGATGGACGAGCGTTTGGGTGATGTTTCAAGTTGGATGGCTTGGTCCATTTCTAACCCGAAATAGACCCCCTTTAATAATCGTTCTAACAGTGGTTTTTTGAGCGCATTATTCATGGGAACTTGCATCCACTTCGGTGCGTCCCATAAATCATCACTCACTTCTAAGTGGTGAAAGATGGCAAAATCGTCATATAAATGCGTTTCATTACGGCGGAATGGTTGGCGTTCAACGGCGTCAATGATGTGACTTTCAAATCCTTTAAAGTGACGATCAACGAACGTTAAAATTAATCCTTTATCCGCCGCACTTACGACTTCAATGCGGACGTATCCAGGAAGTTTTTGATTGAGTGTCGGCCACGGAATGATTTTTAAATGATCAAATAACGGTGTCATTCGAAAATGAATGGGCACCTTTATCGACTGTGTGAGCCACGCAGGGTCTACTGCAATATCCAACCACCGATAGGTAATCGCTTCAGCGTTGGGGCGGGTGGCATCACCTAAAATAAACCGGGTGACAAACTCCGTGTTATTTTTCAATCGTACGGTGTAATCGAGCCCGTTGAATACCGTTCGTTCAAGGGCCGATGTGTAGTACGTTGCGGGTGCATTTTTTTTAAACGCTTTGACCCAATCACTAAACGTCATTGGACTGACGGCGCCATCTTCTTCAAAGGCTGTGATGTATAACATGAGGTATTCTTTGACGAGTATCTCTGAAAGCGGGGCTGGATACAGCTCGCTAAAACATTGGACACTTGCTTTGAGGGCGGGGTCCGTAAAATAGGCATCTAACCACCGATCAACCGTGAGCGTTGCCCATTTTCCCCACACATCTAGGACGCTTGATTCGGTGTGATACGTCGTGGGCTTTAGTGCTTTTGCGTAAGCGATATAAAACGTATGAATGTCGGCCATTAATCGATCAATGGCTTCGGCGTGCTGGGGAAAATGACGAATTAAATAAATGCGAAAATCAGCTTTTGATTGGCCCCGTGTTAACACACGGCCATCTTTTAAAATGACTTTGTGCTGGGCACTTTCTTGCGTTTTTTTTAAGACACCGTCCATATTTAAAAAAGCCAACAGTTCTTGGCTTATGCCGGTGCGTCCAATTCGGGCCATCTCATGATTCATTTTTGGATTCTTTTTAGATGCTGTGAATTGGTCTTCTAAATAATGATCGAAGGCTTTTATATGAGCCACTTTATGCCCATTATTTTGCAAGGTTGCAACGCTTGCATAGGCACTTAAATCATTGCCGATCACGCATACGTCAAATTGCTCCATCACATCTCCTTCTGTCCCCTTAATTATAGCATAGTAAAAAAGCCGAGCTCGGCTTTTTTATTGGCGGAAATATTGGTTTAAATACAGCAATAATGATTCTTTAGAAATGTCTAAATCGAGTTTTCCATCTAAGGCGATGGACACTTCGCCAGTCTCTTCTGACACGATAATGGTAAAGGCGTCAGTAACTTCACTAATTCCCAATGCCGCCCGGTGTCTTGACCCTAAACGCTTGGGGATGGCTTGTGACTCACTGGTGGGATAGTAGGCCCCTGCGCAAACCATCATTTGATCGACAATGATGATGGCTCCGTCATGAAGGGGCGACTGGGTCATAAAGATGGACGCCATAAGGTTGGCGTTGATCGGCGCATTTAACGGACTTGCTTTATCGATGTATTCACTTAAGTCATCATCGCGTTTAATCGTAATGATGGCTCCAATCTTCCGGTCCACGAGGTATTGAATGCCCTCGATTAAGTCCGCTTGCGACTGTTCGTACAAGTTGCCCATGAATTTTCCCAGCTTCAGTTGTTTGAGCATCCACTTAATGTCTGCCTGATTGACAATAAACATCAAAAAGACAATCGGTAAGGCCTTAATGACGTGAATGGCAATCGCCTCGGTTGAACTTGGAAACTCTTGAATGAATAAATAGATCGACGCACCCGCCATCAGGAATAAAACGAGCTTTAATGTTCGGTACAAGCGTAAATGCACCTTTAGCCGAACCGACGCGGTAAATAGCGTAAATAGGTACACGTATATAATTAATAAATCGAAGTTGCTCATGAAGCCCCCAAATAGTTGTGTAAAAAATAGCAATTTATGATAAATCTATGATATATTTTTCAAAACGGTTCTGTGTCATAATTTAATGCAAAAAAAGTAAGTTTCATTGTGGCTTTATTACGGTGTTTTTCAAAGGTTTTTACCAAGCTAAACCTTTTATGACATTTGAAAAACGATTTTCATATCTTTATAATTATATCACTGACTGTTTCATATTTTAAGGAGGCTTTTATGGCGCGTTATTCAGATGTGCAGATTAAACGGTTAAATGCCGACATTGACGCACATTTCCCGCATTTATATCCGATAGAAGAAGCGATGAATTTATCTTTAGAAGGTGTCTCACGGTTAGTGATGATTGACCGTTACACGCAAAAAGATTTGACCCTTAAAACATTAAAAATCGATGATTTAGTCATTACGATTGTTCGCCATGACCCAAAATTCCCAAGTCGGGGAATTGGAACGGTCGTTGATATCGATGGAGATACCGTCACCATCAAAGTCGAAGATGAATTTTTAGGCAGCACTGAAGATGCCAATAGCAAAGGCCATATTAAGCGGACCTTAAGAGAAATCGATAAACCCATGGAACTTTTTTATGAACAAATTGCCAAGCGATTAGCCAATCATCTTGGTGAAGACGAAAGCGATGCCGTTAAAAATGCGTTTTATCATGAAGTCGCTAGCCAAAACTTGGTCCCCGCCGGTCGCGTCCTTTTTGGCGCTGGCTCGATGACGAAAGTCACTTATTTCAACTGCTTTGTGATGCCATTTGTCCACGATTCAAGAGGCGGCATCTCAGATCACCGTAAAGAAGTTATGGAAATCATGTCCCGCGGTGGAGGTGTTGGAACAAACGGATCGACACTGCGTCCGAAAAACTCCTTAGCCAAAGGGGTTAACGGTAAATCAAGTGGGGCTGTCAGTTGGCTCCATGACTTATCCGAACTTACCCACCTCGTTGAACAAGGTGGCTCACGCCGTGGCGCGCAGATGATTATGTTGGCCGATTGGCATCCAGACATTATCGAATTCATCATCTCAAAAATGCAAAATCCAAAAATTCTTCAATTCTTACTCGAAACATCTCAAGATTCACGGATTAAAGATGCCGCGCGCAATAAACTTAAATTTGTTCACCTCTCCAACGAAGAGACAGAAATTAATGAATACATTTTAGAAGCCTCCAAAAACAATCCGGATCTATTCAGTAAAAAAATCGTCGACACTGCCTTTGATCGATTGAACAAAGGGGGCTCATACACGGTTAACAACTCGGAATTTTTGTCTGGCGCAAACATTTCTGTCGCCATCACCGAAGATTTCATGCAAGCCGTTGAAAACGACGAAATGTATGATTTACGGTTCCCAGATATCGACAACTACAACGCCGAAGAGAAAAAAGCATACGATGAATTATGGCAACAAAGTGGTGATGTTCGCGAATGGGAAAAACTCGGGTACCCAGTTAAATCCTATTATTCGATCAAAGCCAAAGAACTTTGGAATTTAATCAACATTTGTGCGACGTATTCTGCCGAACCTGGTTTATTCTTCATCGACAACGCAAACGAGCAAACCAATGCGCAAGCGTACGAACAAAAAGTCGTCTGCACGAACCCTTGCGGGGAGCAACCACTCGCCCCTTACTCCGTGTGTAACTTAGCGGCCATCAACATGGCAAACTTTGCCAATGAAGCGGGCAATGATGCCGACTGGGCGAAGCTCAAACAGACCATTGAAACAGCCGTAAGATTGCAAGATAACGTCATTGATAAAACCCATTATTTCTTAGACAAAAACTCCACCCAAGCTCTCGGTGAACGTCGTATTGGCTTAGGCGTCATGGGACTTCATGACTTACTTATTTGGGCCGGGTATCGCTATGGCTCAAAACGTAGTTTAGAATTCATTGACAAACTCTTTAGCTTCATGGCTGAAACAGCCTATGCGACCAGCATTCAACTCGCCAAAGAAAAAGGGCCATTCCCGTTCCTCGATTCAATGGCTGCTAGAGAACGCATGGTGAATACAGGCTACATGAAAAAATTACCAGCCTACATTAAAGACGGTGTCTTAGAACACGGCATTCGTAACTCGCACCTCTTAACCATTGCTCCAACCGGGTCAACAGGAACGATGATTGGTGTATCAACGGGCTTAGAACCATACTTCGCATTCTCCTACTTCCGCAGTGGTCGGTTAGGTAAATTCATCGAGGTCAACGCCCCAATCGTCGAAGAATATCTCTCCAAACACCCTGAACACTCCAAAGAAAAACTTCCTGATATTTTCGTCAGCGCCATGGAACTCGCACCTGAAGAGCACGTGGACGTGCAAAACACGATTCAAAGATGGGTCGACTCATCAATTTCTAAAACGGTAAACGCGCCGAAAGGGTACTCCGTTGAAGAAGTCCAAGAAGTCTACCAACGCTTATATCGTGGTGGTGCTAAAGGTGGTACGGTCTACGTCGATGGATCGAGAGATGCTCAAATTCTCTCACTCACGAAAGACGAAGACGATAGCCCGAAACAATATGGCATGGCAGAATTTGGAATCGATACCCCAGAAGCAAAAAAAGAACCAAAAGTGGTCAAAGACGCAGGCGCTCGCAGCGACCGTCAAGATCGTAACATCGGAAATGAAGTCGGCGATTTATGCCCCATCTGTTTAGAAGGGGTCGTCGAAGAACTTGGCGGATGCAATACGTGTACCAATTGCAACGCCCAATTGAAATGTGGATTGTAAGATGCTCATCTGAGCATCTTTTTTTTGCTATAATGACGCTATGATAAATGTCTACTTAATTCAACTCGCAACCCCACAACTGAAAATGCGACCTTATGACCTTCAAGAACTCAAAGAACTCGCCTTGCAAGTGGGTTTGAATCCCGTTGAATCAATTATTCAACACTTATCCAAACCAAGTGCCGCGTTTGGCGTGGGTAAAGGAAAATTAGAAGAGCTTAAAGAACGCATAGTGACCGATCAAATTACGATGATCGTTTTTTACAATGAACTATCCAATACACAACTGCGAAACTTAGAATTTGAACTTGGCATCGAAGTCATTGACCGAACCATGTTAGTGTTGGAACTGCTCAGTCAACGAGCGACGACGACCCTCGCTAAAAAGCTCGTAGCAATCACGCAAATGCGCTACATGTTACCGCGTCTATCAGCACTCACGCAAATCACTGATCGCCAACAAGGTGGCATCGGCTTAAAAGGTCCTGGGGAAACGGCGTTAGAATTAAACCGCCGAGTCTTAGAAAAAGACATTGCCAAACTCCAGCGAGAGATTAAAAAAGAAAAGAAAGTGCGCGTACAAAACCGGAAACTCCGGCAAAAAAACGAGACCGCTACGGTCTCGTTAGTCGGCTATACCAACGCGGGTAAATCAACTCTTTTAAATGCCTTTCTAGATGCGACACACTCCATGAAAAAAGTCCTCGCAAAAAATCAACTATTTGCCACATTAGATACTCAATCCAGACGTGTAGAACGTCCGCTTTTTCCGCCGTTTATTATCTCCGACACGGTCGGCTTTATCTCCCATATGCCGGCACATTTAAAAGCGTCCTTCATCGCGACTTTAGAAGAAATTACGACATCCCAATTAATTCTCATTGTCCTCGATGCCAGCAACCCGTACCTCGATGAACACGTGAAAGCAACGGAAGCGATGTTGGATGAACTCGCCGTCGATGACATTCCTAAATTGTACGTGCTGAATAAAATGGATGCGGTAAAAAATCCCGATGAATTTCTCTTTTATAAACACCCTTACGTGACACTCTCATTGCATACCCTAGAAGGCTTTGAACACTTAGAGCTGACGATTAAAGACATGTTGTTTAAAGATAGCATCGAAAAATCATATATGATTCCTTACGCGTTTGAACACATGAAATATTGGATTAAAGAAAAAGCGTGGATTCACACTGAAAAACCGACCCCCGAAGGCACCTTACTGGATGTCAAAATTCCACGAAGTGCCACCCCTGCATTAAAAACATTCGAACATTAAAAAAACCGCCAGACATCAGGAATGTCTGGCGGTTTTTTAGACAATTAATCGTAAGCTATTTAAGATAACTAGGATGGTCGACCCTTCGTGGAAAATCACCCCGAGTGGGAGGAGAATGAGTCCAAACACATTGACTGTCATCAGTAAGGCAATCACGGCGATTGAAAAGACAATATTTTGAGTGATAATGCGTTGAGTTTTCTTCGCGATATCAAAGGTATCTTTAATCGCACATAAATCATTACTAATGAGTACAATGTCGCTCGTTTCTAACGAGACATCGGTGCCTGAGCCCATGGCAATCGACACGTCAGCAAGCGATAACGCGGGTGCATCATTGATCCCATCACCGAGCATCATGATTGACCCATATTGGTCTTTATAGGCTTTGACATGTTCGACTTTATCGTCTGGATAACATTCACTGTGTATGTAATCGATGCCAATTTCTTGGCCGATGACTTCAGCGGTTTTAGTGTGATCGCCTGTGACCATCACGGTCACGATGCCACGCTCGCGTAAGGTATCGATCAGCGACTTCGCATCCTCTCTGACTTTATCGGCACACCCAAAGTATCCGACAACTTTTCCGTCCGCATAAATTCGGACAATTGATTCACCGCGCCCCATGCTCGTTTCTATGTGCGCTTTTAACTCGGCACTTTCTTCACCGTCAAACCGGCCAACTTGGATGGTCGACCCTTGATACGACGCTTCTAATCCACGTCCGGAAATTTCTGAAGAATTCAGGGAAATATCGTCGACATCTTTTAAGTGTTTGACGATGGCTTTAGCAAGTGGATGCGTCGAGGCAGCTTCCATCGCTTTGACAGCTGGAAAGAGTGTGTCTGGTTCCGCCCCATCGACAAAGTACGTGGTTTGAACACTTGGCACGCCGTAGGTTAAAGTGCCTGTTTTATCAAATAAAACGACCTTCGTTTGATTGATGCCTTCTAATTTAGATCCCCCTTTAATGAGAATCTTCTGCCGGGAAGCTTTTGAGAGTGTGGATAAGATGGCCGGCGAAATCGAAGCCACTAAGGCACACGGGGACCCAACGACTAAGACGATAATGCCGCGGTAAAAAGCATCGCCCCAAGACAGCCAGCCAACGAGTGGTGGAATTAGCATAAAGGCAATTGCCATGGCGATGACGACATACACATACGTGCCTTCAACCCGGTCGATGACCGTTTGACTTTTTGGTTGGTCATCTTGCGCGGTTTTGACAAAGTCTATAATTTTTTGGACGGTTGATTCTTTTGGATCTTTATCGGTTCTCACTTGAATCACGCTCTGTTCATTGAGGGTGGACGCAAACACGGAATCACCGTTCGCTTTTTCAACGGGGACACTTTCACCGGTAATATTTGCTTCGTTGAGCGTCGTTTGGCCACTCGTAATCGTTCCATCAACTGGCACTTGTTCCCCAACTTTGACGATGACAATATCGCCTACTTTTAAGGTTGAGACTGCGACCACTGATTCTTTCCCATCTTCCAAGAGTGTGGCTTCATCCGGTGCGAGATTTAATAGCGCGGTTAAAGCTTTTTCACTTTTCGCGGTGGTGTAGGTTTCTAAGGCCCCACTCACAGAAAAGATAAGGATTAAAATCGCACCTTCCGAATAATTGTTCGTCGCGAATGCCCCCAGGGCTGCCAAAATCATCAAAATCTCGACGTTTAATACTTTATTCTTAATGGTTTCAGTAACTCCCTCGTGCGCTTTAAAGTAGCCGCCAATGACAAAGGAGAGCCCAAATAAAATCGGCACACTGAGACTCTCTTCCCCCACCCACACTTGAATGGTAAAGGCGGTGGCTATGAGTAACGCACCAATCAGTGCGAATAAACTTTCGTAGAATACAGAGGGTTCAGTGAGGATGTGTTTGATCTTCTGCATAAAAATACCCTTATGTATGACATAAGGGTATTATATTGTAATCATTACATGTTTAAAACAGTTCTAATTAGAAAATTTATAAACGGCGCGTTAAGTCCGCTTCATAATCATCGATGTGTGCGTGCACACGGGCCATTGATTGTAACGGCATTAAGCCCTTTCTGAAGGCGCTGGCGTGGGGAAGTTCTTTGACGTAATGACTCGCCTGGGCCCGCATTTCTAAGACCGCAATCTTTTCACCTTTTAATGCTTCTAAATACGTGGCGTGTTGACGCAATACGCGAAACCGGTCTGCCACACTGACACATGGATCATACGTTCCAGTCTGTAAATAATCGAGCGTTTGCGAAATTAGCCAAGGATTCCCCAGTAAGCCGCGACCAATCATAACCCCATCCACACCGGTAACTTCTAACATCGCTGCCGCATCTTCCGGTGTTTTGACGTCTCCGTTACCAAGCACTGGAAGGGACACGGCTTCTTTAATGTGTTTAATGGCGTCTAAAGACGCGTTGCCCAAATACTTCTGCGCCCGCGTACGGCCGTGCACCGCAATCATCGCGACCCCTGCTTTTTCAGCGAGTTGAGCCATCTCCACACCCGTCATTAACGCATCATTCCAGCCCGTTCGAATTTTTACGGTGACCGGTTTGTTTGATGCTTGGACCATCGCACTGAGTAACGCATACGCTTTTTCTGGATCTTTGAGTAACGCAGCGCCCGCATCGGAATCCACGACTTTGGGAACTGGGCAGCCCGCATTTAAATCGATGACCGAGGCATTTGAGTGGTCATTGACCACGCGCACAGCTTCGACTAATGCGGCTTTTTCAGCACCAAATAACTGCAAAGATACAAGTCCTTCATCCGGCGTGATTTCCAGCATCTTTAGCGTTTTTTGATTGCCGTAAGTAATCGCTTTAGCGCTCGTCATTTCGGTGACGACCAGGCCAATGCCGAAGGCATGCATAATGCGTCGGTATGCACTATTTGAAATGCCAGCTAAAGGCGCAGCCACTAACGGATTGGATAAGGTGTGTGAGCCAATTTTTATCATGAAAATAGTGTAATGCATTTCGCCAGTTTTCTCAACGGGCTATGCTATAATGGCCGAAGGTGAAAAAGATGGATCGATTAATTAAAGCATATGGATTTGACAAAATGGCGCGCATTTATGTGGCCGATACAACTGACCTTGTCCAACACGCAAAAGACATACACGATCTTTGGCCCACAGCGTCGGCGGCCTTGGGTCGTTTTTTAACAGCCAGTGTGATTATGGGCGCGATGTACAAAGGCGCCTTTGGCAGGGATGACGCGAACCTCACATTACGTGTGGCTTCAGATGGGCCCATTGAAGGTATGGTAGCCACGACCAATACCCACGGTGAAGTGCGTGGATATGTGGGAAACCCACACGTCTTTTTACAGTATGACTCTGGGAAATTAAACGTTGGAAAAGCAGTGGGAGCTGGGCAACTTCACATCACGAAAGATTTAAAAGTTCGCGATATTTTTACCTCAAGTGTATCCTTGCTGTCGGGAGAAATTGGCGAAGACTTTGCCTATTACTTTAAATCGTCTGAACAAATTCCTTCAGTCGTCTCACTCGGAGTAAAAGTCGATGAACACAATAATATTATTGGAGCCGGCGGTGTGATTTTACAAATGCTTCCAGGGTTTAAAAGTGATCATCTCGATGCCGTGGAGGATGCCTTTAAAAAATTGCCACACATTTCATTTATGTTAGAAGCAGGCGATCAGCCGGAAGACATCTTAGCCAAACTCACTGACGATACTGAACTGCTTGAATCAATGCCTTTAAAATTTCAATGTGATTGCAACCGAGAAAAATTTGAACGCGGGTTGATCAGCCTTGGAAAAGATGAGCTGCGAACGATGATTAAAGAAGATGGTCAGATTGAAACCGTCTGCCACTTCTGCATGACCAAATACACCTTTGACTCCATTGATATTGAGTCACTGATCAAAGAAAGTCAGTCTTAAGAGCCTAGAAATAGGTTCTTTTTTTATCTCTTATTTGGTCGCTCTCAATTGCTCAAAGTCTTCGCAACTTCCGTGATTAATGAATCAGGTCACACTCAGTTAAAAGGGTTTGAAAAGCGCATAAAAAAAGCCGACTTATTTTACAAGTCGGCCTATCCTTATGGCAATGGATACGGTTTTACAAGGGCTAAGACAGCTTGTTTAATCGCCGGTAAGTCTGCGTCTTCAGCCGTTAGCGCCCGGTGAATTAACTGGGCGACTTCTTGCATTTGAGGTTCCCTAAATCCGCGCGTAGTTAACGCCGGAGTCCCGAGGCGAATACCACTCGACACAAACGGACTTTCCGTGTCGTTGGGAATGGAATTTTTGTTGCACGTAATGTTCACGGATTCTAACCGTTTCTCCGCAAACTTGCCTGTCATATTCAAGGTTGATTTAACGTCGATTAAGACTAAGTGATTGTCGGTGCCGCCACTAATTACTCGGTAGCCATAATCAGCCAACGATGCAGCAAGCGCCTGGGCATTTTTTTTGATTTGTTGTTGGTACGTTTTAAACGAGGGCTCCATGGCTTCTTTAAATGCCACAGCTTTAGCCCCAATGATATGCATCAAGGGGCCCCCTTGAATGCCTGGGAACACTTTTGAATTGATCGTCTTAATCAAATTGGAATCGTTGGTTAAAATGAGTCCACCCCGAGGACCTCTTAACGTTTTGTGCGTGGTCGTGGTGACCACGTCAGCGTGGGGAAATGGATGAGGGTGTTCACCGGTTGCCACGAGTCCAGCAATGTGCGCCATATCGACCATTAAATACGCACCGACTTTATCCGCCATGGCTCTAAATCGGGCAAAATCTATCGACCGGGGATAGGAACTGTAACCGGATATGATGAGCGCAGGTTTAACCGCGAGTGCCATCGCTTCAATGGCCTCATAATCAAGCACTTCTGTCTTTGGGTCTACGCCATAATGCGTAAACGTATAATCTTCTCCAGAAAAACTCATAAAGTGACCATGCGTCAAATGGCCCCCTTGATCAAGTCCCATGGATAACACTTTATCGCCGTGCTTTAAAAGCGCTCTGAACACTGCTTGATTGGCTGAACTTCCCGAATGCGGTTGGACATTAGCGTATTTAACGTTAAACAACGTCTTCGCCCGTTCAATCGCTTCAGTTTCAATCTTATCAACGACCCCACACCCGCCATAATAGCGCTTGCCTGGATAGCCTTCGGCATACTTATTCGTGAGAATTGATCCGCCCACCGCTCGCACGTTTGCAGACGCAAAATTTTCTGAGGCAATCAACTCAAGGTGTTCAAATTGCCTCGTCTTTTCTTCTTCTATATAATCAAAGATAATATCTGCCATGACTCGCCTCACTTTTTTTCTTTCTTCTTTGTTCATTGTACCAAACTCTCCTGCAGATGAGACCATCTTTACCGCCTCGGAGGCCCGATGACACAGGTTACTTTAAAACGCCGTGATGCGCGTTTAGACGCATTGATAGAAAAAGATCCGAAACTGCAGCATTTATTTGATCATGTGGGTGACTTAACCATTGAAATATCATGGGATATGTTCCCGTTTTTAGTCTATACCATCATCGGTCAACAGCTCTCCGTAAAAGTGGTCCAAACGCTCTATGCAAGACTCTTAAGTGCTTGCCAAAATACGCTCAACCCAGAGCGTCTTTTAGGCCTTTCTAAAGACACATTACGAAGCCTCGGGTTGTCGATGCGGAAAGCAGAATATTTACACGCATTAGCACTGGCCGCAGACTCAGGCATGCTTGAAAAAGACACCCTTGATACGTTTGAGAAACCTGAACTCTTTGCGCATTTTCAAGAAATTCGGGGGATTGGGCCGTGGAGTGTGGACATGGTTCTTATGTTTGTCTTTGATGACATGGATCACTTTTCTAAAAAAGATCTTGGATTAATTCACGGATATAATCGCTTTTTTAACCGTGACATGCACCCCGATGATATAGAAAAGGACGCCATGAACTGGCGTCCTTACAGGAGCATCGTGGCCCATTACTTATGGCATGTTCACGACTCTAAATGATTTCTAATGCAAACCGTAAAATAAAGATTGCAAGCAACGCCCACATGACAGGATGTACGTCTTTTGAGCGTTTGGATGCGCTCATGATAATTGGATAAAAGATGAATCCCATGGCAATGCCTTCGGCAATGGAGTATGCAAGCACCATAAAAATAATTGTGAAAAAGGCTGGAATAACGGCGGCTTTATCAGAGAAGTCTAAGTCTCTGAGTTGGCCAATCATCAGTGCGCCAACCATGATTAATGCCATCGCAGTTACCGGCGAATAGACAATCGCATCTCCGAAGTCGTTGAATCCAACAACGACACCGTTGACTACACTTAATACTGGATAGAGTAAGAGTGCAAGGACAAAGAGTAATGCGACTGTAACGCTCGTTAATCCGGTCCGGCCCCCTTGTTCGATGCCGGTTGTACTCTCGACGTAACTGGTCACCGTTGAGGTACCCAGTGTCGCCCCAATGACTGTTCCGAGTGAGTCCGCAATCAACGGGGCGTTACCCCCTTCAAGTTCGCCCTCTTCGTTCATTAATTTGGCTTCTTTTCCAATGCCAATGAGCGTACCTGCGGTATCAAAGAAATCGACAAATAAGAACGTAAAGATGATTAAGAATGCTTCCGGTGCACTCAGTAATTCGCCGAATCCACCAAGGAAAGAAAATCCAATCTCTCCCAGCCCTTCAAATAACCCAGACAACCCTTGCGCCGAGTATGCGGGCATATATTCGACACCTAAAAAGCCTAAAACGAGTCCCACAAGCGCTGTGGTTCCAATGGCAATAATGATTGAAAACTTGTTGCCTGCCGCGTACAAGGCCACGGCAACCACTAACCCAAATAGCCCGAGTAATACCGCTGGATTGGAAAAATCACCCAACGCCACGAATGTGGCAGGGTCACCAACGATAATCCCTGCATTGGTCAGCCCGACAAACGTAATAAAAAAACCGATCCCAGCTCCCACCGCAATTTTTAAAGATTCGGGAATGGCATCGATGACATATTTTCTCAACCCACTGACTGAGATGATTAAAAAGAGAACCCCAGAAATGAAGACGGCCGCTAATGCAGCTTGGTACGATAATCCATAGGTAAACACCACGGTAAATGTGAAAAAGGCATTGATGCCCATGCCGGGTGCTAAAGCCACGGGAAAGTTCGCAAATACCCCCATGATTAAGGTGGCGATTAAAGCGGAGAGTGCAGTCGCTAAGAAGACTCCACCAAATGGCATCCCGGTTTGCGAAAGTAATCCTGCGTTGACCGGTAAAATATAGGCCATGGCCAAAAAGGTCGTGAGGCCGGCTAACACTTCAGTCTTCACTGAAGATCCGCGTTCGCGGATTTTGAAATAACTGATGATTTTTTCCAAAATAAAAACCTCCTAAATTTTTGGTCAGTATCACAAAAACCACAAAACAGGAGATTTGCAGGTATCATAGTCCTTTCATTTACGGCGAAAGGGTAGAGACAGCTAAACCGTATTATTAGCCTTATATGATACTAACCTACTTGTATTTAATCAAAAAAGATGGCGTTTGGCCATCTTTTTTTGTAAATTTTTCAGAAAATTTTTACATTCTTTTTAAACGTCTACTCGCAAAGCGATAAAAGGCAATTTCAACCGCCATTAAAAAGGCTAAAATAAGGACGCCTGATACGAGCCAAAACCCTGATGGCAATAATTGAATGAGCACATCATCATAGCGTAATAGCCAGTCATCATTCGAGAAAAATAGCTCGTGAAACAGCGTAAATATACGGCTAAAATCAATCGCGAACCACGTCCCGATAAAGAGGGTAAACATCAAAGGGATGACAAACATACTCCGGAGCGTTAAATACATTGCTTGGCGGTCTTTACGGGCTTGTATGGTGAGTAGTAAAGCGGCTGTAAGGCCACTTGTTAAGGCGACGATTCTCAATACAGTGTACAGATTTTTCACGTCTTCCATATGACGTATTTCAATGTCTCGCATGAGCGTGGTCGGATCACTTTCGGTGGCTCCAAAGGTGAGATCATCGTGCCGATAATTCAAGTAATCAATCAGTTCAAACGCCACATAGTCATGGTCATACATGATTTCACTGTGTGCGTCATAGCGACCTTCTGAGACCGCTAAATACCAGCGACTGGTTAGTAGTTGCGCCGCAAACATCAAGAGAAAAATGAGCGTTAAAACGTGAATGACAACGCGGATAAATTTAGTCATATAAGCCAAGTCTTTGGTAAATATCTTCGACGTGAACCAGCGCTTGTTGGGGATCAAAGCAGGCATCGATTTCTGCATCCGTAAGCACCGACGTTATGACGTCACTTTTTTTCAGCACTGTTTTAAAATGGTGATCATCGTCGTTTGCTTGAAAGGTGAGGGGTTGAATCGTATCGTAGGCTTCTTCCCTTGTCCACCCTTTTTGAATCAAGGCGTGCAAGACGTATTGAGAAAAGATGACACCGTTGGTGATTTGAATATGCTCAAGCATTTTATCTTCATAGACATCAATGCCATCTAAAACGCGTTCCATGCGGTCAAGCATGTAGTCAACTAAGCTGATGGCATCGGGAATGATGACCCGCTCAACCGATGAGTGAGAAATATCGCGTTCATGCCACAGTGCGACGTCTTCATAGGCAGGAATCATGTAGCCCCGCACTAAGCGAGCCACACCCATCAAGTTTTCTGAGGCGATTGGATTGCGCTTATGGGGCATCGCCGACGACCCTTTTTGACGCAGGCCAAAGGCTTCTTTTACCTCGCCAATTTCACTGCGTTGCAAGTGCCGTATTTCTAAAGCAATCTGTTCAACACCGGTCGCAATTAATGCGAGAACATGCAAGTAATGCGCGTGACGATCACGGTTAATGACTTGCGTAGAGATCGATACCGGTTTCAAATTTAAAAACCGACAGACTTCTTCTTCCAATTGCAGTCCTGTGTGCGCATAAGTGCCGACTGCGCCACTAATTTTCCCTACTTCAATGCCACTTCTCGCTTCTTTGAACCGGGTTAAATGCCGATTAAATAAATCGTGCCATAAGGCAAACTTTAAGCCAAAACTTGTGACGTCTGCGTGCATGCCATGCGTCCGCCCAATGATTGGGGTGTGTTGGTACGTGATGGCGTGCCGCTTGAGCGTTCCTAGAAGTTTTGAAAGGCCGGCTTCAATGCCTTGGTTGGCACTTTTAAACGCAAGTCCGAGTGCCGTATCTACAATGTCTGTCGATGTTAGGCCGTAATGAAACCATTTCTTTTCGTCGCCTAAATGCCGAGTCACACTCCGCGTGAAGGCAATGACATCGTGGTGCGTATCTTTTTCGATGCGCTCAATATCGGCCACATCTACGTTCACACCCGCTTCGATTTTATCGTAGTCAGCTTCCGGCACTTTGCCGAGTTTAACGTACGCTTTTAAAGCCGCAAGTTCGACGGTTAAAAACCGTTCATATTGTTCATAGTCAGAAAATAAAGCGCCCAACCATTCGCGTTGATATCGTTTAATCATGTTTGACTCCTTAATTGTTGATAGGCATCAAGTGTGTTTTCTAAAAGGGCGGTAATCGTCATTGGTCCAACCCCTCTCGGGACTGGCGTTATCGCCTGGGCAACTTCTTTGACAGCCTCAAAATCAACATCACCAATCAGTTTGCCCTCAACCCGGTTGATGCCCACATCAACGACGGTTGCACCTGGTCTCACGTAATCGGCTGTAATCAAATGAGGCCGGCCTGTGGCAACCACTAAAATGTCGGCGCTCAACGTATGCGCTTTGAGATCGACCGTCCGGGAGTGACACACGGTCACTGTCGCGTGACGTTGGGTGAGTAAATGAACCATGGGTAGACCGACAATTTGACTACGTCCAACGATGACGGCGTGTTTACCAGACAGGGGAATGTCATAGGTGTCTAAGAGTTCGATAATGCCTCGCGGGGTGGCAGGCACAAATCCGGGTCGGTTTTGAAAGAGGGCTGCGACATTGATCGGGTGAAATCCATCGACGTCTTTTTTCGGATCAATCGCATCCATCACCCGTTTCACATCAAGTCCTTCGGCGAGTGGAAGCTGGACTAAAATGCCATGCACGTCAGAATCATTATTTAGGGTATGAATCGTTTTTAATAAGTCCGCTTCGTCACCCGTCATATCATGGATGATGGTCGACTTAAAGCCAATTTTTTTTGCGGCTTTTTCTTTCGCTTTGACATATGTCGTACTAGCGGGATTATCCGTCGTTAAAATGACGACGAGATGCGGTGCTCCATCCAAGGATTCAACCGTCTTTTTAAGATCGGCTTGACGCGTCATGGATGTCGCTTTACCATCGAGAATCATAGCGCCTCCTTAACCTATATATAGGGGTCCATATTTGGCTTTGAGATACTCAATATAATAGTGTGGATTAAACGGTTCACCTGTGACATCCAGTAAGAGTTCTTCGGGCGTTTTTGATTTGCCGTACTGATGAATTTTGTCTTTCAGCCACGCATTGATTTGTGGGATGTCATCGGCTTTAATAATGGCTTCAATGTCCAGTTCTTTTTGCATGGCATAGTAAATTTGTGCGGCGTATGCGCTACCTAATGCGTACGTTGGGAAGTACCCAAATGCGCCCCCACTCCAATGCACATCTTGCAGCAATCCGTCGGTATCTTTTTCGACGTGAATGCCAAGATAATCACGAACCTTTTGATTCCAAAGATCTGGCAAATCATCTAGGGCAATGCCGTCATTGAAAATGGCCCGTTCACATTCATAACGAATCATGATGTGGAGGGGATATGTAAGTTCGTCAGCTTCCACACGAATGAACGATTGTTCCACCCAATTAATGCCCAGATAAAACGTATCTAAGTCAACGTCGTGTAATGCCTCATCAAAAATCGATTTGAGTCTGTCATAATGGACCGTCCAAAAAGCGTAAGACCGGCCGATCACATTTTCATAAAACCGTGATTGGGATTCGTGAATTCCCATCGACGTTCCGCCTTTTAAGCGAGTTTCCGTGAACGCTTCATCAATCCCCATTTCATAGGTGGCATGCCCCAGTTCATGAATGCCTGCAAAGATGGATGAAAACAGAAAGTCTTCTAAATATCTAACGGTATATCGTACGTCACTTGGATGCGTGTTCCAGGTGAATGGATGCACACTTTCTTTCAGTAACCCCTTATCTAAATCGTAGGCAAATACCTCGTTCAAATATTCGACAAATTCTTTTTGTTTCGCTTTTGGAAAATGGCGATCAATGAAAGCGGGTTTTTCCGGACGATTATTTAACACGTTTTGCACAAACGGGACGAGGTCTTGTCGAATAACATCAAAGAAGGCATCGTATTTTTCCATCGACATGCCTGCTTCATAATCATCGAGTAAGACATCGTACGGCGCTTTGTCTTCATTGCGATACGTGATGAATCGTTTTGACGTTTCGATAATCTTTCCGAGCGTCTCTTTAAAACTGTCATAATCATCGTTTGCTTTTGCCTCTTCCCACGTGCGTTGCGCAAGCGCCAATAACTTATCGTACGCCGCATATTCATCCGCGGGTATCTTGTTAACTTTACGCAGTGCTTCCCCGGCTTTTTTCACACTTTTGCGGTCGATCTCAGAAAGGTCATCTTGCGCTTCTAACGCTTTTAACGTTTCTAAGTATGTGTCGCTTGTCCAGAGTTCAAACGCCTCTTGAGCGATCATACTCTGCATCTCAGCTCGCCGTTCAAACGCACCCTTTGGGGCCTCGGTCGCTGAATCCCAACCGACGACATTAAGGACATATTGATAGGCTTGTAATTTCTTTTCATACGCTTTAAATTGTTCGAGATATGTCATTGTTTCCTCCTTTTAAAATAACCCGTCAACCCGGCCGTCTTCATGTAATTTCATGTGCACGGCTGATGGAACTTTGGGTAATCCTGGCATGGTCATCATATTGCCGGTTAAGGCGACGATAAACCCTGCCCCAATCGATGGTCGTAGTTCACGAATGGTGAGCGTGAAATCTCTCGGGCGTCCTAATTTTTTCGGATCATCCGATAAACTGGATTGGGTTTTTGCCATGCATATTTTGAGCGACTCCCATCCATGTTTTTTGAACGTTCTCAGTTGTCGCTTCGCCGTGTCTGAGAAAACGACGCTGGACGCTCCGTATACGGTGTGAGCAATGGTTTCAATCTTCGTTTTTAATGAGTCACTCGCTTTATATAACGGTTTGAATTGAGCGGGACCTTCGGTCATTTTTAACACTTCATGGGCGAGCGCTTCACCGCCTTTACCCCCTTCGGCAAAGACGCGAGATAACGCGTATGCGTGGTTCGCTTTTTCTAAACGATCACTTAATGCTTGAACTTCCTGGTCAGTATCGGTTGGAAATTCATTAATCGCTACCACATATGGAAGGTTGAATGCTTGAATGGTTTCAATGTGTTTTTCTAAATTTTCGAAGCCTTTTTCTAACGCGTCTAAATCTTCTTTGGCCAAATCATCTTTGGCTTGACCGCCGTGCATTTTTAACGCCCGAATGGTTGCGACAATGACAACAGCATTCGGCGTTAAATCACCGTCTTGAGTTTTTATATTTAAGAATTTTTCCGCTCCTAAATCAGCGCCGAACCCGGCTTCGGTTACGACGTAATCGGAGAGTTTTAAGGCAAGCTTTGTGGCGATGATTGAATTACAACCGTGGGCAATGTTGGCAAATGGGCCGCCGTGCACTAAGGCAGGGGTCCCTTCTAAGGTTTGTACTAAGTTTGGTTTGATGGCATCTTTTAAAACCATCGCTACTGCTCCTTCCGCTTTTAAATCACGGACTGTTATCGGCGTACGATCTTTCGAGTAAGCGATGACCATTCGCCCTAATCGCACTTTTAAATCATCGATGTCTCTTGCTAAGGTAAGTACGGCCATGACTTCTGAAGCGACCGAAATATTAAACCCATCTTGCCGGGGAATTCCTTGACCCAATCCTCCGAGTCCAACGGTGATATTACGCAAGGCTCGGTCGTTCATATCCAGCGCTCTTTTCCAAGTAATTCGATTCACATCAATGTCTAGTTCGTTGCCTTGATATAAGTGATTATCGAGCATGGCAGCGATTAAGTTATTGGCCGTTGTCACGGCGTGGATGTCACCGGTAAAATGGAGGTTTAAATCTTCCATGGGAACCACTTGTGAATACCCGCCACCAGCGGCGCCACCTTTAATTCCAAAAATCGGACCAAGCGACGGTTCACGCAAGGCAATCATGGCATTTTTTCCAAGTCGACTTAACGCTTGCCCCAGCCCAACTGTCGTCGTTGATTTTCCTTCACCAGCTGGTGTTGGATTAATCGCAGTTACTAAAATCAAGCGGCCATCTTTGGCTGATTTTAAGCGGTCAAAAATGTCTAAGTCGACCTTTGCTTTGACGCGTCCATACCGTTCAATTTCATTGACTTTTATTCCCGCTTTTGAAGCAATTTTTTCGATGTCTTCCGGGGTGTGAGATTGAACAATTTCTAGATCTGATTTAAGCATATAATCTCCTTTGATTTAACGCGCTCTTATCATTGATTAAAAATATCCTATGGTATACTGTGTGTAGACAGGAAGGTGTCATGATTAAACAAAAAGTGTTGCAGTTTTCTGAACCCATCGTATTAATGATAAGTTTCCTTTCACTGATTGGAATCTTTTTTCAAGTGCGTGGGGGAACCGGCATTTTTAATGGCATTTACATCGCTTTATTTATGATAACACTTTTAGTTTATCCCGGACTTTTAGCATGGATTGGTCGCGACGTCATCGCCAAAGCCACGCCGCGTAATATTCCGGTAATGACATTCCCAATTTTGTTTTTGTATACCTTTGTTCCGACGCTATACTTCCTCGTCCCTTATGTCTTTTCTGGATACTTTAACAACAACTCAACAGAGCTCTTATTTATCGTTTTTGAATTTTCGGTCTTTACCGCGGGTTTAGGATTTTTCTTCTGGCAAATTAAGAAATTCAAAGAGAAGAAACTGAAGCGTCGTGACTTTAATTTATATACGGTATACTTGTTTGGTGGGTTGATTTATTTTTACTTCATTCGGCTCACATTTATCGCCATGATTCTTTTACAATCAACCTTTGATATCCTCGCTTAAAAACTTACCGAATGGTAAGTTTTTTTATTTAAAATATGCGTGTCATTAAAATCGTCTGCCGACGATCTGGCCCGACCGATACCATTCCAACGGGGACACCTGTAAGTGTTTCAATGCGTTGTAAATACTGGCGGGCATGATCGGGTAATGCATTCCAATCCGTGAGGCCTGATATATCCTCATCAAAGCCTGGTAAAGTTTCAATCACCGGCTCACACGCTTGCAGTGTTTCACGTTCAGCAGGGACGTAATCAATGACGGTCCCATTTAATCGATACCCCGTCACTAAATGCAATGATTCAAACCCGGATAACACGTCAAATAACGTGATTGCGAAGGCGTCAAAATGATTGACTCGGTGGGCGTGTTTTAAGGCGACCAAATCGAGGTACCCAATGCGTCTGGGTCGACCCGTTGTCGTCCCGTATTCATTCGCTTTTTCACGAATGATATGGGCATCTTTTTCTGGCATTTCAGACACAAACGGGCCTTCCCCCACGCGAGAGTTATAGGCTTTAACAATGCCAAGTACTTTTTGTACGTGTTTCGGTGCAACACCCGCACCCAACGGAATCCCAGCCGCCGTAGGACTCGAACTTGTGACATACGGATAGGTCCCTTGTTCAATGTCTAACATCGTGCCTTGAGCCCCTTCAAAAACGACTTTTGCATCTTTTTTAATCGCTTCTGATAAAAGCACACTTGTATCTTGAACAAACGGTTTTAATGCGTCGATGATCGGTGCGTAGCGTCTAATGAGCGCTTCGGGTGTTTCTGTTGAGGCTCCTTTGACGTACGGATAGTACGTCTTTAAATATGCCGCAAAAAGGTCTTTATCTACAAAAGTCCCCATCCGCAATCCGACGCGGGCTGCTTTATCTTGATAAGCGGGCCCGATGCCTTTTAACGTGGTCCCAATATTTTGGGTATCTTCCGATGCTTGATCACGCATCAGATGATACGGCATGATGACATGCGCCCGGTTAGAGATGGCAATTTGAGGATGCCTACCTAAGGCTTTCAATGTATTCAGTTCCTCAATTAAACTCTCTGGATTGATCACCATGCCATTTCCTAAGACGTTCATGATGTCATCACGTATGACACCAGATGGCAGTAAATGAAGGGCGTATTTGACGCCTTTAGAATGAATGGTGTGACCGGCATTATCACCGCCTTGAAAGCGAACGACAAAGTCGGCACTGCCACTAAGAAAGTCCGTAATTTTTCCTTTTCCTTCGTCACCCCATTGGGCGCCGATAATTGCAATTGATGGCATGTGTGCTCCTTTTATTGAATGCTTTCAAGCAAGGTAATCAAAATTTCTAATCGCGGTTTTGGAATTTCTAAATGGGGAATGGTGACTTTAATTTTGCGGTCTTTATAGGCCAGTTTAATCTTTGGTGAAATGCCTTCGGCGGCGGTAAACAAATGATCGCCAGACACGGTGTCAGAGGCCTCTTTTGATAACACCATAACCGTTTCAAATTTGTGTTGCATGACGCGTTCAACTTGCTTCGTTTTTGCGAGATGTTCGTACACTTTTGACAACATGTACGCATACACCGATTTAGGGAGTGTCCCGAATTGATCGGTGAGTTCCTCTCTTAATTGTATAATATCCCAGCTCGATGTCAGCGCACTGATTTTCTTGTGATAGACGAGCTTGTCATCTTCGCTTTTAATGTACGTATCGGGGAAGGCTTTAGACACATTAATTTTAGCCATTTTTTGCAGTTTTTTGGGGGCATTTTCCGGCTCATTAATGGCGGTCATTTCATCGGACACCATCTGCATGAACATGTCGATGCCTACCGATTCAATAAAGCCCGATTGTTCAGCTCCTAATAAATCCCCAGCCCCCCGAATGGCTAAGTCTCTGGCAGCAATTTTATACCCACTCCCAAGTGCCGTAAAATCTCGGATGACATTCAATCGTTTGATCGCCTCTTCTTTGAGCACTTTGTGTTCATCGACCATCATATAACTGTAAGCAATGCGGTCGGAGCGGCCAACCCGTCCCCGAATTTGATACATCTGTGCGAGTCCTAACTGGTCGGCATCATGAACAATGAGGGTATTGGCTCTTGGAATATCGATCCCTGTCTCAATAATCGTTGTAGAGACTAAAACGTCAAATTTATAATCGAGGAAATCTTGAATGATCGATTCCAGCGCCGTCTTTGATAAGCGACCGTGCGCAAAACCAATCCGAGCGCCTGGGAGTAACTGTTCTAAATGCGATGCAACCTGGGCAATCGTCTCGACCCGGTTGTATAAATAAAAGACTTGGCCTTTACGTCCGAGTTCGCGTTCAATCGCTTCTTTAATCACTCGGTCGGATCGTTTCATGACGTACGTTTGAATCGGGTGACGGTTAGCAGGCGGCGTGTTCAGAAGGCTCATTGATTTAATGCCTGATAAAGACATTTGTAAGGTTCTTGGAATCGGCGTCGCGGTTAATGTGATGACGTCGATGTGATTGCGGAATGACTGAATCATTTCTTTATGATTGACGCCGAAGCGTTGCTCTTCATCAATGACGAGTAGGCCTAAATCCTTGAACGTCACATCATGCGATAATAACCGGTGTGTCCCAATGACGATATCGATCTCGCCGGTCTTTAGGTGGGTGAGTATTTCTTTGGTTTTTTTGGCCCCTGCGTACCGGTTCAATAAGCCGATTTTTATACCGTGTTTGGCGAGCCGATCGTAAAACGTATCGTAGTGCTGTTTCGTAAGAATCGTGGTCGGCGCTAAGTAGGCAACTTGCTTATTATCAAGGACTGCTTTAAACGCGGCTCTCAGTGCAATTTCTGTTTTCCCATATCCCACGTCACCGCAAATTAAACGGTCCATCGGTACCTTGTCTTCCATGTCTTTTTTAACGTCGGCAATGGCCGTTAACTGATCGGGTGTTTCGGGGTAGGGAAAGTCAGCTTCAAAGGCATCTGTCAAATCCGTATCTGGACTAAATGCAAACCCCTTTTGCGACTTCCGTTCGGCGTATTGTTTGAGTAAATTGACCGCCACTTCTTTGGCTTTTTTCTTCGCTTTTTGTTTCGTCTTTTGCCACTCCGAAGATCCCAGTTTAGAAAGCTTCGGTTGGATGCCTTCATAGACATCATATTTTTGAATGGAAGTCAGGTTTTCAACGGGAATATATAGCTTTTCAGTCCCTTGATATTGCAAGACCATATATTCGTTAGTGACGTCTTTTAACGTCATCGCTTCTATGCCTAAAAAGCGACCAATTCCGTGGTCGTAATGGACGATGAAATCCCCACGTTTTAACGTCTTCGCAGAGTCGATACGTTGGGTATCTTTAAAAATTGATTTATATCGACTCTTTTTCTTTTTGGCGGTCTTAAAAATGTGTGCGTCATCGAGTAATAAGAGCCGAGCGTCAAACCAATCAAAGGCGAGCGGGTTATCGGTTTTAACAAAGTTAATGCGTTTTTCAACGGGAACGTCATCGGCCCCAATGATAATTGGGCGCAGACCAGTCTCTTCCAGTTGGCTACTCAGTTGATCGATGGTTTGTTTGGTATCACATTGTATTAATACTGTTTGCGTCTGTTCGGCTTTTTGCAAATCTTGAAATAGCATCTGCATGTTTTGATGATAATGAAAGCTTTCTTTTGCGCGCATTTGATACGTCGTTAAATCACTTCGTTCATCAAATGCGTTAAAAAATATTTCCGGCGTTTTGGGCAAATGTTCAGGCACCCATTTGAGTCCGATTTTACGGAGTCCAGGGAGACTTCTTAAGTGATTAAAAATATCTTTTTTTAAAGACTCTACCTGTCTGGAGGCCGTCGTTGAATGGATGTAAACCACCAACGGATCCTCGCGCATATCCAACAATGTTTTGGCTGCTTCAAGTTCTGGTAAATAGCGTTTAAAGGCATCCCCCTCAGCACTGGATACGCGGAGTAAATCTTCTTCGACTGATTGCTTTTCATCGTCAGTGAGTGACGCTTGACTCATCCGTTGCCGGACACCCTCCTCAATCACTTGTAAATCATCCGATGAAAGGATCATTTCTCGGGTCGGAATCAAGGTGAATGTTTCCAACGTTTTAATCGAGCGTTGTGATAAGGCATTAAAGACGCGAATGGAATCGATGTCGTCGTCAAAAAAGTCAATGCGAATGGGGTGTTCATACTGAATTTGATACAAGTCAATGATTGAACCACGCCGGGAAAATTCTCCCACGTTTTCCACGTGATCCACAGCCTCATAGCCGTACAACACGAGACGTTCTAAAAAGTCTTGCATGGGGACGGTATCGTGCGTGTTATACGTCTTAATAAATCCTTTTAATTTGGCTTTTGGATGCAGCCATTGATGGAGTGCTACGGGGTGTGTGACGACCGTATCTGTTTGGCCGTCTAAAAGGCGGTACAACGTGTTAAGTCGCTCCGTTTTCAACGTATCATTGAGAATGAGTTGATCGAGAGTCACAAATTCATCGTGCGGATAAAAGCTCGCATTAGGTACAACTCCCAAGAGTTTTTCATAGGCGTTTTCTGCTTGAAATAAATTGGGATAGACGACAAAGATTGGCCGCTTTGTAAGTGCCCGTATAACCCCCACCATAAACGACGAAAAATCTCCCTCAGGGAGATTTAGTTGAAAACTATGTCCATCCTTAATCGCTTGCCCAATCGTGCGTAAAGACGGGTGCTTGGCGTAGTGCTTAATCAGTGATTGCATAACGACCTCTGGCGACTCACCCCAAGAGGGGGGAGTCGCTCATTTGAAAGTGATTCATGAGATATTCAATGGAATGGCCGGACAAGAATGCATCAAGTGCGTGTTTGACGTTTTCAAACGCCGCATCGTAAAGCGGTCTTTCTTTTTTAGGAATGGCTTTTAATACATACGCTTTCGGATTTTTTCCTTTGCCAATGCCAATGCGGATGCGGGCAATGGCCTCGGTCTGTGTCACGGCGATGATTGACTTCATGCCATTGTGCCCACCGGTCCCGCCGCTTTCTCGGATTCGACACGCACCCGGCGGTAAGTCAATATCGTCATAAATGACTAACACATCTTTCGAGTCAATCGAGAAATAGCGCATCGCCTCTCCCACGGATTCTCCAGATAGATTCATGAAGGTTTGCGGTTTTAAATACATGACATCAGGGCCTTTATAGATCAACCCTTTAAATTTTTCTGACGGGTTTAATCCTTTATCTTTCAAGTAATAGTCGAGTGCCATAAAACCGATGTTGTGCCGAGTCCCTGCGTATTTATCGGTTGGATTTCCCAGGCCAACGACAAGTTTCATTCGCTCGGTTTAATGACCAGATACCGGTTTGGCCGTTCGCCTTCTGACGTAGTCGTAACGTCTCGCCAATCCGCGAGTTTCGTATGAATGATCCGTCGTTCATACGCATTCAAGTCACGCAAGGTCGCAGGAATTTTTGAGCGCGCCACTTCTTTGGCTGTTTTCGTGGCTAAAATTTCCAGTTGTTTTTCTCGGTTGGCTTTATAGTCACCGATGTCTAAGACAACGGTCACTCCCTCATCACTATATAAGTTCATAAGGTTGCGCATGTACGTTTGAAAGCCGTGTAAAGTCTTTCCACTTTTACCAATTAAAAGTGGGTTTTCTGAAGAATCAATCGTGTAATGATAGGCGCCGGTTTCTGTGTTGTACTCGGCTTCAATGGTGGCTTCAATTTCAATCGCTTGCAAGGTATCTTTCAAGAAGTCGTAGCCAAAGTCGAGTAAATTGACGTTCACGGTGGCGGTATATTCCACCGTTTTTTTGAGTCCTAACATGCCTTTTTTCTCGGCGTGGTTTAAGGTGATGTAGGTTGGGTTTACGCGCAATTCTCGCGCTGCATGAAGTAAGGCTTCGTCGTCATTTTTGGCTTCAAAAACGAGTGTTTTCATTAATATGCTCCCTTCATAGCTTCCATTTTACGGGCCGTTTTCTGGCGATTGATATAGGCTTGTAAGAATGAGAATCCGTTTCCGATGAGCCAGTAATAGGCAATCCCTAAGTTTGTATAGGCCACGGTCATAATCAGGAAGGTTAAGAAATACGTCATATATTTCATCGTGTTTTGCGATTGGTTTTGGACAGCGGTTTGATACTTTTTGTTTTGTGCGTAGTCCGGTTTTTTCATCGAATACCGCTGATACCCAAACATCGAGGCTCCCACGATGATGGCAAAGAGTATAAACGTCCAGTTGTTTCCTAAATCGAATAAGTTATCGGTTGGTTGATCTTTAAAATCAAACCACAAAAATGAAAAGTTTAAATAATTATATTCAGCCGTTAAGGGAATCCGGCGGACCGTTTGATACATGGCAATGAAGATTGGCATTTGTAAAAATGGTAAGAAACATCCGAGTGGATTGATGTTGTATTTCTTATAAATTTTCATCATTTCTTGTTGTTGCGCCCGGCGACTTGCATCATCGTTTTTCCCGGCATATTTTTCTTGCAACTTGTTAATTTCTGGTTGGGCAAATTGCATGTTGGTACTCATCCCAGTTGTTTTGGAATAAATGGGCCACCCAACTAAACGAATCAACACCGTAATAACAGTGAGTCCAATCCAGTAACGTTCGCCGAAGAAATCACTGATGGCGACGACCGCATTGGCAATTTGTTCGACAATCCATTGCACCCAACCAACGCCGATGCCTTCAATACCGATGGGTGAATCATACACTTCCGCACACCCAGCGAGCGTTAATACGAGTAACAGCATTACCCCAAGTGTGATTTTTTTCTTAAGACTTGTCATGGTTATCTCCTATGAGTTTGAGTTGTTTGAAACATGCGTGAACATTTTTTTCGAGAGCCTGATAGGTGAGTGGTTTAATGTCAGCTTTGATGAGGATAAATATATCCACATGATTTTTGATGGAAACCTCCCGAACAATTTCTCTTAGTTGGCGTTTCATTCGGTTGCGTTTGACGGCATTTCCATACTTTTTCGGCACGGAGAATGCAATACGGTAATGAGGAATCGTTTTATTTGGTTTCATGAAAACACCGATTCCGTTTGAAAATCGTTTTGTTTGATGATTCAATACGGCTTTAATGTCTTCATTTTTCTTTAAACTATACAGTCGATTCATAGACGTCCTTAATCCAAAAAAAACACCCTAAACTGATCGTTTTCAGGTGTTTTCAGGAGTTAACGATTTATACCGTGAGTCGTTTTCTGCCTTTTTGACGGCGTCTAGCTAACACAGCGCGTCCCGTAGGCGTTGACATACGTTCTCTAAAACCATGCGTTTTTGCACGGCGTCGTTTATTCGGTTGGTAAGTTCTTTTCATACGTGGCACCTCCTAGTTCTATATCTCTAGATTGCTTGAAAATTATAGTTGATAAACCAAAAAGTGTCAAACCATCCCTAATTTTAAAAATAATGAGGATTTTTTCCACACTAAAAAACGGCCACTTTTAGGGAAGTCCACATAGACGAATGTGGAAAAGGGGAAATGGGGAAAACAGAATATGTGGAAATGCGGATAAATCAAATGAATCGCTTCATTCCTTGATCGTGAGAATTTATTTGCATGTGTAAACGATGTGAATCCAAATATTTTTCCACATTTTATGTGGATAAAAAATTGTTTTTATCCCCATTTTTCTGTGATAGACTACTAGCACTCAAATGGATAAGGAGCCCGCGATGGAAAACACTGTGATGTGGACGGAGATTAAATCTCAACTCGCCCATGAAATTGAACCTGACACCTTCCAAGAGATTTTTTCACACATCGATACCATTTATGAAATCAAAAACAATTTCATTTATTTGATTGTTGCGAATGATTTTATCAAACGTCGCGTGGAAATGCTTTATTTAAAAAAAATGAACCGGATGTTGGAATCCAAAGTCCAAGATAAACACGAGTTTCGCTTGATTACAGAAGCCCAAGTGAGTGAAAAAATTAAATCACAATCCGATTACGAAGAATCCGCCGATGAATACACGTCGACTCAATCAAATTTAATCCCTGGATACACTTTTGATAATTTCGTCATTGGAAATTCCAACCGCTTATCGTATACGAGTGCCATTAAAGTGGCCGATCAGCCTGGTATTGTCGCTAACCCACTCTATATATTTGGCGATGTTGGCCTCGGAAAAACACACTTGATGCATGCGATTGGTAACTACATTAAAGAGGGCAACATTCATGCCAATGTGCTCTATATCAAAGCCGATCAATTTGTGGAAGATTACGTCAAGCATGCAAACCGTAAAAAATATGCTGAATTTGCGAATTTATATAAAGATATAGACGTCTTACTGGTTGATGACATTCAATTTTTAGCGAAAAAAGAAAAATCCCAGGAAGAATTTTTTAAACTGTTTGAGAAACTCTACCAGCAACAAAAACAAATCGTCATTTCATCCGACCGAAAAGCATCGGATTTACGCGATATTATGGCCCGCCTCACGTCACGCTTTGCATGGGGTGTCAACGTCGATATTAACCGACCCGATCTCGAACACCGCATTAAGATTTTAGAAAAGAAATTGAACGCCGAAACGAGTGAACGCGACCTCATTCCCAAAAAGGTTTTGGAATACATTGCCTCGGTCTTTGACAATAACGTTCGAGAACTTGAAGGCGCCTTAAAACGCGTGTTGTTCTACTGTACCGCATTCGATTATGAATTCAGTATTCGAAACGCTGAAATCGCTCTGGAAAACCTCGTCAAACCTAAAGCAACGAGCCGTGATTTTATGAAAGAAAAAATCACCAATGTAATGAGCGTCACAGCGGATTATTTTAAAATCTCTGTGAGCGACTTGGTGAGTAAAAAGAGGACGCGTAATTACTTATATCCGAGACAAATATCCATGTACTTAATTAAGCATCTTTACGACATTCCATACAAACGCATTGGCGAATACTTTACCAACCGGGATCACTCCACTGTGATGCATTCAGTGGAGAAAATATACAACGATTTACACCTTGACCCAAACATCAAAGTGGATGTGGAAAAGTTGTCGATTAAATGTGGAGAAAGTGATTAAATCAAACCTCGTTTTTTCGCCCCACTATGGTATAATTATAGGGAGAAAAAATGGTTATCCACATTTCCACATGACCTAACAATAATAATACTTAAAATAAGTAATTAATAAGGGGTGACTCTATGCGGTTTCAAATGAACAAAGATAAACTCTTGTATCATCTCGTCATCGTTCAAAAAGCACTGTCGAATAAAACTCCCAATCCAGCGTTAACAGGAATTAAGTTAGAAGCCTTTAAAGATCATTTACAAATGACCACAAGCAACGGAGAAGTGTCCATTCATAAAGTGGTTAGAGATCCATCGCTCTCTGTGGAGCAAGAAGGGTCTGCGTTAATTCCCGGACGTTACTTTGTGGAAATTATTCGCAAACTCGACGGCCAAAATGTATTGTTGTCAGCGCTTGAAGATAACTTACTTAAAATCGAAGCTGATCACTCCGACATTACGCTTAATTTACTCGACTTAGAAGACTACCCACATTTACTGTTTAAAGAGAGTGCGGAAGTCATTAAAGTAAATGTTCGTGTCTTTAAGTCATTGATTCGCCAGACCGCATTTGCTGCCTCATCGGTCGAAAATCGCCCCATTTTAACCGGTGTGTACATTCAACTTAATGGCAACCAACTTACCGCGGTCGCGACGGACAGTTACCGGCTTGCTAAAAAATCGATTGAACTCGATCAATCGTACGGCAAAACAGATGTCATCATTCCGTCTAAGTCGTTGGAAGAGTTAGTGCGCATTTTAGAAGACAATCAAAAAGACGTGGAATTACACTTCAGCCCGTCCAATGTGCTCTTCAAATATGACGGCACCGTGTTCTTGTCACGCTTATTAGAGGGCAACTACCCAGAAACTTCGAAATTAATCCCAGGAGAATTCCCAACAGAAGTCGTCTTTAGCAAAGAACAATTGTTAGTTGCCATTGAACGCGCCAGCTTACTTTCCATTCGAGATGGCCAAAATGCCATCGTCAAATGTGAGATTCGCGACGACGATGTCGTTGAGATATCATCCTCATCGCCTGAAATTGGGCGTGTGTTGGAAGAACTCAATCCTGTTGAGGGTGTGAAAGGGAACGGACTTAAAATTGCCTTCAGCTCGAAATTTTTAATGGATGCCTTAAAAAGCTTCAATTCCTCAGAAATTAAAGTGGGATTTACTGGAGAAATTCGACCGTTCGTAATGACCGGCGAATACGATCCGGATTCCTTGCAATTAATACTCCCTGTAAAAACCGATTAAAGACCTTCATCAAGGTCTTTTTTTTTGCCCTTAGACAATTGTTTTTTAAGGGGTTCTAAGGTATAATATGACGTATATATAATATATGAAAGAGACCCCATGACATCCATAACAATCCATACCGAATATATTACCCTAGGCCAATTTTTAAAATTCGTTAATTTAGCCTCTGGCGGCGGCGATGTCAAAGCTCTACTGGCAACCGCTCAAATTTTTGTAAACGATGAAGTGGAACATCGACGCGGTCGAAAGTGTCGCCCGGGTGATCGCATCCGAGTGAACGATGAAGCATGGTGCATTCAACCATGTCCATAACGACACTTTCTTTAAAGTACATGCGCGTCTATGAGGCGACTTCTTTTTCTTTTCACCCCCGCCTCAACGTGTTAACTGGCGATAATGCGCAAGGGAAGACGACGGTGCTAGAAAGTATCTATTATTTGTCGTATACCCGGTCGCATCGTACCTCATCGGATAAAGAAATCATCCGAACCGATCACGCCTTCGCCAAAATTTCTGCGAACACGGCCGATACATTGTATGAACTCGTCGTCAGTCCACACGGCAAAACCGTCAAAGTAAACGGAGCTCCAGTGGAGAAACTCAGTGCCTTTGTTGGGGACTTAAGCGTCGTCATGTTCGCTCCTGAAGATTTGGATTTAATTAAAGGTCCACCGAAGGGTCGGCGGCAATTCATGAATATGCAAGGCACCCACCAAAACCGGGGCCTAATGGGGGAGCTGTCCCGCTACCAAACGTTGTTGAAAGACCGCAATCACCGGATTAAACAAGTCAGCACCTTAGAAGCGTTACAAAATGACGGCTTATTTCAAGTTTTGACGCAGCGTCTTGCATCTTCCGCAGAAACCATCATGATGCAGCGAAAAGCGTTTCTCACAGCACTCAGTACGCGACTCACACCAATTTATCAAGCGATTGCGCAAGATGGGTTAGTGCCAGTGATTCAATACGTTCCTTCCATGGCCTTTTATGATCACGCCACGCAACTGCGCAATATGATTCCACGTGATTTTCAAACGAAAACGACCAACTTAGGCATCCATCGAGACGATTTCCTGATTAACCATCTCACGGAAGATTTCAAACTTCACGCCTCACAAGGGCAAATTCGCTCCTTAGCCATCGCTTTAAAGTTAGCGTTGGTGGATTGGATGCGCGACGTCAAAGGCGTCACACCGATGGTGTTGCTCGATGATGTATTCTCGGAACTCGACGTTCATAGGCAAAATGCGCTTCTTAAGCATTTAGATGAACGAACCCAAGTATTCATCACCACCACTGACTTAAATCTCATCAAACGCGAAAATTTAAAGAATTACAGTCATTTCACCATCAATCAAGGAAAGGTACAGGTAGATCACTATGAATAATCCGAATACGTATACCTCCGATAACATCCAAATTTTAGAAGGACTCGAGGCTGTAAAAAAACGGCCCGGGATGTACATTGGGTCAACGGGACCGCGCGGCCTTCACCATCTGGTCTGGGAAATTGTCGATAATGGTGTCGATGAAGCGTTGGCGGGTCATGCCACGTACATTACGCTGGAAATTTTGGAAGATAATTCCATTCGCGTGCGAGATGATGGCCGGGGAATCCCCGTTGACATTCATCCAAAAACTGGAAAACCTGCGGTTGAAACCATCCTTACCACGCTCCATGCGGGAGGTAAGTTCGATAACAAATCATACAAAGTATCCGGCGGTTTGCACGGCGTTGGGGCCAGTGTGGTCAACGCCTTATCGTCGCATTTTGATGTGGAAATTCATCGAGATGGCGTGAAATATACGCAACTCTATGAAAAAGGCTTTGCGACGACTGAAGTCATTGAACAAGGTCCAACCGATCAAAAAGGGACCTTAATTACCTTTAAACCAGACCCTGATATTTTCCAAGAATCGCAAGTCTATGATTTTGAACAACTGCGATTACGGATGCAACAAATGGCCTTTTTAAATCGGGGCATTCAATTTACGATTAGTGATCACCGGAAAAACGAGCAAGACCCCATTCACTATAAATACGACGGGGGCATTCAAGAGTATGTGGCGTATTTGAATAAAAACAAAGAAGTCTTGCACCCAAGTGTGATTTATTGTGAAGGTGAAACCGACGACATTATCGCCGAAATTGCCTTGCAGTATAACAATGGGTTTAACGCCAACATATTCCCCTTCACGAACAACATCCATAACCCAGAAGGGGGAACTCACGACGAAGGATTTAGAATGACCCTCACCCGGGTACTGAACAATTACGGCAAAGCCCATAACTTATTTAAAAAAGACGAAACATTTGTCGGTGAAGATACGCGTGAAGGGCTCACAGCCATCATTTCAGTCAAACACCCTGATCCACAATTCGAAGGACAAACCAAAGGAAAATTAGGCTCGACGGAAGTCCGTAAAATTGTCGGAGGCATTTTAGCCGAAGGACTCGAACGATTCCTCTTAGAAAATCCGCAGGATGCGAAAATCATCATTGAAAAAGCCCTCTTAGCCTCACGGGCTCGCTTAGCCGCCAAAAAGGCCCGCGAAGCAACGCGCCGGAAAAGTCCACTCGATGGCTTAGGGTTTGCCTCAAAACTGGCCGATTGCCGAGAAAAAGACCCCGTTAAATCTGAACTTTATATTGTGGAAGGGGACTCCGCCGGTGGATCTGCTAAACAAGGTCGAGATTCAGGGTTTCAAGCAATTTTACCTCTGCGCGGAAAAGTCTTGAATGTGGAAAAAGCGCGCCTCGATAAAATTTTGGGTAATAAAGAAATCTTATCGATGATTCAAGCGTTTGGCACAGGCATTGGGGAAGAATTCAATCCCGATGCAGTCCGCTACCATAAAATCGTTATCATGACCGATGCCGACGTTGACGGTGCGCACATTCGCACACTGCTTATGACGTTCTTATTTAGACATATGCGACCACTCATCGAACGAGGCTATGTCTACATCGCTCAACCCCCTTTATATAAAGTACAACAAGGGAAAAAAATCGCCTATACATTCTCTGATGAAGAGCTTGAAGAAGCGCTTAAAGACTTTGGTCAAAGACCTTCCATTCAGCGGTATAAAGGGCTTGGTGAAATGAACCCTGAGCAGCTGTGGGAAACGACCATGGACCCTGATCACCGGACGTTATTGAAAGTCAATTTAGATGACGCCATGGAAGCCGATCAAGTGTTCACAATGTTAATGGGGGATGAAGTGGCCCCACGTAAATCATTCATTCAAGACAACGCCGATCGCGTTGTGAACTTAGACATATAGGAGGCCAATGATGCAAGACGATTTAAATAAACGCGATAAAATGGCGGACATTAATATTAGCGACGAGATGCGGACATCGTTTCTCTCGTATGCCATGAGTGTCATCGTATCACGGGCATTACCTGACGTTAGAGACGGCTTAAAACCAGTCCATCGCCGCATTTTATACGGCATGGAAGAACTCGGGGTCCAACCGGAAAAATCGTACAAGAAAAGCGCCCGGATTGTGGGCGATGTCATGGGAAAATATCACCCCCACGGTGACTCAGCCATTTACGATGCGATGGTTCGCTTGGCGCAGCCCTTTTCGTCCCGCTATCCGCTGGTGAATGGGCACGGAAACTTCGGATCCATCGATGGAGACGGAGCGGCGGCCATGCGGTATACGGAAGCTAAAATGGCGAAGATTGCCGCTGAAATGCTCGCCGATATTAAGAAAAATACCATTGATTATCAAGACAACTACGACGGGTCTGAAAGTGAACCGGTCGTTTTACCATCGAAATTTCCTAACTTGCTAGTCAACGGAGCGACTGGGATTGCCGTTGGGATGGCAACCAACATCCCGCCGCACAACTTAAATGAAGTCGTCGATGGGTTACTTTTATTGTTGGAAAACCCAGATGCAACGCTCGATGAGATTATGGAAAAAATTCCCGGACCTGATTTTCCAACCGGAGGAATTTTAATTGGTAAAACGGGGCTTCGAGAAGCCTATGAAAATGGCAATGGGTCGATCAAAATTCGTTCAAAAGCGACCATTAGTGAAACAAAAACTGGGAAACAGATGATTACGGTCACAGAAATTCCCTATCAAGTGAATAAAACCCGTTTGCTCGAGCGAATTGCCGAGTTGGCCAAAGAAAAACGCTTAGAAGGCATCACCGATTTACGCGATGAATCGAACCGCAATGGCATCAAAATCATCATTGAGTTACGCAAAGATGTCAGCGCTGAAGTGACGCTTAATAACTTGTATAAATATACGCCATTGCAGACTTCATATGGCATCAACATGCTCGCCTTGGTCGACAATAAACCCGTCGTCTTAGGCATAAAGCAAGCACTCAGCCATTATTTGGACCATCAATTCGAGGTATTGGTCCGTAAAACGGCCTATGATTTAAAGAAAGCGGAAGAACGTAAACACATTTTAGACGGACTCATTATTGCGTTGAATAACATCGATGCCATCATCGACATTATTCGCAGCGCTTACGACGACGCCGAAGAAAAAATCAAAACCCAATTTAAATTATCGGCCGAACAAACAAAAGCCATCTTGGAAATGCGCTTACGACGCTTAAGTGGCTTAGAACGTGAAAAAATTGAATCAGAATTAAATGACCTCGCACTGTCTATCGACGAGTATCAGGCCATTTTAACCGACACAGACAAACAAAAAGAAGTTATTCAAGACGAATTAAGAGAATTACAAAAAACCTTTGGTGACGATCGCCGGACAGAGATTTCTTTGGCCATCGATTTAGACATTGAAGACGAAGATTTAATTCCTGTGGAAGATGTGATGATCGTCATTACGCAAGCGGGATACACGAAACGGATGCCCGTTGATTTAGCGCGCACGCAAAACCGCGGAGGCGTGGGTGTCACAGGCTTAAAAACCAATGATGATGACGTCTTAGAACACATCATCATGACCTCAACGCATGATTATTTACTCTTTTTCACCAACAAAGGCCGCGTCTATAAACTAAAAGGCTATAAGATTCCGAGTTATGGACGTAATTCAAAAGGGCTTCCCCTCGTCAACATCTTGAACTTTGAAGAAGGAGAAACCTTACAGTCAGTCTCTACCATTGATGACTTTGATAACGAAGAATTCCTCTTCTTCGTGACGAAAAAAGGCCGGGTCAAACGAACCGCCATTAACGCGTACCGAAACATTCGAACGAGTGGGATTCGGGCGATTGAACTCAAAGAAGATGATGAATTACTCGCCGTACGTCATACCACGGGCGATCAAGATTTAATTTTAGGTGCGTCCAACGGGAAAGCCATTCGCTTTAGTGAAACGGATGTCCGCGTCATGGGACGAACGGCTTCAGGCGTTTTAGGTATGCGGTTAAATCCAGATGATGAAGTCATCGGAGCGGCCCAAATTGTCGATGAATCGCAAACCATTTTAGTCGTCTCACAAAAAGGCTATGGCAAACGCTCAAGAGCCGAACTCTACCGCCAGCAAAAACGCGGGGGACGTGGCGTCAAAACACTGCAAGTCACCGACAAAAACGGGCCCCTCGTTAAGCTGAGAAGCGTCAACAACGACGATGACCTCGTATTAGTCTCGGGCAAAGGCATGATGATTCGCATTCCCATCGTCCAAATTTCTGAATCTGGGCGAGCCACGCAAGGCGTTCGCTTGATGCGGATGCAAAAAAATCAACAGATCGTCAATATTGCCATTGTCAAACACGAAGAAGAAATAGAACAGACACTCTTAGAAGACACTGAACCACTGACTGTCAGTGAGTCGAAAACCTCCGAAAAAGGTCAAGACGTTAAAGAGGCAGAATCACATGATCCAGAAAGTTTACTCGATCTACTCAACGACGAGTAATTGCAGGAATCTTAGCACCATGCTATACTACAAAAAATGTGAGATTAACGCTTTATGAAGAGATTTATTAGAGACCTAAGGCTTGGTGAAACTTAGGAAATCTCAACGAGCTTTCCACCTCACAAAATGACCGGATCGGATCCGTTATCAACGATGAAAGTGAACGTTTTAAACGTTAATCAGGGTGGCAACACGGGTACACTCGTCCCTATCATAGGGGACGAGTGTTTGTTATTTAAGGAGGCGTTCAAATGTTAGATTTGAAAATGATTCGTGAGTCAAAAGCAGCGGTTATCAAACGCTTAAATAGTCGGGGTGAAGACGTCACCGCGGCCATTGAATCGCTGCTGGCAACCGATGACACACGGCGTCGTGTGCTCACAGAATTAGAAGAATTAAAAGCAACCCGCAATCAAGCGTCCAAAAAAATTGGCGATGCCAAGCGTCATGGTGAGGATGTCAGTGTCTTATTGGCGGAAGTAGAAACCTTTAAATCACGGATTCAAGAGCTAGAAAAACAAGCCAATGATGCCAGTGAAAGCCTCCACAATCAGCTTCTTAGAATTCCCAATTTACCCCATGAGGCATGCCCCATTGGGGCCGATGAAACGGCCAATGTCGTGCTTCGCCGCGAAGGATATCCGCCGACGTTTGACTTTACACCGAAAGCACATTGGGACCTTGCGGCGGAGAAAAATCTCTTAGATTTTGAGCGAGCTGCAAAAATTAGCGCCTCACGGTTTGTCGTCTATAAAGGCGATGGTGCGCGCTTAGAACGTGCCTTGATTCAATTCATGATGGACACGCACAGTGCGCGTGGCTATGAAGAACTGATGTTACCGTATTTAGTGAATGCCGCGAGCATGACGGCGACCGGACAATTTCCTAAGTTTAAAAATGACGCCTTTGCTGTCAATGATGAGCGAGGCTTATACCTCAATCCAACGGCGGAAGTGCCAGGCATCAATTTATACCGTGATGAAATCATCCCACTGGCCGATTTACCACTAAAATACACCGCCTTTACTACGGCATTCCGCCAGGAAGCTGGGAGTGCAGGCCGTGATACGCGGGGCATCATACGCCAACACCAATTTAATAAAGTGGAACTCATTAAGTTTACCCATCCGGATACATCTTACCAAGAGCTCGATGAGATGTTAGCATCCAGTGAATCGATATTAAAAGCGTTAAAACTGCCGTATCAAGTGATCGAGTTATGTACGGGAGATTTAGGCTTCTCAATGCGTAAAACCTATGACATTGAGGTCTATTTACCCGCGTACGAGACGTACCGTGAAGTCGGATCAATATCGAACGCCGAAGATTACCAAGCTCGCCGCGGCAATATTCGTTTTAAAGCCGATAAGCAGGCGAAGCCAGAATTTGTCCATACGTTAAATGGCTCCGGCTTAGCGGTGGGAAGAACCTGGATTGCGGTGGTTGAAAATTACCAAAATGCAGACGGCACTATTACCGTGCCTGACGTCTTAGTCCCCTACATGAAAAAGACAGAATTTTAAAAAAAACGAGAGCTTAGCTCTCGTTTTTAAGATGTTGAATAATATCGGATTGAATGGCTTCGTATGTATCTTTAGAAATGTTGGGAGTCGCTTTTTCCAGACCAATGTGAATGCCATCATCGGGGTAGCGGGGCAGCAAGTGAAAGTGCAGATGGAACACACTTTGCAAGGGTTGATCGTTGTTGTTAATGAGGTTTAATCCAATCGGGTTAAACGCGTCTTTAATCGCAGAGGCCACGTTGGGCAACGCTTTAAACACCCCTTCCGCCACATCCGGACGCATCGCATAAATATTTGGCACGTGGGTTTTTGGAATAACCAACGTATGCCCTTTTGTAACTTGTGAAATGTCTAAGAATGCAAGCACACTAGCATCTTCATAAATGGTATAGGCCGGAATCTCTCCCGCCACAATTTTACAAAATATACACATCGTCTAAGCCTCCATTTTTGCGGCAACATAAGTGACGATATCTTCCATTGAGTCAAAGACAGCGTGCGGGTTGAAAGTCTGTAAAAAGGCTTTGCCCTTGATGCTCCATGCCACTCCAGCCCCTTCAATGCCGGCATTTAAGCCTGCTTGAATATCGCCCGGGTTGTCGCCGATCATAATCGCCCAATCGGCACCGCCCAATCGCTTTAATGCGACGTTGACCGCTTCTTGATTTGGTTTTGGCTCTGTCACATCATCCAATGCGACGAACGCATCAAAAAATGTATCGAGCTGATAATGCGTAAAGCTTCGCCATGCCGCGACTTTGTATTTAGACGTCACAATACTTAACTTTGCGCCGAGTTGTTTGAGTGCCACCAGTCCGGCAATGACTCCTGGGTATAAATGATGATGGTGGGCCTCGTTTTCTACGTAATGTGCCCGGTAAGTTTCGATCATTGGGTTAATTTGATCCGCCGCCACGTACTCTTTAAAGACCATTTCTAATGTTGGTCCAATAAAGGTTAATACAGTCTCACGGCTTAACGTTAAATCAGGTCGAAATACTTTAAAAGCATGCACGTAGCTTTCAATGATGATTTCGTTTGAATCAATTAACGTGCCATCTAAATCAAATAATACTGCAATGTCTTTGGCCATTTTTCACCTCGGATTCATTTTACCAAAGAATCACGGTGGACGTTGAAAAATGACCTAAAACCGATATAATAATGACGAATAGAGGTGACTCAATTGGCACATATTTTAGATGAATTAAAAGCAAAAATTCAGGGAAAAAACATTCGCATTGTATTTCCTGAAGGCAACGATCCACGAATTATTGAGGCGGTCAACCGGCTGGCTGAAGAAGCACTCATCCAGCCAATTGTGGTAGGCCCAGTATCGGCAACACTGCATGCAGACGTCACAGTGTTAGACCCCGCTGATTATGCGGAAAAAGACGCCATGTACGATGCATTTATGGAACGCAGACCTGGTAAACACACGAAAGAAGACGCTCAGGCATTATTGGCTGAAGAGACGTATTTTGGCACGATGTTGGTGTATCAAGGAAAAGCCGATGGCTTAGTGAGTGGTGCGGCGCATTCGACGGGAGATACCGTCCGACCCGCCTTACAAATTATTAAAACGAAACCCGGTATTAAACGCGCTTTTGGGTATTTTTTAATGTTGCGGGGAGACGAAAAATATTTAATGGCTGACTGCGCGATCAACCCCAATCCGTCTGCCGAAGAATTGGCTCAATTTGCCGTAGAATCAGGAAAAATTGCCCCGTTGTTTAATATCAATCCAAAAATTGGCTTACTGTCTTTCTCGACCAATGGGTCAGGTGTGACAGAGGAATCATTGAAAGTCAAAAAAGCCACACACATCGCCCAAGCTGACCAACCTGACATGGCAATTGACGGTGAACTTCAATTTGACGCGGCATTTGTCCCATCTGTGGCGCAAAAGAAATACCCAGATTCAAGGGTCGCTGGACAGGTAAACGTATTTGTTTTCCCTACGCTTGATGCCGGGAATATAGGGTACAAAATTGCTCAGCGATTGGGTCAATTTGAAGCCATCGGCCCTATTTTAGCGGGACTCAATCAACCCGTGAATGATTTATCACGAGGGTGTGACGCAGATGACGCGTATCACTTAGCAATTATTACAGCGGCACAAACCATCAAATAAAGGCTCAACAGAGCCTTTTTTTAAAGAGGGACGGGATGCAAAAACACTGCAATATTATCTTTAATCCAAACAGCGGACGTGGCACTTTTAAAAATGAATTAGGAAAAGTTACTAAAACTCTTACATCACTTGGTTACACGTGGAACATCTACCCCACCGAACACCCAAAACACGCGACAGAATTGATGCAAGAGCATGGTAATTCTGACATGGTTTTAGTGAGCGGAGGAGACGGCACCATGCATGAAGTATTGCAGGCCGTTGAATCTTTACCAGATATTCCTGTCGTTGCCTATATTCCAAGTGGAACCGCCAACGATTTTGGAAAAACACTCGGGCTGTCTAAACGGATTGTGAGTAATCTTCAACTACTCAAACAGCCGGTTGTCAAACATAAAGATATCGTACGCAGTTCTTTTGGCATGTTTAATTACATCGCGGCGATTGGCAATTATGTTGACATCAGCTATAAAACGACTAAACGAATGAAAAAGATTTGGGGGTTTTTAGCGTACGTTTTCTTTGGCATTAAAGCGTTCTTCACGGCGCCTCGCATTCAAGCGACGATTCAGACTGATGATGAAAGCTGGAGTGGCGCGTTTTCATTAATTTTAGTCGTTAATAGTGAGTCGGTGGGTGGGTTCAAAATTTTGCCTGATGCAAAATTAGATGATCATTATTTAGAAGTGATTACGCTTCCCTATGTTCCGATATTTAATAATGTGTATTTTGCATCGTTTTTTCTCTTTAAAAAACTAAATTTACCTGGCATTAAGCGTGTAAAAACCCGCAAAGTATCGGTTGAAACAACGCATGATCGCGCGTGGAGCTTAGACGGAGAAGTGGCACAGTCTGGCGCCTTTGAAGCAAGTGTGTATGAGACCCAAGTCCCCTTTGTCGTCAATCCTAAAAAAGTGTATTTATTTGATGCATAAACCTAATTTGTATATTGTGGAAGGCCAGCACGATTTAGCAAAACTTAAAAGCGTGGATTCCTCACTGTCTGTATTTGTCACGCACGGCATGCACTTTTCCAATGAAACAATCGAGCAATTGAAGACGCTTGCAGCATCTCATACGTTGATTTTACTGTTAGACCCAGACGGGGCTGGCGCTCGCATTGAAGCGCGAATCCGTCAGACGCTCCCAAATATATCAGCCATTTATGTGGCCAAGTCCGATGCGCAACGAGATGATGGTAAGATTGGCATCGAACATATGACAAATGATGCGTTAAAAAAGGCATTAAATCAGGGCGCGCACCCACATGTTTCACGTGGAACATGGACATTGGACAAATTATTTGATTATGGCCTTGTGGGTGTTTCAAAGGCACGTATTAACCGCCAATTGATTGCAGAAAAGGTTGCCGTTCCGTATACAAATGCGAAACAGTTTGTGACAATATTGAACCGATTTGGAATCACAGACACTCAAGTAAAAGAAGGTTTAAGTGATGCATAAAGCGCAAAAAAAGTGGGGGCAAAATTTTCTTCATGATGCGTCAATCATTCAAGCAATCATTGACGCTGTGCCGACCATTGATTCGGGGCTTTATTTAGAGATAGGTCCAGGCAAAGGCGCACTCACAAATCTGTTGGCTGAGAGAGACGCCCCATTGCTCGCCTATGAAATCGATCCAGCATTATTTCGATCGTTGGATGCTCAGTTTAAAAATCACGACACCGTGCATCTCACCCAGGGAGATTTTTTATCACGGGATGTCGATGCAGACATCGAAGCAATTGGGGCCTCAAATGCGCCCGTTCATGTGGTGGCGAATTTGCCGTATTACATTACCACACCGATCATCCGTCGCTGTTTAGCACTCACACACATTCAAACACTCACCATTATGGTTCAAGATGAAGTGGCCAAACGGCTTGCTGCAGTGCCAGGGACGAAAGACTACGGGGCGCTCACAGTTTTGACGCAGTATTATGCGACAATCGACTATTTGTTTACCGTCCCTCCCCACGTGTTTAACCCAGCCCCTAAAGTGAACTCAGCAGTCATCCAACTTACCATTAAAGAAGAGCGACTGTTAGATTCATCCCTAGAGGAGCGTTTTGAAGCATTTATCCATCAATGTTTTGGCCAAAAACGAAAAACGTTAGTCAATAACTTGTTGCCTTATTATGACCAAGCCAAACCTTTGTTAGTGGCATATTTTTTAGAAAATGACCTTAATCCGCAGAGTCGTGCGGAAGCTTTACATTTGAATCATTTGATAAAAATTTTTCAAAAGTTTGACTCTCTCGAACACGCCTAGAACGGTTATGTCGCATACGTATGCGGTGTAAACAATTTTAAAAAGTTTGATAACGCTAGGGGCCTATGATATAATGCAAGCGTATTCATACAACTAAGTCATTTCCGTGGGGTGGTCAATAATGGAAATTACGGATGTGCGCGTCAAAAAGTTTAATGGAGAAAATCGCTTAAAAGCGATTGCTGCCATTACGATTGATGATTGCTTCGTGGTCCATGAGTTGCGCGTCATAGATGGTAAGGAAGGGCTCTTTGTTGCGATGCCAAGTCGCAAAATGCCAAACGGCGAATTCAAAGATGTGGCTCATCCAATCAATCAAGAAACACGAAATATGATTGAAACCATCGTGATTGAAGCGTACGAGAGCATTGAAGATGAACTGATTGAAGAATAAGATATCACTGTTTAATGCAACTTTGTGCTGAAGTTGCATTTTATTTTGAGCAAATTTAGTTATAATGAAATTAGTGAATAATAAGGAGTCTAAATGGCAACCTTTAATGGTGAAAAAGTAAAGTTATTCAGTCTTAATGCCAATCGGCCGTTAGCTGAAAAAATATCCGAATATACACAGATTCCTCTGAGCGACTTAGAAGTTAAGAAGTTCGCCGATGGTGAAATTACCATTAACATTGCTGAGACTGTTCGAGGCCATCATGTATTTGTCGTTCAACCAACGCAAACCCCGGTTAATGAGCATATCATGGAACTATTAATCTTGATGGATGCCTTGAAACGCGCTAGTGCGCGAACCATTAACGTAGTGATGCCTTACTATGGGTATTCCCGACAAGATCGAAAAGCTAAATCCAGACAACCCATCAGCGCGAAATTGATCGCCGATTTATTAACCGTTGCAGGAGCGACTCGAATTATTTCAATGGACCTCCATGCGGCTCAGATTCAAGGGTTTTACAACATTCCCATCGATAACTTTAAAGCGATGCCAATTTTAGCGAATTATTTCGAAGAACGATTAGCTGGAGAAGACTTAGTCATCGTCTCACCAGATCACGGCGGAGCCGGACGAGCCCGCGAACTTGGGAATGCTCTGCACGCTCCCATCGCCATCATCGATAAAAGACGACCGCGTGATAATGAAGCGGAAGTCATGAACATCATCGGTGATGTCAAAGGACGCTGTGCCATCATCATCGACGACATTATAGATACAGCAGGAACGGTGACGGCTGCTTCAAACGCCATTAAAGATGCTGGCGCAAAAGATGTTTATGCTGCCTGTACACACCCCGTACTTTCAGGGTCGGCAAGCGAACGAATTGAAAAAAGTGCCATCAATGAGCTAATTTGCACCAACACGATTCATTTACAAGATGATCAACGCACGAAAAAAATTAAACAATTATCTGTGTCGAGTTTACTTGGCCAAGGAATATTAAACGTTATCAATAACGAATCATTAAGTGTATTATTCGAACGACAAGATTAACACGTTGAATGGATAAGTAAAAAAGGCTCGATTGATTAGCGACTTTGGAAACGGTGAAAGCCAAAGCAGTCCTCTTTTTGAAAAACCCCACGAGTGATGAAAGAATTCAGTAAAATCATCCGCCGCTCTGCGTTATAGAGATGAGTGATAAACCAAGGTGGTACCGCGTGTAAACGCCCTTAGCTTTTTTAAGGGCGTTTTATTTTGGAGGCAAACATATGGATTTAAGTCAATTGTTTCAAAGCTATGAAACTCAAGCAGATCAACCGGTGACACTGGAAGGTTGGGTGAGAAATCACCGCGACCAGAAATCCTTTGGGTTTTTAATGGTCTCAGACGGTACAGATTTTCGAGTCGTCCAAGTCGTCTACGACGAGGCACTTCCTCGTTTTGACCAACTGAAAAAAATAAAGATTGGGGCCGCTGTATCGGTGGAAGGAACGGTTGTTTTAACGCCAGACCTCAAACAACCGTTTGAAATCAAAGCGACGTCAATCACCGAAGTTGGACCGTCGTTAGAAGATTATCCGATTCAACCCAAACGACATACGAGAGAATTTTTACGGACACATCCCCATTTACGCCTAAGAACCAATTTGATGACAGCCGTTTTTCGAGTCCGTAGCATTTTACACCATGCCGTCCATCGCTTTTTTGAAGCGGAAGGATTCATTCATCTGGCGGCTCCCATCATCACTGGCAGTGATGCTGAAGGGGCTGGGGAAATGTTTAAAGTGACAACCCTTGATTTAGAAAGTGTGTCTCAAGGGAAAAAAGCGGTTGATTATGCGGAAGATTTCTTCGCAAAGCCAACCCATTTAACTGTATCTGGACAGTTGCAAGCCGAAGTATTTGCCCAAACATTTAAAAAAGCCTATACCTTCGGCCCCACCTTTCGGGCAGAAAACTCCAATACGAAAACGCATGCGTCAGAATTTTGGATGATTGAACCAGAAATGGCTTTCACCGATTTAGCTGGGGCGATGGATAACGCAACCAAATTCGTCAAATATTTGATTGAACAAGTGCTCGAAAAAGCACCTGAAGAAATGGCCTTTTTTAACCAATTTGTGGAAAAAGGGTTGATTGATAAACTAAATAAAGTGAAAGATACTCCGTTTGCTGTGTTGACACATGCAGAGGCTATCGAACGCTTAAACGCCTCAGATTATTCCTTTGAACACGCGCCGAGTGCGGATGAAGATTTATATACAGAGCACGAAAAAGCACTGGTCGAAATCATGCAAGGGCCTGTCTATGTGACGGCGTGGCCCAAAGATATTAAAGCCTTTTACATGCGTTTAAATGACGACCAAAAAACAGTCGCTGCTATGGATTTACTCGTCCCTGGATCCGGTGAATTAATCGGTGGATCGCAACGGGAAGAACGGGTGGACCAGTTAGAAAGCCGGATGCGTGACTTTAAGATTAATCCGCGCGACATGGAGTGGTATTTAGACTTAAGACGGTACGGCACAACGCCGCATGCGGGATACGGACTTGGGTTTGACCGCATGTTGATGTACGTCACGGGTGTTGAAAACATTCGTGATGTCATCCCCTTTCCTAGAACCCCTAAAAACTGTCAACTCTAAGGACGGACATGACCCCACGTAAAACACTGTTTCAACTGACTTGGCCCACGTACATTGAATTTTCCTTTTTGATGTTCATGATGGTCGCGGACACTTTGATGCTCTCGCAGTATTCAGATGCGTCCGTGGCAGCGGTTGGGAACGCCAACCGAATTATTTTCTTACTGACTGTCATCGTCAATATTGTCGCCATTGGCGTCGGTGTTGTAGTCAGCCAATACATCGGTGCAAACCGAGAAAAAGATTCTCATAAAGCTCTTCAAGCTGGCCTTTATGGGGCCTTTTTCATGGCTTTTTTATTATTGGTTAGTTTACAAATATTTGCCCCAAGTTTATTAGGGCTTGTGAATACGCCGGAGGCAATTTACGAAGAAGCGCTCACCTATTTACGGATTGTCGGACTTGGGCTCGTGTTTGTGGCACTGTCACAAACAACAGGCGCCGGATTTCGGTCATTCGGCTATCCCAAACGTGTCATGGTGGCGGGAGCGAGTGCAAATCTATTGAACATTGGCCTGAATGCACTGCTTATATTTGGGGTCTGGGGCGCCCCTGAACTCGGTGTAATGGGTGCTGCCATTGCGACCTTAACTGCTCGGTTTTTTAACGCAGGGATTTTGTTAATGAGTTTGATTTATGAGAAGATTATAGATATCACCGTGTCCATTAAACGGCTTGTTAAATATTTAAAAGAAGTCGTCACGATTGGGTTTCCCAGCGCCCTTGAACAATTCATTTATCAATTGAGTGAGTTTGTCATCTTGATTATGGTAAATACCATTGGTACTTTGGCGGTAACCACACAAATTTATGTGTTTAACCTCTCACTTCCCGTACTCATTTTCGCCATCTCACTCGCCCAAGGCAATCAAGTGATGGTCGGCTGGCACATCGGCGCTTTAGAGGATGGAAAAGCCTATCGCCGGACCATTCGAACGATGATCATTGGGCTATTAAGTGTCTTGGGTATTACCTTACTTGTCTATTTTAACGCCCGACCGTTGCTGTCTATTTTTACCGATAATCCAGACATTATTGCGACCGGTCAGCGCGTCTTACTCGTCTTCATCTTTTTAGAGATGGGGCGGCTTTCAAACATTGTGGTCATTCAAGCCTTAAGAGCAACCGGCGACGTGAAGTATCCAGTTGTCGCAGCCATTTTTTCGATGGGACTGATTAAAATTCCGGTCGCTTACATCCTTGTATTTATCTTTGATATCGGACTTTTAGGGATATTCATCGCCATTGCTGCGGATGAAATCGTCCGCGGAGCTTTGGTCTTTTACAGGTGGTTTAAACAGCCATGGCGAGACAAGGAGCGTGTCATTTCATGAAACGAATCGGCCATTACATGAAACGATTTAGTGTCTTATTTCTCGTCACTTTTTTCATTATGGCACTGGCTTTTTGGCAATGGACATCGGGAGAGTTTCTCACGGCTTTTGTCTTAATGTGGGGGATTCCGATCAGCCGTATATTTATGCTTGGGAGTTTAAGGAATCGGCTGATTAACGGACTATCATTTATTGTTTTGTACGTCTATCTCATTTTAGGTGTGCGATTTGGATTATGGGATGAAGCGAGTTATTTATTGATGGCGACGCCGTATATTTCCTTGGCCATCAAACCAAATCGGTCACGGATTAAATACCTCACAGTGGCATTGACGACAGTCTATTTAATCGTCGGGTTAGTCACAGGAAACCAAGTGCCTTGGTTTGTGAAGGTTCCGTCGATTGCTTTTGTATACGCCATCTTTTTCCCCGCCATTGTACAGTCAATCTTTGCCAAAAGTAAGCAACGTATCACACGTCTATTGAGCGCAAACAATGAGTGAAAGACTGACCCAAAACACATTAAAAAACGCGATTATTATAGGCGTAGTGGTCAACGCCTTCTTAATGGTTTTAAAGCTGAGTGTCGGTTGGATTGGTGGGGCCAATGCGCTCATTGGAGATGGCCTCAATTCAACCACAGATTTAGTCATCAGCATCATGATTTTACTCGGCCTAAAGATTTCCAAAAAACGTCCGGACAAAGACCATCACTACGGTCATGAAAAGTTTGAAGGCGTTATTTATTTCACACTGGGCATTTTATTTTTAGGATCAGCTCTCGTCTTAATTGGTGCGTCATTACAGTCAATCACCCAAACGCTATTTTTTGAGGGGACAAGGACCACGCCGAGTCGTCTCACTTTGAGTGTTACAGTGCTTGCACTTTTCATAAAAATTGGGTTGTACGTGGGCATGCGCACGCTTGCTTCAAAGACCGAGCACCGGATGATTAAGGCCGATGCGACCAACCATTTGATTGACATATTTGCCACACTGATCACCTTGTTTGGGATTTATCTCGCGCGGATCAATGCGGTCATTTATGATGACTTAGCGGCGTTAGTCATTTCTGGATTTATTATTCATTTAGCCCTCGTTATAATTCGTGAATCACTTGGGTATTTAACTGACGAAGCCCCCGCCCAAAAATACGTCAATGACGTTCGCCTCTTTATTCAAAATGTCAAAGGGGTCCGAGCGGTGGACGATTTAAAAATTCGTAAGCACATGACCCATTGGTATGTCGATGTAGAGATTGCGGTGGAACAAGACTTATCGTTAATGCAAGCTCACACGATTGCCGAAACCGTGCATCATGCAGTTGAAGACATGTACGAAGACGTCATACATTGTATGGTCCATGTGAATCCAGATACATAAAAAAAACCCTCTTTTCTTGAAAGAGGGTTTTTTGTTTTATTATTTAGTTTCAGCCGTTTTTTTCGGTGCTTTAGAGGGTGACTTTGCGGCGTTTGAGGCACTCGTTAAACTCTCGGCAATGCTTGAAGTGAGTCCGACAATCCCTTGCATATCGGATGGAATAATTAGCTTCGTTGCATTTCCTTCAGAGACTTTTTCTAAGGATTTATACGCCTCTAACCGTAAGAACGCTTCGTCGGCGCCTGCCTTTTTAATAAATTCAATCCCTTGGGCAGTTGCTTGTTGGACTTTGAGAATCGCTTCGGCTTGACCTTGCGCTTCTAAAATTCGCGTTTGACGTTCCCCGTCTGCTTGCAAGATGCGAGATTCTTTCTCACCCTCTGCGTTTAAGATGGCAGAGCGTTTGTTCCCTTCAGCAATGAGAATCGATTGCCGTTTTTCCCGTTCAGCACGCATTTGTTTTTCCATAGCTTCCCGGATGTCTTTGGGCGGAATGATGTTTTTCACTTCCACACGGTTAATCTTGATGCCCCAGGGGTCGGTGGCTTCATCGAGGATGCCGCGCATTTTTTCATTGATGATATCGCGGGATGTTAAGGATTGATCGAGCTCTAAATCCCCAATAATATTCCGTAACGTCGTTGATGTTAAGTTTTCAATGGCTTTGATTGGTTCGTTGACCCCGTACGTATAAAGCTTTGGATCAGTAATTTGAAAGAAGACGACTGTGTCAATTTGCATGGTGACGTTATCTTTCGTAATAACCGGTTGAGGATCAAAATCAACGACTTGTTCTTTAATCGATACCTTTTGTTTGACACGATCGATAAAAGGAATTAAGAAGTGTAATCCAACGTCCCACGTTTGATAATATCCCCCTAAGCGTTCCACGATGAATCGGTTGGCTTGGGTAACGATTGAGAAGCGTGTAGCGATGTAACCAAGTACGATTAATACAATAATGATTAATAAGATGGTTCCGAATCCGAATTGCATAAGTCCCTCCTAAATGGGATAAAGTGTGTCTTCAACGACCACTTTGGTTTTTGTGAGATAATCACGAATCGTTTTTCTTTGTTGCGTGAGACTTATTAAGATGAAATCAATAAAGATGCCAAAGCCAAGTGTGAAGACCCAGTAAATTGATTTCCAAAATACTTCGCGAACGAGCAAGGTCCACCAATTTACGGGACCTGCTAAGCGCAATTTCGCGACGCGCCTGCCAACGGTTCGTCCCCCGGTAGTCGCTTGGTATAGATAATTGATTAAGGTGCTTAAGCCGATAAAATATACGGCACTGGAGGTAATAAACGTTGTATATGCAGCTGTTTCATCGGCGTAATTTTCGTTGTAGGCTTGATCAATTTCATCGAGTCGCTCGGTATACGCTTCTTCGCTAATGAGTCCTTGATCTAAGTCTTCTTGGACACTAACGATTTCTTCAAAGCGAGCGTCTTGGGCCTCGATAAAAGTGCTATATAAGGTGTCAAAGTTGGGAATACTATTTTCGATTAAAGGACGGGCAACCACGCGGTAGAGTAATACGACTAACGCTAGAATAAATACAGTGTCAATAAAAAAACTTAATCCGCGTTTTAAGACATTTGCATTCATGTTTTCTTCACAATCAATTTGACCCCTTCAATGGCTAGTATCTCAACCGTGTCATCTTCCAGTATCTCGGTGCTATCTTGACTAATCGCGGTCCATATTTGGCTACTTACTTTTACTTCACCGCGGCCTCCTTGAAGGATTGATTTTGTACATATGGCTGTTTTGCCAATCAACCGATCGGAGTTCGTAGATACAATATTGGTTCTAAAGTAATTTTGTGCAAGTGGTCGAACACTGAACAAGAGTCCGATGGAAACGACGACGAAGACGCCGAGTTGAACACCAATATTGACTCCAAAGACCCCAAGCATAAAGGCGATTAGTGCGGAGAGTGAAAACCATATACTCGTTAAATCAAGTGTTAAAGCTTCTAAAATGGCCGCAACGATAATAATCGAGAACCATAAAATTAAAAACCATGTTTCGATGGACAAATTTAATTCGAATATATTATCCATTATGCGGTTCCTCCTCGGCCGACTGCAAGTCAACCACTAATACTTTTTGAGAATCATTCCAGGATGCAGAGAATTTATAGAGTTTGTTTTGCTCGAAATCAAGCCCTAATTGCTTGCTTAAATCCGTGACAAAACTTTTATTGCTAATGCGGGCATATGAACTGCGAGCACTGATCTTATAAAGCTTTTCTTCCGGAATATCGCCCCGTTCAAATTCTTCTTTTGATAGTGGTTTAATGCCTAATTGCTTAGTGTCATCATCAATGCCCAGCAATACGCTATAGGCGTGATTGAAATATGTACTTGCTGATTTATTCAAGGTAATGTTTGTTTCGTAAATAGTTACAATTTTAGAGCCTTGGTTGCGCGTTTTCCAATTGAACATTATCTTCACCTCACGAGTATTATACGATAAGTTCAACAAAATTCATAATAATTCAATTTTATTATTAATTATTATTTACCTAAACAGAATTGTGAAAAGAGCGTGTCAATCAATGCGGTATCAGATACTTCACCCATGACTTCACCGAGGCGTAGCCAAGCTTCTTTTAAGTCCATTTCAATCATATCTACTGGGTAATGATTGCGCGCAGTAATCAGTGCTTGATCAATGTGAGTAAGGGCCTCTTTAAATTTCCCAACATGCCGGGCATTCGACAAGTATACATCTTGAGATGTATCTAAGTAGCCACTTAAGTACATGGTATGTATGGTTTCTTCGAGGCGATCTAAGTTTTTCTTGAGTAAACTGGAAATGGGGATTGCGTCCTTAAATGTTCGATCGACTTTTTTCGGTAAATCATCTTTATTTAAGATGATGATTCGCTCTTTGTTTTCAGTCATGGCAAGAAGTTTTTTATCGTCTTCTTGAAGAGGTTCACTTTGATCAATGACTAAAAGAATTAAACGTGCGTTTTCGATGGCTTTGACACTTTTTTCAATGCCAATTTTTTCGATTTGATCAACGGTCTCTCTTATGCCTGCAGTATCAACTAAATTGAGTGTGACACCACCGATATTCAGTCGACCTTCAACCGTGTCTCGAGTGGTCCCTTGGACGTCGGTGACAATGGCTTTTTCTTCGTTGATTAAGGCATTCAATAAACTTGATTTACCCACATTGGGTCGACCGACGATGGCCGTAGACACACCGTCTTTAATGAGCTGTCCATAGACCGCTTGATCGAGAATATGTTGGATACTTTTTTTTACCTGTTCGGTGTTTGGAATCAAGATAGTTTCTGTCAATTCTTGCACATCATCATATTCAGGGTAATCGATGTTCACTTCAATTTTTGCAATGATATCAAGGAGTTGATTACGAAGCGTTTGTGTTAGGTCACGGATTTTACCTTCAAGTCCTTGCGTCGCCAGTTTGAGAGAAAGTTCAGAGCGTGATTCAATTAAATCTAAAACACTTTCAGCTTCCGTTAAATCAATTCGACCGTTGAGAAATGCGCGTTCTGTAAATTCACCATTTTCTGCCAGCCTCGCACCGTGAGATAAACACAGTCCCAAAACACGCTCAGCGATGTAAACACCGCCATGCGTATTAATTTCCACAATATCTTCCCGTGTAAACGTATTAGGTGCCTTAAAATAACTCACCAATACTTCATCGATGAGCTGTGAATCGTCCATAATTTTTCCGTACCGTATTGTATGGGACGGAAACGAGTTAGTGTGACTAGAGTGGAACAGTTTACTTAAAATCTCTAAGGCTTCATCGCCACTCATCCTAACGATACTAATGGCCCCAATTCCTGGGGCCGTAGAGATGGCTGCGATCGTCTGATTTTGCATGTTTATCACCGCTTAAAGTATACCATAAAGGGGGCTTATCGTGTATAATAAGGCCAAGGAGTCTCCATGAAAAAACCGACGCTAAAAAGACATGTCATATACTATGTGGGAACCTTAATTTTAATGGTTCTTTTTATATCCGGTTACGCATTAATCGAATGGATTATTAATGACATTCCATTTGCGGACACTTACATGCGTTTATGGATCATTCCTCCACTGGTTGTCAGTTTATTATTCGCCTATGAATTTATTCTTGGAGGTATTGTTTTTTCCAAGAATCCAAGACGAAATGAACGCAACTACGTGATCCATGTGTCCAGTGTTGCAAAAGAGGTATTAAACTTAGAACTCTCTGATTTTGAAACGCTCAGAGATAACGAAGGCTTCCAAGAAGCACTGAAAAAAATCTACCGATTATACAGTGCCAAAAATCAAGATGAAACTGCCTACACTAATCAATTGAAAGGCTTCCAAGAAGATTCTTTGGCCTATCAAGTTTTAACAATAATTGTCAAAGAAACCCGTTTTTTATTAAACGAACCGAAAGCTAAAAAATAGGAGATTTTTGTGTCATATACCGCCTTATATCGTAAATACCGACCGGTAGATTTCACGCAAGTCGCCGGCCAAGAGCACATCACAAAAACATTCCAAAATGCCCTAAAATTGGATAAGCTTTCGCATGCATATTTATTTAGTGGACCCCGTGGGACGGGCAAAACAAGTATTGCAAAAATCATTGCCAAAGCCGTGAACTGTGAACAAGCTCCGACGGCAAATCCGTGTAATACATGCGAGATATGCCAAGGCATTCAAAACAATAGTATTCACGACGTCATTGAGATTGATGCGGCCAGTAATAATGGGGTTGATGAAATTCGTGAATTACGGGATAAAGTGAAATATCTTCCATCAGTTGGACGGTATAAAGTGTATATCATTGATGAGGTCCACATGCTGTCTATGGGCGCATTTAATGCCTTGTTAAAAACACTTGAAGAACCGCCCAAACATGTCATTTTTATTCTCGCAACGACAGAACCCCACAAGATTCCAGCCACCATCCACTCGCGGTGTCAGCGCTTTGATTTTCGAGGTGTGTCAGAAACTGAAATTAAGACGCGACTTAATGAAATCATCGTCCAAGAATCCATTACCGTGGATGATGAAGCCTTGGAATTGATTGCATCCAGTGTCGAGGGCGGTATGCGAGATGCGGTCAGCTTACTTGACCAAGCTTTGTCCTATGCAGACGATCAAATCACCGTTGAAGATGTCCATGCCATTCGTGGTTCAGTGCAGGAAAAAGATTTACTTGATATCGCCGTTGCACTGGAAGAAAAGAATGTCGTACAAGCCCTTGAGAACTTAGAAGCAATATTGTCAAAAGGCAAAGAAGCAAGACGGTTTATCGATGACTTTATTATGTTTTATCGGGACGCATTAATGCATTTGAATATGCCCCAAAAAATAGGTAAAAAAATCGTTCAAGATTCAACGTTTCAAAGTTTTTTAAAGGGTCTCCAAAACGATCAGATATTTTTCATTTTGGATCTTTTGCATGACGCTAAAAATCAGATGCGGTTTACGACAAATCCAAAAATCGTGTTGGAGTTACTTTTCATGAAATGGGTCAGTGATCAAAAACAAGAATCACTCCATTTATTAAAGAAACAATCAGACATGGAAACAACCATTCAAGGACTCGAAAAAACCATCCAGAGTTTGAGTGAGCAAGTGGACAACATGCCGACTCAAAACGCGGGGAATACCGAGCGACCTTTCACGGAAAATGTGGAACTTCCAGAGTCGGATTTAAGAGCGTCAGAAAAAGAGGTCGTCAGCACACCTGACCAAGAATCATTCACCGAAGGATCCGTGATTCGCAAATTAAAATCAAAAGATGGTGAATCAACGGAAACTCTAGAAAAAGCTCCCGAACTAATCGAGGCAAAACCTACGGAAATTTCAGCAACACCGCCACCCGAAAAACCTGTGGATTCTCCGCCGGAAACACCCACTGAAATCGCGCCTGAATTTCAATCAATCATTGACCGGTTCAAAGATAAAAACTATGCGACATACGACATTAAATTTGTTGAAGATATCTTAAACACTGGAGATCGAGAAGTGCGGATCGACATGGTCAAAAAATGGTATGACATTGAGCGATTTGCAAATGGCGATCATTTGAAATATGCGAAATTAATCACGGAAGGGCAACTCGTTGCGACAAATGGAGTGATGATTATCATCACGTATGAAACACCTGCTACGTGTAACCGGATGATGAAACCCGAAGTCCATGCGCCACTGAGTGAGTTACTGACAAACTATTACGAAAGACCCATTCGGTTTATCGCGTTGCCCCATGAATTATGGGAACATATTTCTGATGAATTTGTGAAAAAATTTAGAGCGAAAAAAGCCCCCGATGAGTGGATTGAGTTAACGCCCATTCATCACCCTAAACTGATATCAATTCCAGACTCAAAAGAAACGTACGAAGACACTCGAAACGACACTGAAAAAGAAGCCATTGAATTATTTGGTGAGTCAGTCGTCAAGGTGAATTAAAGGAGAGAATGTCATGAATCAAGGCATGTTAAAAAAGCTGCAACAAATGCAAAAAGATATGGTGAATGCGCAAAAAGAACTCGAGGCATCTACATTCTTTGGAACGGCTGCCGGTGGTAGTGTATCGGTTGAATTTACAGGCAATAAGAAAATGCAGAAAGTGACCATTGATTATGCCGCTTTTAGTTTGCCTGACGATCAAGAAATTTTAGAAGATACCATATTGGCTGCGGTCAATGATTGCATGCAAAAAATCGATGAAGAAACCGAGGCGACGATGGGTCAATTTTCCCAAGGCCTTGGAGGGCTTCCAGGCATGGGTCGATGAATTATCCCAAAGCATTGAATCAGCTCATAGACCATTTTCGAAAAATCCCCGGCGTTGGTCAGAAAACTGCTGAGCGTTTTGCCCTATATATTTTGACCCAATTCAAAGCGCAAGACATTCAAGGGTTTGGTGAAAGTTTATTAGACCTCCAGGCATCTGTGAAACCATGCGAACAGTGCGGATTTTTAACCGAAGAGGCCCGCTGTGAGATTTGTAAAGACTCAACCCGAGATCACGCTCAATTAATCGTCGTCGAAGAAGTGAAAGATGTCATCGTCTTTGAAAATACGCACACGTTTCATGGACGGTATCACGTGTTAAATGGTGCCTTATCTCCAAGTGATGGAATTGGCCCAGAGGATTTGAATATTGAGACACTTAAAACACGCCTTCAAGACTCCAACGTTGACGAATTAATAGTGGCCACAAACTTTTCTGAAGCTGGAGAGACAACGGCCCTTTACTTAAAACATATTTTTTCTGAGTTACCCGTGAATGTGACCCGCATTGGATACGGATTACCAGCGGGTGGAAACATTTCTTACGCCGATGAGATTACCTTAAATAAGGCCTTAGAAGGCCGCAAAAAAATGGAATAATTTATCTTTACAAAACTTTATACGATTTCAACGTTTCACCACTCTAAAATGCGTCTAATTGGGGTATAATAATTTTAGATTAAGTTAATTAAATTGAGTTAAAGTAATTCTCTGAAAAAACGCTTACATCGTGTATACTGAACTGTTGCAAAATATTTGTTTAGGAGCCTACATACATTGGAGATTAGATTAGAGAATTTGACGAAGGTTTTTACGAATAAAAAAACAACAGATACTTTGGCGGTTAATCAATTGGATGTCACCATTCCTTCTGGTAAGCTGATTGGTTTGTTGGGGCCTTCCGGGTGTGGAAAATCAACCACTCTTTACATGATTTCGGGATTACTTAAGCCCTCGCAAGGGAGTATTTTCTTTGGCGATGACGATGTTACAACCGTGCCACCTGAAGAACGTGGAATCGGCCTAGTATTTCAAAACTATGCGCTGTATCCACACATGACCGTATCGCAAAACATTATGTTTCCCTTAGAAAATTTGAAAGTGCCAAAAGAAGAAGCGTTAGAACGCGCTCAAAAAATTGCTGACCTCGTTGGCATTGGCGAATTGATGAGTCGTAAACCGGCTCAATTATCGGGTGGTCAACAACAACGTGTCGCAATCGCTCGCGCACTTGTAAAAGAGCCACGCGTTTTGTTACTTGATGAACCACTGTCTAATTTGGATGCTCGTTTAAGAATTCAAACCCGAGAAGAGATTCGCCGGATTCAACGCGAAACGGGGATTACGACAATTTTTGTCACCCACGACCAAGAAGAAGCGATGTCCATATCCGATGAAATTATTTTGATGGATTTCGGTGTTAAGCAACAAATGGGTGCACCTCAAAATGTCTACGACGAACCGGAAAACTTATTTGCAGCGAAATTCTTAGGAACGCCGCCCATTAATTTATTCGATGGTAAAATTACTGCCAAGAAAATCAAGCTTGGGACGGCCGTTATAGGTTCGACCAAAGCGGCACCCAATGATATCGTCATTGGAATTCGACCCGAAGGCTTTGTGGTTGAAGAAGAAGGACCAATTGTTGCAGATGTTGAATTCGTCGAAACCATCGGCCGAGATACGACACTCATTATGATTGATCCAACGGATGCAACGAAACGATTCCGCGCGATTGTCGATTCGGATTACCGCATCGAAGCAGGACACCAAGTTCAGTTATCGGTGAAACCTCATAAAATGTATATCTTTGATCACGAAACAGGAGAGCGCCTGTAATGTTAGAAGATAAGAGTAACGTCAAAGCCTGGTTTTATTTAGGCCCTGCCCTCTTTTTACTCTCCATATTCATTTTTTATCCGATTTTTAACGCACTCTTTTTAGTGTTTTTAAGAGACTACAATTATTTACAAGGCACGTGGGAAGGCTTCACACTATTTGAAAACTTCTTTTACGTGTTCCGCAATCAAAACTTCACACAAGCATTAACCAACACCATGATCATTACGTTTGTGTCTGTCCCAATATCGGTGATTATCGCTTTACTCATATCGGTATGGTTGAACTCGGTCCTTAAACTGAGAGGTTTTTTCCAAACTATTTTCTTCCTTCCATATGTCACAAACGCGATTGCGATAGGGATGGCATTTGCCTTTCTGTTCAACCAAAATTATGGCCTCATCAATACAATGCTCGGATGGGTAGGATTAAATCCTGTCAACTGGGTCGGATTAGGCGCTACTTGGGGGAACGCAATGTTTAGCTTACTTATTTACGTTGTTTGGGCATCTTTAGCGTTTAAGATTATGGTGTTTTTAAGTGGACTACAAAACATCGACAAACAATATTACGATGCAGCGCGCGTGGACTCGACTAAACGCTACCGAATTTTCAGACGAATTACGGTTCCTTTATTATCGCCCATGATTTTTTACATCACGATCACATCATTCATTGGGGCCTTTAAAGCGTATACCCAAGTCATTGGAATGTTTGGCGTCCGTTTAGGGCCACCCGGCAATGACAAATCACTGATAACGATTGTTGCCTTAGTGTATGATGCGCTTGACCGTTCTGGGGTGCCTGGGGCACTTTCTGAAGCAGCCGCTACAGCGATTGTTCTGTTCTTAATTACCCTGGTCTTCACACTTATTAACATGCAAGTCAGTAAAAATCGCGTACATTATTCAGGGGGAGGCAAATAATGGTTTTAGATAGCGTTGTTTATGGCGATGAAAAGCAAAATCGCCGGAAAGCCAGAATTCGGTTCTCTCTCGTTTTAACCATGTTGATTATCTTTGGACTGTTTGTAGTCATTCCGTTTTATTGGATGATGTTAACAGCCTTTAAAACCGAAGCACAGGTCCTCACAGCCCCTCCGATCTTATGGCTCAATCCACTTAACTGGCAATTCTCTAACTTTGCCACCGCCATGGATACGGCACCCTTTTTAAGGTATATGGGGAATACCGTATTAGTATCGAGCATATCAACCGTCGGGACAATTTTCACAACGGTGTTTGCAGCCTTTGCCTTTGCTCGCTTAAATTTCAATGGGCGTGATTTCCTGTTTATGATTTTAATCTCCACGATGATGATTCCGGGTGAAATCTTTGTTATTACGAACTTCTTAACGGTCGTGGAACTCGGATGGATTCAAAATCAAACGTACATGAACGCGATTTTAGCGATGACGCTCCCGTTCATGACCAGCATCTTTTACATTTTCTTCTTACGCCAGTCATTCCGACAAATTCCTGATGAACTTTACTACGCGGCGAAAGTCGATGGAACGACAGACTTAAAATATCTCTTTAAAATCATGGTGCCAATTGCCTTGCCAACAATCATTACGATTACCATACTCAATGCGATGGGGACGTGGAATGCCTACATTTGGCCACGCCTAGTGACGCAGCAACAAGAGTTTAGACTAGTATCTAACGGACTCAGAGATGCTTTTAGCAACATTGCGGGACGCATTCTTTACAACGAACAAATGGCCGCCGCCTTGTTAGTCACTTTCCCGCTCTTGGTAGTTTTCTTATTGCTTAAAAAATATATCATTCGCGGCGTTTCGCGAAGTGGTATTAAGGGCTAAAACGAACAAAAAAAGTGGAGGAAATTTTATGAAAAAAGGATTACTTCTATCAGTAACCTTGTTATTGGTATTTACCTTAAGTGCATGTTTAGGTGGAGGTGGCCGGGAAGAAACCACCGTTGATATTCCCGATGCTTTACCGAATGAACCCATCGAAATTGTGATATGGCACGCATTTGGGGAAGATAACCAATCGTTGCTTCAAGAGATGTTTGATTCATTTAATCAAGAATACCCTCAAGTGACCATTACCCAACTCGGGCAAGGTGGCTATGATGGACTTCGTGAGTCTACCATCCAGTCGATTGTCGCAGGAACCACACCGACGATTGTCTTTGGATATCCCGATCATTTTGTCGAGTATTTAAATGGAAATGCACTCGTTCCCCTCGATGAATACATTGCTCATGACGTACATGGGGTCGATCTTAATGATTTCGTCGATGGGTTCTTAGCAGAGAACCAACAATACTTAGATGGCAATCAGTACTCGATGCCATTTGCTAAGTCGACCGAAATGGTTGTCTACAATAAAGATTTCTTTGATGCACAAGGCATTGAAATATCTCGTACCACGCCACTGACATGGGACGAACTTGAAGCCTATGCAGACACGATGGTTGGCAATGGTGAAAACCAATGTGATTTCCTCTTCAACGCCGATAGCGCATCGAACTTCTTCATCAACAGTTCCAGACAATGGGACGCCGGATATACCGACGGTGAGGGCAACATCTTAGTCGATAATGATGATACCCGTGACATGCTCAATTATTTCAATGGGTTATTCGCTTCAGATACCGTCAGCTTCCCAATCGAATGGGATGAAAATTACGGCTCTGAACCATTTAAAGATGGTCTTGTCTGTATGTCCCAAGGGTCCACAGCAGGGACCCGTTACAACGTCCCGGATGAAGAGAGTCCGTTTAATGAAATGGGTATCGCGCCCGTCATTCAAAAAGATTTAGACAATCAATCCGTCATGCAGCAAGGTCCGAATGTTGCGATTGTTTCAGACGCTGACAACAATCAAAGATTGGCGGCCTGGTTACTCCTTAAATACATGACGAACACAGAAAACACGGCTGATTTTGCCATGGCAACTGGGTACGTGCCCGTTCGTAAGTCTGGGTTTGAAACGGCAGAATACCAAGAATTTTTAAGTCTCGTAGATAAATACGATGAAGTGGGCCTGGGTGGCTTATCTCCAGTGGAACGCCTTGATTTACCATTTGCTTTAGCCGCCACCGTAGCTTATGCCCAAGTTAATGCATACGAGTTCGATCCAGCGTTTGTCGGTCGAATTACTTCGTCTGGCGCGCGTCAAGAATCAGGACTCGCCTTCGAAGCCATTTATGCAGGGACTCGTAATGTTGAAGAGGCGATTGACCGGATGTTGAACCAGCTTGGACAATAATTCAATTAAAGGATGATTTGATGACTAAAATTCTCACACTTATCACACTAACGATCGCTTCATTTTCGCTTTTGGCGTGTGAGGAAGCCGAGCCAGCCGTTGAATCGTACGAGCTCTCATCGGAATGGTCGGATAATCTCGATTTACAGGCCGTAGAATACGAAGGGCGTGAATTTCTCGCCGATGGCATTGGCGAAGTCACCCTTGACCGGTGTGTAGACGGCGATACGACATACTTTAGCTATGGGACTGTTGCCCCGTTCAGTGTGCGTTACTTAGGCATTGATACACGGGAATCAACCGCTCAAATTCAACCCTGGGGACGGGCCGCGTCAGATTTTAATTGCGAGATTTTAACCGCCGCCGACACCATTGTATTAGAAATGGATGCATCCGCGGGCCGACTTGATAATTATGGACGGTACCTCGCCTATGTGTGGGCAGATGGAAAACTTGTCAACTTACAGATGGTGGAAAATGCATTTGCCCCATCTGTTGGGACCGGTGGTCTCAAATACGGTGATGAATTATTTGCTGCACAAAACCATGCCAAGCTTACCGGCCAGCGTATTTGGGGTGAAACTGACCCAAGCTTTATGGGTGAACCCATCGACGTTGAGATCGACGAACTCTTATCGAATCCTGACGATTACCGTGATCGGTTTGTCAATGTAAGCGGCACGATTACCGCGCGCGACGGGGGAGATTTTTATTTTGGGAATGACACAGACAGCATTTATGTGTTTACCCAAAGTCAAATTACATCGATCATTGCCAATGAATTTACAGTAGGGAGTGAACTCATCCTTAATAATGTGTTCATGACCGATTACAGTGGGCAGTGGCAACTGACTAACTTCAATATTCGGGACGTTACGTTCCCTTAAAACGATAAAAAACTATGGAGGAATGTTTGTGAAAAAATTATTATTAGCACTGGCATTAGTGGCCGGCGTGTTCACTTTGGCCGCATGCGGCGGTGAGACCGAAGAGCCAGCGAACGAAGATTTACAATTGGTCGAAGATGCGCGGGATTCGTTGTTACTTTCCGGGCTTGACTCAGTGACGAGCGATTTAAACTTACCAAGCTCGGGGCGAAATGGCACAACGATTACGTGGGAATCCAGTAATTCAAGCGTCATTGCCAATGACGGAACCGTCACACGTCCTGAAGAAGGTGAAGCCAATGAAACAGTTACCTTAACGGCTACAGTTGCGTTAAATGAAGAGAGTGTAACTCGCTCATTTGAGGCGTTTGTATTAGCTTTTGAACCCAGTAATTCATTCACGGACTTTACTGAGTTGTACACAACGTCAAACATCAATGATTTAATTACGGTAGAAGGCCTTGTATCGAGTGTTTTTGATGGCGGCTTCTTTGTCTACGATGGATCGAACCACCTGGGAATTTTTGTCGGATCAGGCGGAACAGGTGGGGGCTTAGTTGAACTGGGTGATGAGGTCCGTGTAACTGGACTGTATGCGCGTTATTACACGCTATACCAGTTGGCTGACTTAGAAAACGTTGAAGTTCTCTCATCTGGAAATGATGTCAATATCGAAGCAACGCCTATTACCATTGAAGAGTTTCACGCGCTTTCACTGGATGATCCACTCATTCACGGTGATTTCTTTGAAATAACCGGGACATTGGTTCAAAAAGGGGAATTCAATAATTTATTTATGACTTCCAGTGAATCAGATAACGAAATTCTTGTTTATTTCCGCTCCGATGCAGACTCTTTAGTAGCTTTAGAAGAATTTGTGGGCCGGACGATTACGCTTGAATTGGTATACTACACAGACCATGCATCAAACGGTATCATGGCCTCCTATTATGGAGATGGAACCGATGTTGTTGTATCAGAACTGACGGATGCGCAAAAACTTGAACTCGATACTGAAGTGGTCGCAGAGATGTCCTTTGTGACATACAGTGACGCGATTACATTACCTGCAGAAGGCGCAAACGGCACTGCATTTACGAACTGGACATCAGGAAATACTGATTTAATTGCAGACGATGGGTCCTATGTGGCCGTACCAGATGTCCCAACCGATATTACATTTACTGCGACAGCCACGTTAGGTGATGAAACATCCGAGGTTGAAATCACCGTCCAATCACTCGCAGAAATTAGCATTGAAGATGCCTTAGAAGTAGATCCAGGTGGGTTTGTTTGGTTCTCTGGTAAAGTGGTTGAAATTGTGGACCGCAACTCAGGATTCTTCTTATACGATGGAACGGGTGTGATTTATGTCCGTGATTCTAGCTTTTATGAAGAAAATAGCGATGCAGTTGTCTTAGGTGATTCCTGGACGTTTGTGGGCGCTAGAACCGATTACCGAGGACTTCCCCAAGTGGCATCGATTGATTTCTTTGAAGCCAGTGATGCAACCTTTGCGGATGAACCAGAACCAACATTCGCAACCGTTCAAGATATTGTCGAGGGCAATGTCGTACCGGGTCAAAAATACTTAGTATACGGAACTGCGACAACCGTCGTTGAAGATTTCACAAACTACACGCTAGTTGATGGAGACCATTTCATTCAACTCCACCACAACACAAACAACTCAGCTCTTGCTGATTTTGATGGTCAAGAAGTAATCATCGAAGTCCGTCCATTCCAGTGGGACTATACCCCAAGTTATGTCTCATACATGGGCACTGCTGATGACGTTGATACAGATATTAGTGACGCAGAAAAAGCCGCTGTGGCTGCAAAAGCCGTTCGGTTACCCTTTGACCCTGAAGGGGATGGAACTGCGGAAACGGTATACGCTGATGTTACTTTACCTGAAACGGGTAAATTTGACTTAGCACTGAGCTGGACAAGTAGTGTACCAGCGAGCTTAGCAGGCGATGGCACCGTAACTTTAGGTGCTGAAGCAACTGACGTTGTCTTAACGTTAACCGTCGGTGATGTGACCCGTGAATTCGCGGTTGAAGTTGGACCTGAACCGATGGATGTCACTAGCGCACTTGCTGCAGAAGACGGTGACTCGATTCTTGTCGAAGGGGTTGTCGTCAGCATTGACCCACATACCAACGGATTCTTTATCCAAGACGCCGATGGAACTGGCATTTATGTCGGTGACTTTGGGGATGACGAACTGAAAAGCCAAGTCGCTGTGGGCGAGCGAGTATGGGTCTTAGGAACGCGTGACACATATACGCGCTTCGGCAATGATCAAGCCCAAGTATGGCAAGCTGAATTTATTGCGCGTGCCTCGGAAGGCAATGACGTATTTGTCACCACAGACATGACGGGCGATCAGATCATTAGTGATTTCCCAAATGCTAACTCCAGACGTTTTGAAGCAACCTTAACGGTCGATGAATACGATAATTTCAGTCACGTATTCTTTGCCACTACCGATGAAACGCTGGAAATGCGTTTAACCTTCGATATTAGAAACGTCGAAGGATGGGATGAAGATTCATATCCGGTTGGGACTGAAGTGACACTTGAATTCACGACCCAACGGATCAACTTTGATAATTACCGAGTGGTTGATATCGTCATTGTCCCAGAAACCGAATAATACCTGCAAAAAGGGCTGCTTCGGTAGCCCTTTTTTTATTAATTAATGGGTGATACAATGAGCCGTTAACTGGAAGGATAAAGATATGATGAAATGGCTGATATTTATCGTGGTGTTCGCACTTAGTGCGTGTCAAACCGCCCCAACTGAATTGCCGGAATTAGCCGGTCAAACCCAAGAAGAAATCAAAGTCACGTTAGAATCCTTAGATTTGGAAGTCGATTTTATTGAACGCACCTATGTCACACTTGATGAATCACGCGAGTTTATTGAGTATGGGCAGTTAAAAGAAGCGGGAGATTCATTTACCCCGGGAGATTTTATTACGGTCATTGTGAGTGCCTCGAAAATCGATGAATCTGTCTATTATGTGCCGCAAGACCTCACGTACGATGGCCCTCGTTTAAAAGATGAATTTTTTGATTTTCCATATGTCATTGAATCGCAAGATGGGTTGCGAGGCGGCGGTAAAGTCTTTGGAGTCACGCTAAGAAGTGATGGCTGTGTGGACGGAGATACCGCGCGTTTTGAAGTGCCTGAATCATTCGAAGAATATACCAATAATCCGTTCATCAGTGTACGGTTTTTAAATTTTGATACGGCTGAAACCTTTGATGGCGGCCGGGAAGAATTTGGTAAACCTGCCTCCGTATACACGTGTGAGGCGCTGACAAACGCCACCCAAATTTACTTACAAACGGACCCCGGAGACTTTTTGTTTGACCGCTATGGTCGCACGCTCGCGTGGGTCTGGATTGAGACGGCTGAAGGCATTGAATTACTCAATTACAACGTCGTCCGCCAGGGCCTCGGAGAAGTGATGTATTTATACGGTGCGGGTGAAACAGCGACGACATCAGTCGATGGATTGACCTATACCGAATGGATGTATGAAGCTGAAGCGCGGTCCGAGTCCGATGCGCTCGGAATTCACGGAGAATTACTTGACTATTACTGGGATTATGAGGCTGACGCCCCGAATCCGTATACATGGCCTTAGGAGACAAAATGATTGAAACGATAAAAACGTGGATTGAAGACGCCTCCACGATTGTCATTCACCGACATAAAGAACCCGACTATGATGCACTCGGGTCCCAGTGGGGTCTGAAGTATTTAATTGAAGATAATTACCCGGATAAAACCGTCTATGTATGCGGTGCAAACAATCAATTTAACGCATTGCCCCCAATGGATACCCCCGATGATGCGGTCTTTGACCGTGCGTTAGGGATCGTTTTAGATGTCTCACAAACACATCGTGTGGATGATGATAGGGTATTTAAAACGCCGCGTAAAATTGTCATTGATCATCACCAAAATGACTCCGATTTTGCCGATCTGTTTTACCATCAACCCAGCGCCATAGCGGCTGCAGAAGTGATTGCCTTAATGGCTCAATCTTTGGGATGGAAAATCACCCAAAGAAGTGCGCATGCACTCATGCTGGGAATTATTTCAGACAGTGGACGCTTTTTGTATAAAGGCGTCGATCATCACACATTTAAAGCCGCCAGTCAACTAATGGAAACCGGACTTGATTTAAATGCCATTTATGAATCTCTTTACGTTGATACCGTGGCCTATAAACGATTACGCGGATATGGGTTAAGTCAGTTTAAGGTGTTGCCAAGTGGCGTCGCTGTTTTAAAAAATAAAGCATCCGTGAAAACGGAGTATGGAGTCAGTGAATTTTCCGTGTCACGGGGACTGGTAAATGTCATGGCCCAAGTCGAAGGAGTCGATATTTGGGTGAATTTAACCGAAACCGATGATGGCCACATACTTGGGGAACTAAGAAGTCGAAAACTGCCTGTCAATGATGTGGCAAAACATTACGGTGGTGGTGGACACACACTTGCCGCTGGATGTATTTTAAACAGTTGGACTGAGGCAGAAGCGTTAATTAAAGAGTTAGAAGGGAAACTAACATGAGTGAATTTCAACCATTATTTGACCAATTATATGACGCCATCAAGGCCCATCAAACCATTGTCATTATTCCCCATGCACGCCCTGATGGGGATTGCTTAGGAAGTGCGATTGGCTTAAGAGACATTCTACGCACGAGTTTTCCAGATAAAGCCGTATACGCAACGGGTGAAGAAACGGGCTATCTTAAGTTTCTCGGGTCATTAGATACAATTGAAGATGAGGTCTTCAAAGATGCCTTAGTCATCGCGGTAGATACAGCCAATCAAGAACGTTTAGCTGACACACGGCACACGCTTGGCAAGATGCTTGTGAAAATTGACCATCATATCAACATCGATTCCTATGGGGATATCGAGATCGTGAATACCAATGCCCCAGCAGCCGCCCAAATTATTATGAATTTTTATCAGTCACATGAAGAGCAATTAACAATGACTGAAACAGGAGCTTTGGCACTATTCACAGGAATCCTCACGGACACAGGCCGCTTCAAGTATGACGGCGTGACCGGAGAGACCTTCTTAGCCGTCGCCAAATTATATGATTTAGGGCTAGATACAAAACCTGTATATGACGCCCTTGAAGTGATGAGCGAAGAATTGATTCGCTTTAAAGGATATGTGCTACTTAATTACCAGAAAACTGACCATGGCGTCGCCTTCATAAAAATCACCGAAGATTTATGCAAAGAGTACCACGTGACCACAGAAGAAGCATCGAGTTTGGTCAATGAACTCTCACGCTTTGAAGATTCACCAATTTGGGTACTCTTTAATGAATATGAAGAACAAATTGTCAGAGCCCGCATCCGTAGTAAGGGTCCAAATATATCACTCACTGCCAACCAGTTTAATGGGGGAGGCCACGCCAAAGCGAGTGGCGCAAACCTCGGAACATGGGACGTTGCTGAGGAGCTCTTAAAAGCGCTTGACGATGTAGCACGCACCTATAAAGCAGACCAGAAATAGAGCAAATACGCTCTATTTTTTTTGTGTTAAAGTTTGTTAATTCAACCCTATTTAAGGAGTGCATGCCTAATTTATGGCACGCAACGTGATAAAATATACATAATAATTTCATCTTTAAATAGGAGTCTAAATGGCACGAATTTTAGTCGTAGAAGATGAACAAAGTATTCAAAAAATGTTAGCGTATGACATCAAAGAACTCGGACATGATGTGGACGTCACTGGCAACGGTAACGAAGGCTTGGAAAAAGCGCTAAATACGAGTTATGACATCATCATTTTAGATCTCATGTTACCGGGAATGAGCGGCTTAGAAATTGCTCAAAATTTAAAAAAAATCAATCACCCTGCACACATCTTAATGTTGACAGCGATGAACGAGGAATACCAAAAAATAGAAGGCTTTGAGCAAGGCGCCGACGATTACATGACAAAGCCTTTCTCGCCGCGAGAATTAACTGCACGAATTAAAGCGGTATTAAGACGTATGCATTCAGCGTCCAGCGCTGAAGTGTTAACGCATGGCCGTTTAAAATTGAATACCTTAAGTTACGAAGCAACGATTGAAGACCATCCATTAAATCTTACCCTCAAAGAATTTGAACTCCTCCAGTATCTGATTCGCAACAAAGGAGTCGTAGTCTCTAGAGATCAACTGCTGAGAAAATTATGGGGCTATAGTTACGACGGAGACACCCGAGTTGTGGATGTTCACATCTTCAAATTACGTGAAAAAATCGATCCTCATGCGGAGCTCATAAAAACGGTTCGTGGCATCGGCTACAAACTTGTCTGATTAACTAAATCTTTACACGATTGACACATGATTGAAATGAAACTTTATTATAATTAGTCTCGTTAAAACTAAATATATTTGGAGGCTGTGTTTGAAAAAATTGCTACTCGTAGTTTCATCGTTATTATTAACATTTATACTCGCCGCATGTGGTGGTGGAGATAATCCAATTAATGTATACACCCGCGATACAACTTCTGGAACACGGGCTGGATTCTTTGGGGGCATTGGATACGATGCAGCCAGTGAAGATGACAGCGTATTGGTTGAAGGATTTATTACCGCTGATAATGATGGTCAATTCAGTGCGATGCAAACCGATTTAGATGGCATCGGCTACGTATCACTATATACGTATGTATCGAATCCTACAGCAGTTAAAGGGTTAGCATTTAATGGTGTAGAACCATCCTTACAAACAGCGGGGAACGGGTCGTATGAGTTAACTCGTCCATTCAATTATATTATGAGAACCGAATGGGCCAGTGATCGGGATGAAGAGATTGCAAAAGCATTCGTTGCATTCATGCTTTCGAGCGATGGGGGCGACATCATCGCCGATGAAGGCGCAGCCCCAATGGATGGCGCAAATTATACGTGGAATAGCGTATCAAGCGACTATCCTGTATGTGCGACTGATAACAGTGACTTTACATTAAGATTCCGTGGTTCAGATTCGGTTCAAGGCATTGCTGAGGCATTGGCTGCAGCATTCAGTCCAGAATGTGGAAACGTTGTCACAGATAACAACCACACCGGGTCATCCGATGGTTACAAGCGGACTCAAGGGGTAGAAAGTGATTTAGGTGGCGTTAACTGGGGTCACGTCGGATTTGCATCCCGCCCATTTTATGACGATGAATCTGATGGGCCTGCAGACACTCGTGGCACATTGGCTAGCGATGCCATCGTTGCCATTGTTCATAATGACAACCCTGTAGATTCGGTGACTGCCCAAGACTTAATTGATATTTACACGGGGACTGTCACAAGTTGGAGTGAACTTTCAGAGTAACAAGATTTTATCAGTAGATTGAAAAATTTATTGAAAAGTCCTTATAACATTTATAAGGACTTTTTCCATTCAAGTAAGGAGCACTAATGACATCGCAGTCTAAAAAGGGTCTAATAAAACGCCCATCGTTTTCTAAAATGGATCGAATTACTCGCAATGTATTGTTGGGATTTGGACTTCTTTCTTCATCGTTTATTATTATCATCGCAGTGTTTATTACGATAGAGGGAATCATTCCATTTGTGACTGACAATGGTGGACTTGGAAGAGTGAATGTATGGTCATTTTTAACTGGGACTGTGTGGTTGAACGGTCAAACATTCGTCTCCACAGCGTACGGTGTTGGATACGTCGTATTACAAACACTGTATGTGGCTTTTTTATCATTGCTCTTAGCATTCCCCATCGGGGTAATGACCGCGTTATTTATTGCAAAAATCGCACCTAAAAATATCGCCAACATTATGCGCTCTACAGTGGAATTAATGGCGTCGATTCCCTCGATTGTCTTTGGCCTAGTCGGAGCTGGGTTCTTCTTGCCAATCATTTATGACTTTGGACAGCTATTTGGCATAAGCAGCGCTGGGGGAGCAGGGACTTTGGCGGTAGTTTTAGTTCTTGCATTAATGAGTTTGCCAACCATTATCGCGCTCAGTGAAGTATCAATACGCTCCGTCGATGCCTCACTGGAACAAGCCTCATTAGCGCTTGGTGCAACGCCGACTCAAACGCGATTTAAAATAATCTTGTTGGCTGCTAAAAACGGCATCTTTTCAAGTGCGATTTTAGCAATTGGTCGGAGTTTAGGTGAGGCCACGGCAGTAGCATTAGTTGCGGGGAACGCACGCAGTGGACCGAACTTTGGATTGTTTGATATTACCTCGACGATGACTTCCATGATGTTATCAGGACTCAAAGAAACTACGGGCATCGATTTTAATATTCGTTTTTCTGTGGGACTACTATTGATGGTTGTCATTTTATTGACTAATATCTCGTTGAATTTGATTAAACGGAAGGTAGGTAATTTTGATGCCTAAAAAAATTACCGGATCTTTTCTCTTAGACATCCTTACATATCTATCGACATTTATCACGGTATTTGTTCTTGCTTTAATCGTCTTTTTCTTAGTGCGTGAAGGGGCTGAATTAATGCGACCTTCACTACTAACAAGTGATTATTTTGAACAGAAATACATCGCGTCATTGCCCGCTGACTTTGACTATTATGAAGGCACTATAAGGGACGCAAGAGACGATGAATTTGTTGCAGATAACTACGGCTTAATTGTCGAAGAATCGATTGATAAAGCCGGGACCCCAGTCATTCGCGTGGTTGACATCGCCGATGACTCACCATTGCTTAATTTAAGGAATGAAAATCCTGCTGAGCAAGGTGAAACACTTCGCTTAGAAGTCGGCATGGTAATCAATCGCGTGGCATACGAAAACACAGGCTCATCGCTTCGCTCTAGAGGTGCTGAAGCAATGGTAGAGACAATGAATAATCCAGACAATGTCATACGTCAAATTGACTTTGGTATCGAAGGAGGCGGCATTCGTGGATCAATCATTGCGACATTGTATATGATTGTGATGACGCTAATCATTGCGTTACCGGTTGGTATCTTGTCTGCGTTGTATTTTAATGAGTTCGCTCCGAAAAATAAATTCACCGACTTACTCCGGTCGTTTATCGAAGTATTAACCGGAGTTCCATCAATCATCTATGGGCTATTAGGTATCGCTGTATTTGTTCCTATCACGACATCGTTACTACCAACCAACCGGTCGAATTTAGTGGCTGCGGCCATGACACTCGCGGTAATTTTATTGCCGGTCATTATCCGAACAACCGAGGAATCTTTAAAGACAGTTCCCAATTCACATCGATTTGCCTCGCTGGCACTAGGAGCAAATAAGACCCAGACGACGTTCAGAGTTGTGTTACCTCAGGCTTTTTCGGGAATTCTGACAGCTACCTTCTTGGGAATCGGCCGAGTCATCGGTGAATCTGCGGCATTAATCTTTGTCTTAGGAACCGCCATTAAGGATCAAGTGAGAATTTTAGAACCTGCGACGTCTTTAGCGGTCCATATTTTCACAGTCATGTCGAATGAACCTGCCAATGTTGAATTAGCCGCAGCCATCGGGTTGATTATATTGTTAATTGTATTAACTTTAAACTTAAGCATCAAGCTTGCCGTTTATGTATTAGATCGTCGGAAAAGGAGAGCATAACGATGGACCCATTATTTAAAATTCGTAATCTAAACTTATACTATGGGGATTTCCAAGCATTAAAATCGATTGATATGGACATCCCAAAGAATCAAGTTACAGCGTTAATTGGTCCATCAGGGTGTGGAAAAAGTACATTTATTCGCTGCCTAAATCGGATGAACGATCTGATTGATAGTGCGCGTGTTGAAGGAAGCATTGAATACGTTGGAGAGGAAGCTAATGGGCCCGATTATAACGTCATTGAATTACGAAAAAAAGTCGGCATGGTTTTCCAAAATCCGAACCCATTTCCAATGAGTATTTACGACAATGTAGCGTATGGACCAAGACAACAAGGATTAAAAGACAAAGAAAAACTCAATGAAATTGTTGAAAAATCACTCAAGCAAGCGGCACTATTTGATGAAGTATCTGACCGTCTACCAAATTCAGCCATGGGGTTATCTGGCGGCCAACAACAACGCCTCTGCATCGCGCGTGCACTGGCGATGGAACCCGACGTGATTCTCATGGATGAGCCGACATCTGCACTTGATCCGATTGCCACACAAAAAATCGAAGACTTGATCAACGTGCTTAAAGAACACTACACCATTATCATCGTTACCCACTCGATGCAACAAGCAGCACGGATTTCTGATTACACCGCATTCTTCTACATGGGCGAGCTCAGAGAAATCGGAGAAACCGATCAAATATTCAAAGCCCCACAACTTAAACAAACCGAAGACTATATCACCGGTAGATTCGGATAGGAGATGCAATGAGAGAGCGGATAAAGTTTGAAACCTTATTAAAAGAACTTCAAGATTTAGTCGTCGACATGATGGAAGATGTGACGAGTCAGTATCAAGGAATCCGTACAGCCTTAAAGACGATGGATAAAAAAATCGCGGAAGAATTAATCACCGTCGATGAGACCATCAATAAAGCCGAAGACCAAATTAATGAAAAAGTGGTTAGTTTGATTATTCGTGAATCCCCAGTTGCCAGCGATTTAAGAATGGTCATTACAGCGATGAAGATTGCCAGTGATCTAGAGCGAATTGCTGATTATGTGTGCAACATTGCCAAGTACATCATTCATACGAAAGAAAGGTCAGACCATAATATTATGTTTGATGCATTCTTTGATCCATTACTAACGATGTTCAAAGACATCAATACAGCTTACACCAATGAAAATGTAGAACTGGCACTCGCCGTGGCACAAGCGGATGAACAAATGGATGACTTGTTTGATGAAAATGTGAAACGCTTGATGCGTATCGCAAAATCAAAAGTGGATGCTCCAGCTGAAGAAGCAGCTCGGGCGTTGTTTGTCATTAAAAATCTAGAGCGGGCTGGCGATCACTTAACCAACATCTCTGAGCAAATCATTTACTTGCATAAAGCCAAGCGAATCACCTTGAATTAGTAGTGGTATACTGAGTGTAAGGTGATGTATGCAAATCAAATCTTTTTTCAGTTTTATCACAATCACCCTCATCATGGGGGCATTCATTATCGTCCTTTCAAACCCCTTTTTTGAGGGGTTTATTGTTTTAATATGGGTGGTCTATTTCATCGCCAGTATGATGAAAGTTGTGGACACGTTAGCTGATCAAAAAGTATACGCCCAGCAACATGCGGCGTATTTATTAGACCGTCAGAAAAAACGGTATGAATTTGATAATTTAAGGTTACGTCGGTTGGTTGAAACGTTAGGATCGGGTGTCCTTTTGATCGCCGCAGATGAGACCATTCAAATTATTAATGCAACCTTTTACGAAACGTTTAAACGGTCGAATTTAAAAGGCCAATCGTTTCATGCATTAAGCGACATTGAGCCACTGTATAAAAAGATATTAGAAGCCGTCATTGCCGAACAATCTTCACGCTTCCAAATTGCCTACGATGCACACTTTTATGATTTGATTATGACACCACTAGTATCCGATGAAGGGTATCAAGGAATGCTCGTGTTAATCACCGACATCACGTCTTTAAAAAATGCTGAACATTATCAAAAACAATTTACCGCCGATGTCTCGCACGAATTAAAAACACCGCTTAGTGCATTAATTGGAATGAGCGAAATTTTGAAAGATAAAACAGTGGATGACGCAACACAAGAAGATTTTATTCAAACGATTTATGATGAATCAATGAGATTAGAAGTGATGATTAGCGATCTCCTTACCATTTCTAAAATGGACCGGCTGGACTACACGTTGACAAAAGAACCGACCCCACTTAAAACGATTATCAAGAACGTAGAAAAACTACTGCGGACAATCATCGATAAAAAAGGTCTGTCTTTAACGTATGACATCGAAGATGTAACCCTCGTGGTAGATAAACATCGCATGCAGCAAGTGCTCATTAATTTGATTAAAAATGCCGTCGCATATACCGATGAAGGCGGCATCAAAGTGACTGGTAAAGTTGACGGCGAATATTACCGGCTTGCCGTACAAGACAGTGGTATTGGCATGGCCCCTGAGCATTTACCGTACGTATTTAAACGGTTTTACCGAATCGATGAAGGACGGGGACGTGACTCAGGCGGATCAGGACTTGGCTTGTCAATCACCAAAAATGTCATATTAAAACACGGTGGACAAATCTTTGCTGAAAGTCGCGAAGGTGAGGGGACGACCTTTACGATGCTTCTTCCCATGTAGCTCTTACTTGCATGGACCTTAGAGATAAGATATAATACGTGGGCTTATGGAAAAACATGTGATGTGTCATGCAATTATTGAGACTGAAGGCGTTCGCGAGGCGTTTAGCGTGGACGGGACGATACTCGGTGAAACACTCACCTTTAAAAGTCCGAGCAAAGACCTTCATACACTCTCACCCATTCATGATGGATGGCGCTACCAAAAGCACGGAGAAGCGGAATTAGATTTTCAGTTTCGCTCAACTCCCAGCGAAGGAACTTACCGCATTGCTGGTCAAACGCTCCATTTTACAATTCGCACCATCGATATGACCATGCATTCGACAAACAAATACATTCATTATCAACTCTATCAAAACGATTCATACATCTCGACTCACACCATTACGATTCAGATCGATAGCGTTCAGGAGGCTTGATTTTAGTGCTTGAAAAAGAAATGAGTTACATCAATCTTGCAGAACATTTACTCGGTGACACCCAACAACCCATGGATTTATACGAATTATTCGATGCCGTCGTGAAAAAAAGCGGCAGTAAAATTACGGACGATCAGTTCGCCGATTTTGTGACGCGTTTTTATGCCGACTTAACAAGCTCTGCAAAATTTGTTTACATTGGCCAAAACCGTTGGGATTTAAAAGATAATCATGGCGTAGATTTATGGGAGAAAGACGGGTCGTACTACAATGAGTACAAAGAAGTCTATGATGCATTCTTAGAAACCCGCTTAGAAAAAGCCCATGAGATGGAAGAAAAACATCAAGCGATGTTAGAAGCTCGTCGTGAAAAAGAAGCGATGATTCAAGCGGCTAGAGAATCGCAGGATTCTCCAGCACTAGAAATTCATGAACCAGAAGATGTCGTCCTCTCAACGGCAGACCTCGCAGAAACACTCGGCAACATCGAAGAAGACATCGAAGTCTTTGGTCCTGAAGAAATCGTCGAAGAAGACACGTCTGAAAGCACCACCGCAGGCGCGGATTATGAAGAAGACTTTGACGAAGAAAAATACAATGAAATCATGGATGCCTACGAAGACCAATACGAAGATAATTAAAAAAAGTCCAAAAAATTTATGATTGTTTGATATAATTTAATCGGGCTCTTCAAACAAGGTCTCCCATCAAAGGGAGACCTTTTTTTATTAATTTTTTGGAGGCAAACGATGCAACAAACCAAGTATATTTTTGTCACAGGTGGGGTCGTTTCTTCCCTAGGTAAAGGGATAACTGCATCATCACTCGGACGCTTATTAAAGAATCGTGGTTTGAATGTTTTTATGCAAAAATTTGACCCCTACATTAACGTTGATCCAGGAACAATGTCACCGTATCAACACGGTGAAGTATTTGTCACGGAAGATGGCGCAGAAACGGATTTAGATCTTGGCCATTACGAGCGTTTCATCGATGAAAACTTATCGCAAAATTCAAACATTACAACGGGACGCATCTATCAAACTGTTATTCAAAAAGAGCGACGCGGGGATTATTTAGGGGCCACCATTCAAGTCATTCCCCACATCACCAATGAAATTAAAGATAAACTACAGGCTGTGCAGGTGGATTCTGGAGCTGATGTCATCATTACGGAAATTGGAGGCACGGTTGGGGATATTGAATCGTTGCCGTTTTTAGAAGCCATCCGTCAATTTCGCATTGACGTGGGTTTTGCCAACACGATGTACATTCACAACACCTTGGTCCCCTATTTAGAAGCTGCGGGGGAGTTAAAAACAAAGCCAACCCAACACAGTGTCAAAGAATTGAGAAGTTTAGGAATTAACCCTGATGTCATTGTGTTAAGAACGCATCATTCCATCACGGATGAAATGAAAGAAAAAGTAGCACTTTTTTGTAGTGTGCCACAATCGGCCATAATCGAAGTGATGGATCAACCGTCCATTTACCAAGTACCGATTGCCCTCAAAGAGCAAAAACTGGATGATTTGGTCTGTCAACATTTTCAATTGACTCGTCCGGAAGCTGATATGCGGGAATGGCAAGCTCACATTGATCAAATTGAGAAGATTGACTCATCGGTAAACATTGCCTTAGTTGGAAAATATACGGCCTTGCAAGATGCCTATATGTCAGTTATTGAAGCGCTGAATCATGCCGGTCACTTTCATCAAAAAAAGATCGATATTACTTTTATTGATGCCACTGAATATGCCGATAAACCGATTGATGACGCTTTAAGAGATGCCGCTGGCATCATTGTTCCCGGTGGATTTGGAGAGCGTGCCACAGAAGGTAAAATGCGGGCCATTCAATACGCCCGCGAACAGAAAGTCCCCTACCTTGGGCTATGTTATGGAATGCAACTCGCAACCATCGAATTTGTGCGCAATGTGTGCGGGATAAAAGAGGCAAATAGTACGGAAATCGATGCCTTTACCAAAGAACCGGTGTTTCATCTACTAAGTGATCAAACAACGGGAATGGATAAAGGCGGAACGTTACGATTAGGTGCATATCAGTGCGCGCTACAAGACGGATCGGTAAGTAAAAAAGCGTATGGTAAAGATACAGTTGATGAGCGGCACCGTCACCGGTACGAATTCAACAATGACTACCGTGAACGTGTGCAAGATCACGGACTCGTGATTGCAGGCATTTATGAACCACTCGATTTGGTCGAAATTATTGAGATTAAAGATCATCCATTCTTTGTGGCCTCCCAATTTCATCCAGAATTTAAATCTCGCCCATTAAATCCACATCCACTTTTCAAAGAATTTATCAAGCATGCTATTAAATAGTGTGCTTTTTTTTGGCTTATCAAAAGCAATTAAGGGCTTAATGGTTTATACTGAAAAAGATGAAAGGAGTCTCATATGATAGATAAATTAGTTCTTGAACGGTTAATTCAAGAAGGGGTCAGTGAAGGGGCCGATTTTTGTGAGATATTTTTAGAAGATACCCATTCAAACGTTTTGCGTGTGACGGGTCAAGAAGTGACAGACACGAGCTCAAGCAATGTGTACGGAGCGGGAGTTCGACTCATCCAAGGCAATGACGAAGTCTATGGGTATACCAATCACGTTGATGAGGCATCGCTTGAACAAATTGTTCACAACTTAAAGGTCTCGTTTGATGGTCCAAAAATGGACGCAAAACCACTCGGAGACTCTCAACCGTATGATCCCCAAGTAAAAATTCCGATGGCGTCGAAAACGACGACAGAAAAAGCGGAAAAATTACTGCCATTGACAAAAATTATGGCGGACCATGATTCGAGAATCGTCCAAAGTATTGCCTCGCTCATGGATATGAAACAAGTCATTAAAGTGGCCAATTCGGACGGTGTTTACCAAGAAGATGAACGGCATTATGCCCGTGTGATTATGATGGCTGTCGCCAAAGATGACACGAGCATGCAACAAGCCTATGAAGGACCGGGTCGTTCGATGGGCTTTGAAATCTTTGATGAACTCGATGTGAAAACCTTAGCCAAAGAGACAGCAACAAGTGCCATTACCTTACTTTCAGCCGAAGATATTGAGTCTCAAGTTATGCCAGTTATTTTACACAATGGCTTTGGCGGCGTCATTTTCCATGAAGCATGTGGACATCCACTGGAAGCAACAGCCATCGCCAAAGGCCTGTCACCATTTGTCGGAAAAGTCGGCGAAAAAATTGGCTCTGATGTGGTCACTGCGTATGATGACGGAACGGTTGATAATGCCTGGGGACGTCTGTCGTATGACGATGAAGGTCGCCCCACTCAAAACAATTTGTTGATTGAAAATGGGGTCCTTAAAGGGTATCTCGTTGATTTCAGACGGGGCCGCATGATGGGTGCTAAACCGACAGGATCAGGACGTCGTCAATCGTACAAATTTTCTCCCACTTCTCGCATGAATTCAACATTTATTGCGCCTGGGAAAGATAAAGTAGAAGCCATCATTAAAGACACGAAATACGGATTATTCGCCAAAAAAATGGGCGGTGGTTCGGTTCAACCAGCCACCGGAGAATTTAATTTCGCCGTCCAAGAAGGCTACATGATCGAAGATGGAAAGTTGACCCGACCGGTGCGTGGCGCTACGTTAATTGGTCACGGCAAAGACATATTGTTCAAGATTGACCGAGTGGCGGATAATTTAGAGTTTGGCCAAGGCATGTGTGGATCGATTTCTGGGTCCATACCCGTAGATGTTGGACAACCGACCATCCGCGTTCAAAGCATGACGGTTGGCGGCGCGGGAGGTCAAAAATGAGTTATGAAAAGTGGATTAAATTAGGATTAGAAAAAGGCTTAGAGGATCTCCAAATATTTGCCACCCGTAATCGGTCCTTGAAGCTCACCATATATCAGGGACGGATTGATCAACACGTAGAAAGTGACGTAGAAAGTGTGACCTTACGGGGCATATATGGTGGAAAAATTACCTCTATTAAGTTTGAAAATACGAATACAGATGCCATTGAAACCATGATTGATCGGCTGATTTCAAATGCAAAAGCACTCACCGCGAATGAGCCAGCCATTATCTTTGAAGGCTCTGAATCATACCCAGAAGTTAAGGTAGAATCATTTGATTTTACGCGTGTTCCCATTGCCGACAAGATTCAGCTCGCAAAAGATTACGAAGCGGGGTTGTTGGGACAAAAATTTGTCAAACAAGTTCAATCAACAACGTATCAAGAAACGGAGAATGAAACGACATTAATCAACTCAAAAGGTTTGAAATTACATCGCTCAAACAGCTTTGCATATGCCTACGCAATTGGTGTTTTTGAAAAAGATGATGACATCAAAACGGCCTACGACATTAAATTAGTTAAAGACTATTCGGACTTTAATCTGGCAGACATGATTCAAACGACTTTAGAAAAAGGCTGGGCAAAACTCGGCGGATCAAGCATTTCATCGGCCCAACTTCCTGTTGTCTTTTCAAACGAGAAATTTGGTGAATTACTCGCCACATTCACAACGATATTTTCTGGTGAGTCGGCGTATCGTAATTTGTCACCACTCAAAGATAAAGTAAACGAAGCGATTGCCATTGAGGGACTCTCAATCATTGATGACCCCCTACACCCCGACGCCTACTTCCAAATTCCTTTTGATGATGAAGGCGTTGCGACCGCGCCCATGAATTTGGTAGATAAGGGAGTGTTCAAAGGGTTTATGCACGACTTGAAAACGGCAAGTATCTTTAAAGAAGCACCGAATGGTCATAGTTTTTCGGGCCGTATCTCAACGACTAACATGTATGTGCAACCATCAAACGTGGGGTTCGATGAGTTAATTCAACCCATTGAAAACGGCATCTACATTACAGAACTTGCCGGCTTGCATGCCGGTGTTAAAGCGGTATCAGGAGACTTCTCATTACAAGCCGGGGGCTTCAAGATTGAAAATGGAAACGTAACTACCCCAGTAAAAATGATTGTATTATCTGGAAATTTCTTTAAACTTTTGAACGGAATTACAGGCATTGGATCTGATTTAAAATTCGGTTTAAATAACGTAGGTAGCCCCAGTGTGTTCGTCTCTAGCTTATCGATTGGTGGAGACGATTCCAAAGCTAGTTAGTTTACAAAGTATCTTCAATAAGACTATAATTAAAGCGAATTTTTAGGAGGATTTTATGCCCATTGTATCAGCGAAAGAAATGCTCGAAACAGCGCGTGAAAAAGGCTATGGAGTTGGTCAATTTAACATTAACAATTTAGAGTGGACCAAAGCCGTATTATTAACCGCAGAAGAAAACCAATCACCCGTGATTTTAGGAGTCTCAGAAGGCGCCGGGAAATACATGGGTGGATACAAAACTGTCGTCAATATGGTCAAAGGAATGATGGAAAATTACGCCATTACTGTGCCTGTAGCCATTCACTTAGATCATGGAAGTTATGAAGGGGCACAAAAAGCCATGGATGCTGGATTTAGTAGCGTCATGTTTGATGGGTCTCATTATGACTTTGCAGAAAACGTTGAAAAGACCAAAGAAATTGTTCGCTTAGCCAGTTCAAAAGGGGTCTCTGTGGAGGCTGAAGTGGGCGGCATTGGTGGCGAAGAAGATGGGGTTGTGGGTGAAGGTGAAATTGCCGATCCTGAAGAATGCCGTGGCCTCGCAAAACTTGGAATTAGCATGTTAGCTGCAGGTATTGGAAATATCCATGGCCCGTATCCAGATAACTGGAAAGGCCTAAATATGGATGTCTTAAAAGAAGTCGGAGAAACCACCGACCAGATGCCACTTGTGTTACACGGGGGAACCGGAATTCCTGATGCCATGGTCAAAGAGGCCATCTCTTATGGAGTGTCAAAAATAAACGTAAACACCGAATGCCAACTCGTATTCGCAGAAGCAACACGTCAATACATCGAAGACGGCTTAGATCTAATCGGTAAAGGTTACGACCCAAGAAAATTACTTGCACCAGGCTTTGAAGCAATCAAAGCAACCGTCAAAGAAAAAATGACGTTATTCAATTCAATTAATCAAGCTTAGGATGTGTCTACTTGCAACAATTCGATGGAATCTTGAAAGACTTTGTCAACTGGAAACTTGACAATGATGACATCATCGATCGCTTTCGCTCTATCGACTCGAAAGTCTACAGACGATTAGAGCCGGTCATAAGTGTATTAAATTACACGTATCAGCGAGCGATATATCACGGGCCTTTAAATGAAGATTTAGAGACCATTTTTCAAGTAGGCATGAATTATTTAAACGAACAATTTTCCGTTATCAAAGACTATTACGTAACGCTCTTTAATCAAAACTGTGAGGCGCTTGAAGAATTTGGCGATCTTGTGAATTACTTATTGTTTATTCATGATTTTAGAAGTGACCTAGAAAAATATAAAAAGGCGATTGAAATGGACGACCTCGATGAACTTGAGACATGCATTGAAGATATGATCGCCCAAAAAGACAACGACTTAGAGTATGCGGAAAAACGATTCACCCAAATTGTCTCAGAGACGGTCGCCATCCTCGATTATGAATACACGAGCGTGGTAGATATATTTTATGAAATCGCCCGTTCGATGGGCATTGGACTGTCTGATGATACGATGAGTATCCTTAGTAAAGATTGGTAAATATGGGATTAATACGAAGCATTAAAAACATTCAAAAGTACGATCCGTCGGCACGTCATACACTGGACATCTTACTCACATCCACTGGGCTGCATGCGATATGGTTATATCGCATCGCCCATTTATTTTGGGTGATTCGTTTAAAACTTATCGCACGCATGTTGATGAATGTCACACGGTTTTTAACAGGCATTGAAATTCATCCAGCTGCGCAAATTGGTAAAGGGTTTGTCATCGATCACGGCATGGGTGTCGTCATTGGAGAATCCACACGGATCGGAGATGATGTGCTGATTTATCAAGGGGTTACTTTAGGTGGCACCGGGAACATCAGTGATACAAAACGGCATCCCACGATATGCAGTCACGTGATGATCGGCGCTGGCGCTAAAATATTGGGGGACATCAAAGTTGGACCCGGTGCACGCGTGGGAGCCAATGCAGTTGTTTTAAAAAATGTCCCAGACGGGGCGACTGCAATCGGTATTCCCGCACGCTTTATTGAAAAAGAAGGCATTACACCACAAGAGTGTTCGTTGACCATTAAAGACGCATAAAAAAGGACTCACCGAGTCCTTTTTTTATGGAAGCGTGGAAGCAAATAGTTCGGTTGATAAATATCGTTCAGCATTCGAGCATGCGATTGTTAAAACGGAAGAACCTTCGGGTAAGGCGAATGCCATTTTGATTGCGGCATACAGATTGGCACCCGTGGAAATCCCCCCAAATATGCCGGTGTCTTGCGCTAACGCACGGGCTGTCATGTAGGCATCGTCATCGGCAACTTTAATGATTTGATCAATGACGCTGCGGTCAACATTATCTGGCACAAATCCGGGACCAATTCCCATGATTTTATGGGGATTTGGTGGATCTCCACTAATGACGGCCGAATTTAACGGTTCTACAGCAACAATCTGGATGTCTGGATAATGATCTTTTAATGCGCGGCCATTTCCAGAGATGGTGCCACCTGTCCCAGACCCTGCAACAAATGCATCAAGCGTTTTGAAATCGTGGATGATTTCTGGCGCAGTGGTCGTTTCATGCGCACGTGGGTTGGCGGGGTTTTCAAATTGCTTAAGCATCGTATACCCATGCGTGTCCACCAACGATTGGGCTTTGGCCATTGCTCCTTTAATGCCGAGTGATGGTTCGGTTAAGATGAGCGTTGCGCCATAGCCTTGGACAATTTTTTGACGTTCGATGCTGACCGAGTTGGGCATGACAATGACGCACTGTAAATGATAGCGCGCCGCCATCATTGCGAGGCCAATGCCGGTATTTCCACTGGTCGGCTCGATGATCGTATCACCGGGTTTAATCCGGCCATTTTTTAGCGCATCTTCGATCATCGACTTGGCAATTCGATCTTTTACACTGCCTGCAGGATTCATGTATTCCAGTTTTAAATAAACAGAACGTTTGATGGACTTAGAAAGGTCAGTCAACTTGACGACAGGCGTGTGACCCACCAATTCGTCAATGTATTCAACGATCATAGGGGTCCTTTAGTCCGCATGTGGGGAAATAAGATAATGTCACGAATCGAGGGGGAATTGGTAAGCAACATGACAAGCCGATCAATCCCAACGCCAAGGCCACCTGCCGGTGGCATGCCGTGTTCCAATGCTTCGATGTAATCAGTATCCATTTCGGTGGCTTCTAAGTTACCTAAGTCTTTTTCTTTGAGCTGGTTTTCAAAGCGTTTTTTCTGCTCAATCGGATCGTTCAGTTCGCTAAATGCATTCGCATATTCACGGCCCGCAATAATTAGCTCAAATCGGTCGGTAAAACGTGGGTCATCCTGTATTGTTTTGGCCAAAGGACTGATTTCAACAGGATGCCCATACACAAAGGTTGGTTGAATCAACGTGTCTTGTACCGTTTCCTCAAACAGTAAATCGAGTAAATGGCCCAGTGTGTTTTTATGAGGAGGGACCGTGATTCCCGCTTTTTTGACGACGCTTAACGCGTCTTCAAAGGATAAACCATGATCAAAAAAATCAAGGCCTGTCGCTTCTTTTACGGCATCCGCCATATGCAACCGCCGCCATGGTTTCTTCAGGTTGATGGTATGGTCACCATACGGAATTTCAGTGGTCTCAAGAAGCGTCTCTGCGAGCGAGGCAATCATTGATTCAGTTAAATCCATCATGCTCGTGACATCGCCATACGCTTGGTAAAGTTCAAGCATCGTAAATTCTGGGTTATGTCGTGTAGAAATACCTTCGTTCCGGAAAGTACGGGCAATTTCAAATACTTTTTCAAGTCCACCTACGAGAAGACGCTTCAAGTAAAGTTCCGGTGCAATGCGTAAATAAAAGGGCATGTCTAACGCATTATGATGGGTTTTAAATGGTCGGGCCGTGGCGCCCCCTAAAATGGGATGCAAAATCGGTGTATCGACTTCTAAAAACCCTTGATCTTCTAAGAAGTGACGAATGTGTGCAATGATTTTTGAACGCAAAATAAAGGTTTGGCGAGTTGTCTCATTGCTGATGAGATCTAGGTACCGTTTCCGGTAGCGTTCTTCCACATCTTTTAATCCGTGGAATTTTTCAGGCAAAGGCCTTAACGCTTTAGTCAGAGGGGTGAACGCTTCAACCCAAACGGAAAGTTCGCCCATATTGGTTCGCATCAAGCGACCTTCTACACCGACAATATCACCAAGGTCCGCTTTTAAAAACCAGTCGTATTCGCCGTCTTTTAAGCTATCTTTACGCACGTATATTTGAATTTGCCCAGAGGCATCTTGAAGATTGGCAAATCCTGCTTTCCCTTTTCCGCGTTTAGTCATAATTCGACCCGCTACTTTGTATGCAGGCGTTGGTTCATCATGCAACATATCTTTAGTTTTATCGGCATAGATGTCTTGCAATGAGGCCGCTGTAGCAGTGACGTCAAAGCGTTGACCAAACGGATCGAATCCATGGTCTATGAGCTCTTGGAGTTTGTCTCGTCTGACTAATTCTTGATCATTGTATTCATTCATGAGTCACCTCGTTGTAACTATCTAAATATTTGAACATATATTTAGCATCATCTTTCTTCGTAGAGTCTTGAATTTGTAGCACTTCAATTTTAACAATCTTTGGTCCAAATTGCAGTGTTAATTGATCACCAATTGACACATTTGCTGATGCCTTAACAACCTTGTCGTTGATTTGGATGCGTCCGTTATCGGCCATGGTTTTGGCGAGTGAACGTCGTTTGATTAATCGAGAGACTTTTAGATATTTATCAATTCGCATAGTGGCCTCATTCAAATAAAAAGGGTGAAATCACCCTTTTTATTCTTTGGAATCCGGCTCTGGCGTGGTCGCCTCGGCAACTTCATCGTTCGAGGAGGGTGCTTCTTTTTTGGCGTCCGCTTTGAGCTTTTCTTTTTCTCGTTTTCTCTCAACCCAGTCAACGGTTCCTTTTTCAACCAGTTGATCGATGTCTTCTTTGGTCAGTGTTTCAACTTCGAGCAAGGTTAAAGCAATGGTTTTTAGTAGGTCTTGATGCTCTTTGATTGTTTCTGTGGCAAGTTGATATGCATCATCAACTATTTTTCTCACTTCGTTATCAATTTCTAATGCCACAGCGTCGGAGAAACTTTTATCAGATGTATAGTCTCGTCCCAAGAAGACGTTCCCTGAGCGCTGTTCGTATTGAACAGTTCCCAGTGAACTCATTCCGTATTCGGTGACCATCGCCCGTGCAATTTGTGTGGCGCGCTGGAAATCGTTGTGGGCGCCGGTTGTAATTTCATCAAAAGTAACTTCTTCAGCCACCCGACCGCCGAGTAACCCTGTAATTTGGTCCATGAGTCCTTTTCGAGTCATTAAGAAGGATTCTTCCTCCTCTGGGAGCATTAAGTTATAGCCACCTGCCTGGCCTCTAGGAATAATTGTGACTTTATGCACAATATTTGCGTTGTCGAGTTTTAATCCTAGTACGGCATGACCAGCTTCATGATACGCAATGAAATCACGTTCACGTTTCGATAAGACTCGTGATTTTTTGGCAGGTCCCATCATGACGCGATCAACAGCTTCGTCAATGTGGTAAATTTTGATTTCTGGTTTATTGGCTCGCGCTGCAAGCAGGGCGGCTTCGTTAAGTAAGTTCTCTAGATCGGCCCCGGTAAATCCTGGAGTCCGACGCGCAATTTCTTCAAAGGTTACGGATTTGTGGATGCGTTTACCACGGGCGTGAACTTTAAGAATTTGTTTCCGTCCATTAATGTCGGGACGGCTAATTGTAATTTGACGGTCGAAACGACCCGGTCTAAGCAAGGCTGGATCTAGCACGTCAGAGCGGTTCGTTGCGGCAATGACGATAATGCCTGAATTCGTTCCAAACCCATCCATTTCGACTAGTAATTGGTTTAATGTTTGTTCGCGTTCATCATGCCCGCCGCCAAGGCCAGTTCCCCGTTGGCGTCCGACTGCATCAATCTCATCGATGAATATGATACATGGTGCATTTTGTTTCGCAGTTTTAAACATGTCACGAACACGGCTTGCACCAACTCCGACAAACATTTCAACAAAGTCAGACCCAGAAATTGAGAAGAAGGGAACATTCGCTTCCCCAGCAACTGCTCTAGCAAGCAATGTTTTACCAGTCCCTGGGGGACCAATGAGCAAGACGCCTTTAGGAATTCGTGCGCCTAGCGCGATGTATTTTTTCGGGTTTTTTAAGAAGTCGATGATTTCTGCCATCTCTTCTTTTTCTTCATCAACCCCAGCCACATTTTTAAACGTAGTAGTTTTCCCACGATTAAGTTTTGCCCGACTTTTTCCGAAGTCAAACGCACGGTTGTTACCACCGCTTGAACGCATGAAGAAGGCGATGAACACAACAATTAAAATGATTGGCAAGAGAATGATGATAATGTTCCAGAAGTTATAAGTAGACGCTCTTAAATGGGTATATGGAACATTTTGTTCCGTGGCGAGGACACGCACTTCATCGAGTGTAGCGTTATTGGGAATTTCGACATTAAAGATTGAGCCATCTGCAAATTCACCATTGATGATGAACGATCCAACATTCGCTTCACCACTGATGGGAGTCGATTCAATCTCAGCAACGTTGCCCGCTTCGAGTTCTGCATATAACGATGTGACGTTGATGGTTCTCGGTTCCTCACCAGATTGCGTGAAGGTCCAAATAATCGAGAAGACGAATATGAGGATTAAAACCATGACGACAATATTGCCGATTTGATTAAACTTGAAATTATTGGGCTTGTTCGGTTTCTTTTGTGGATTCAATTTTATTCCTCACTTTCATTTTGGTAGATGGCCGGTTTGAGTGTGCCAACGTACGGTAAATTTCGATACAATTCTTGGTAATCAAGTCCATATCCGACCACGAACGCATCAGGAATGGTGGTGCCAATGTAGTCCGGTTGTAACTGGACTACGCGTCCTTTAGGTTTATCAAGTAACGTCACGACTTTGACCGATTGAGCACCTCGGTATAAAAGCAATGACCGTATCGCTTGAATGGTTTGTCCGGAATCAACAATGTCTTCAGCGAGTATGACATGACGGCCTTTGACGGCGGTGCCTAAATCCTTATTAATCTTAACATCGCCGGTGGATTCAACTCCACCATGATACGATGAAACATCCATGAAATCGACTTCAAGGAAAAAGTCGAGTTCTTTGAGTAAATCACTGATGAACGGGATGCATCCTTTTAAAAGACCAATGATTAAGGGTTTCTTTGAGTGATAATCGGCGGTAATTTCAGCAGCTAACGTTTTAATAATTTGGCCGATTTCTTGTCCTGAGACTAAGATATCTTCGATATCATTGTTCAACATTCATAACCTCGTATATGTATACTTTTTCCTCACACTCAGCGGTTGATTGAGCATAATCAGAGTGCCAAATGTGAATCTTTCCATCGCCAGTTTCTAAAATTGGAATCTGCCGCCTTTGTGCCCACGGAATTTTCTGATCCTTAAACCATTGACTCACTTTCTTATGGCCGTAACTAAAGGAGAGATTATCGCCTTTTTTAGCCGTTCGAACGGTGATTGGAAAGGTGCGCTCATTATAACATAGTTGCAAACGTAATCCGCTATCGTGCGCCCTTTTTTGTTGGGTAACATCCCATTTTAGCTTGTGAGAAATGATCCATGTTCCCCATGCATCAATCAACGTATCTTGGATAAGGCTTTCATCGCTAGAAACAATTGAAATGTGTCCATAGTCGCGAGTTAAGACATACGTCTCATCAATTTCAAAACGTATGTTATCTGAATTTTGGAGTAAACGAGCGTGACACATTGCCCAAAATTTAGCCGAGCGAGGTGACCGCTCAGTGGTTAAGGCCCATAAGTGATTCAACAAGCGCTTTTGCACGGCTTCAGGGGCATCAAGGTAGTGAGGATTTTTGATGATCAAACGATTATCAACCGATGTGATGTACTCAGAAATCTCAGCATCGATGCGTTCCTTCAATCGGTGCTGGGCTTTTAAAATACGCGCCACAAATCTGGGACGTTCTTGGCGGATAATCGGCATGATACGATGGCGAATCTGGTTTCTTAAATATTTTAGTGAGTCATTAGAATTATCATGCCGATAGGCGATTTCATGCGATTTAATGTATGCGTCAATCTCGCTTTTTGGAATATCTAAAAAAGGACGAATTAACTGGATGCCTTGAACCTTTGAATATGCATTCATACCGTGCCAAGAGAGCTTCGAAAAACCACGCAACACTTGAATGAAAAAATGTTCAATTTGGTCGTCTTGATGATGGGCCAAAAACACAAATGTTGTTTCAAACTCTTCCGCCACTTCTTGGTAAAACGCTAGCCGAACTTGATGGCCTGAGTTTTGAATGTTTGTACGGGGGTCAATAAAAGCTCGTTTAACACGAACGGGAAATCCATACGTGTCAGCCATGGTTCTGACAAAAGTTTCATCGGTGAATGCATCGTCCCTTAATTGGTGGTTGATATGAGCTACAACAACATTGAATTCTGCCATTTTTAGGGCATGCAATAAAGCCATCGAATCCATACCACCACTCACGGCACATACGACAGGAATTGACCGATTCCATTGAATTTTTTCTAAGGCGTGAATTAGCGACATAAACACTCTTTCTATACTAATTTAAGTTTAGCACAATGACACGCATGGTGGGGCGATTCTTGTTTTCTATTTACTATTTTGTTTCTCGGTCATGACCATGTAAAATAGAAAGGAAGGTGGATGTTTGAAAGGAGGTCAAGATGTTTAAGTTAAAAGCGCCAAAATCTCAGAAGACTCGCATAAATGACACACTTAAAATCCTTGATAGCGCTGATTACAAATACGTCTTGACAACGGATAAGTCTTTAACAGAACCGAATAAAATTAATATTTTATTTCAAGAAAAAGACTTAGATAAGATAGCCGAGATTGTCGAAACGATTATACGAAGCGAAGATATCCAAGTACAAGTTTTTGACCAAAATGGGCAGAAAAATATCGATTCGAGCGTAATCGATTATTTCATCGTTGAAAGTGATGATGTGATTGCGGTCGTTGGACGCATACGCTATTACGTCAAAATGAAATTGTATGAAATTGAAGAATTGTTACAATCCCGGGCATTCATACGGGTCAGTAAATATGCCATGGTGAATATCAACCAGATTGAATATATAAAGCCTGCTTTGAATTCTAAACTTTTATTACTCATGAAAAATGAAGATAAATTAGAAGTAAATCGTCGGTATTATAAAGCGTTTAAAAAAACGCTTAACATTTAGGTGTTATGATGGAAAACCTTCTCATAAGTATTTTTGAATTTATATATAACAACATCGTCACATTCGGTATCATTGTGACGTCTTTAACCTTGGTGACGATTACGTTAAGACTGGTTTATTTGGAGTATCGATTCAATCAAAAGTTATCCGTTAAAAAAATCTTTTTTGGAGAGCGTCGAACCTTTAAAGTCAGACGTTTTACGGCCCGAAGAATTTTTGCGTTGGTGTTAGCGGTATTACTCATATCTCTCATTTTGGTTCAGGCATACGGCAATCCAATTTCTTACCAAACCAACACGGTCTCAGTAAACAGTCAATCCGATGTCGAAGAGATTTACGAATCATTCTATGAAAAGTTCTTTAGCAATCCATTCGACAGCAATCTTGAAACCCCACTAGATGATGATATTGCCTTTAAAGACGTGCAGTCTGAAACGTTTGACGGTCTTGATTTTACGGTTGATACCCCGCGGTATGTCTATGTACTCAACCGAGTTGGCATTCAAACTTTGGTAATTGATGATCAAGGAGCATCCTATCAGGGAAGTACGGTATTAGATAATCCGGCCTGTGAAATTGAACGCGTCGAGCCTCACGGGATGACATTGATTGATGATAAACTCGTTGTGGTCGGAGTTAAATCATACGGGCAGTGTGTCTCAAGTCCCGCCCCTTATTCATTAAGAGATACGGAGACCATCGTGTATGTGTATGATACCGCTGGTCCGTTAATGCTTGAAGAGACATATACGGTTAGAGGCTACTTGACCGACATGAGTGTGCAAGGAGGAGCCTTGCTTTTAAGTACGAATACATGGGTCCCATTTGCCACAGATAATTTTGACATTAACGACTATCTTCCGTACGTCATTGAAAACAACCGGCAGCGTGAAACGTTGCTTCAAAACATTCCATACATCGAAGGGTCAACCCCCAATGCGTTTGTGACACTTGCAAAAATCGACATCAATACAACGATTATTGATTCGGAAAGTGTTTTAACGGATTATCAAAATGAAGTCTATTTTAGAGACGATGCAGTCATTGTCATGGTTGATCGATTCAATTTTAATCAAGCGAGTGATGTCTTTGAGTTTAGAGATCCAATCGATTCAATCGATACTTCAATCATTCAGTTGAATCATTTTGACGATGACATCTATTACTTTAGAACCCAAGTCGTTCCTGGAGAACGGGTGACCAACGATGCCTTGTTTTTTGTTGAAGAGGGGGTCAAGGTGTTTACGCGAACTTCCCAAAACACCAATTTAATTCATTATTTCACCGATATGTTGCGCTATGATCTAGAGCGCGAGCTAGACTTTTCTGAACCGATTCAGCAAATCGTATTTGAACAGAACCACTTTTATATCAAAACGTCAGCGGATCAGTTAAATTATTATATCTACCGCGATTTTGCAAACGGTGAAACCGTTCAAGTGGCAAATCAAAATGAAGGCTATTTCGGAGATTTGTTTTTCTCTTTAAGCTCGAATCGGCATTTGGCTGTGAGAGTCTTTGATAACAATCGAATTAATTACGAAATATACGATCAACTCCCCGATAGTTTCCTTTACAATTTGAGTTATTTGATTCGTGAAGACTACACTGATATTAACGTAGACATCGAGCAACTCAATAATGCTTCGTTCTCTTATGTCGAACGCGAATCACTGCTGTTAATCCCAACGTATCGTTTAGCAGATAATCAAGAATTGGTTGGAACTAACCGGTTAATTGATATCTATCACCTCACGCGCATCGATAATCAAGTTGAAACTTTAAACATGCGAACCTTGGGGGCCTTTAGTTCACCGTTTAATTACCGAGTCATAGCACTTGATGATTATTTAATTCACATCACACCAGGTGGATTTATTCTCACAGACATAGACGATGTCACAGACATCACACAAACGGTCTTTTTCCCAAATCCTTAATAATTCTTGCATATGCTTTGGGGCTTTGTTATAATTCAACGTGCTTTAAACACTTACTATGGGTGACACCATGGCGGAAGGAGTTTATTATGAAACCAAGCATTCATCCCGAATATAAAAAAGCGAAAGTTGTCTGCACCACGTGTGGGAACGAATTTGAAACAGGATCTGTCATGGAAGAAATCCGTGTCGATACATGCTCAAATTGTCATGCATTCTACACAGGAAAACAGAAATATAAATCAGCAGACGGCCGAATTGATCGCTTTAACAAACGCTACGGTATTGATGATGAAGACACTCCCGAAGAAGGTGCTTAATTGCACCTTTTTTCTTTTGGCCTTTTCTTATTTTGAAAACTGATATAAGATATTTATGTGTGAGGTGAAGCATGGCAAAATCCCGAAAAAACGGTGGTATTGAAGTCATTACTGGCCCTATGTTTGCAGGTAAAACAGAAGAACTTCTAAGACGGGTAAGACGTCTTCAATATGCTAAGAAAAACATCGTTGTATTTAAACCGACAATCGATGATCGGTTTGCTCTGAATGAAGTTGTCTCACATGATAAAAGTCGAACAAAATCGGTCAATATCATGAAGCCATCCGAAATTTTTGAGCACATTGACGCATTAACTGATATTGTCGCCATTGACGAAATTCAATTTCTCACCGAAGATGTGTTAGACGTTGTCGAGTTTATGGTTAATTCAGGCATTAAAGTCATCGTGAGTGGATTAGATACAGATTTTCGTGGTGAGCCATTTACCTTTATGCCAAAGCTACTCGCCAAAGCTGAATACGTATTGAAACTTTCTGCAGTTTGTGTGAAATGCGGCGCTCCAGCAACTAAGACGCAGCGCATTGTAGACGGAAAACCTGCCAAATACCACGACCCCATTGTCCTCATTGGTGCAAGTGAATCATACGAAGCACGCTGCCGGTACTGCCACAAAGTTTACGCAAAACCTGCTTTAAAAATTGAGAGACCCTGGTGACCCGCCCGGAAGACTTCATGCATGAAGCATTAAATGAAGCGCGCAAAGCGCTAGCACTGAAGGAAGTGCCAGTTGGAGCAGTCATCGTTAAAGATGGCGTGATCGTTGGCCGAGGTCACAATACAAGAAACACTGACTCAAAGATTACCTCACACGCTGAAATTAACGCCATTACGATGGCGAGCGAGTGGTTAAAAGACTGGCGCTTAGAAGACTGTTCCATTTATGTTACACTCGAGCCGTGTGCAATGTGCGCTGGGGCAATCATGCAAAGTCAGATTAAAAAAGTATATTATGGAGCTTTAGAACCAAAGTTTGGAGCCCACGTTTCAACCACTCACGTCTTTGATAGTGTGAATCAAAAAACCGATGTGTTTTCTGGCATATTAGCTCAAGAAAGTGCGCAGTTACTCACAGAGTTTTTCCAGAATATTCGATGATAATATCTCCCATTAAGCATCCTCATTCAATAAGTGTTTATGAACCAGGTCAGGTCAGAAATGAAGCAGCCTTAAGTAAATACCTTATGTGGGTGGGGATGCTTAATGGGAGATGTTTTATTGCAAGGAGCTTTGATGAAAAAATATGTGTTTATAGATTTTGATGGAACGTTGATGCAGCATCAAACAGGGCTCATTCCAACGACTAGCATCGAGGCACTAAAAACGCTGAAAGCGAATGGCCACGTGCCAATTATTGCGACTGGGAAAAACCTCTTTTTACTCGAAGATTTTCCTGCCCGACTTGGCGTTGATCATGTCATTGGATCGAATGGTGCATTTGTCTATTCGATGGGTGAATTAATCCAAGCGAATCCCATGGATGCCGATGAACTAGCTTTGCTCATAGAAAAATTGCAAAACGCTCAGATTGATTACACGTTTTCCACGCATGATTTATACATTACCCACCAAATGTTTGGGCCTGACATTCGAGAGTTTTCCAAATTATTTAACATGCAAGAACCAGTTGTTGATCCTTCTTTTAATCAATACAGTCAGGTTTATCAACTCAATATATTTACACAAGATGATTTGGACCCGACATGGATTGAAGCGTCATCGTTTCATTTCTTAAGAGCCAGTTTTAATGGCTATGACGTGATTCAAGATGTCCGCTATAAAGAATCAGGCATAGCCTATTTAAAAGAAAAATGGCACCTTGAAGATGACCAAATTATGGCGATTGGTGATGGCCTTAATGACGTGGGTATGATTCAGTTTGCGCATACGGGAATTGCCATGGGGAATGCCCAACAAGAAGCCAAAGATGTGGCGGATTATGTGACAGACCGCGTTGAGAATGATGGATTAGCAAAAGCCCTTAAACACTTTCGGTTGATATAAAAAGCCTCAGGACACATCGGTGTCCTGAGGCTTTTTAATTGTGATGGTTGCTTGCACTGCGTTGCGTAAATTTTCTATCTGATAATCAAATCCATGCGCTTTTAATATCTCACTTACCAGATACAGTCCAATGCCTGAACTTTTCGATGTGGTCTCATCAAAGGATTCGTTATCACCGCGATAAAATGGTGTCCAAATATTTTGAATAACTGTTTCGTCAAGTGTGACACCGTAATTGATGATTCTAAATATGATGGATTCTTCAGTATCTTTTAACTGAACTTCAATCGTTTCACCATTGGGGGAGTATTTGATGGCGTTGGTCATAAAGTTGGATATGGCACGGTGCATTAGCTTAGGATCTGCTGTAATTTCAATGCTCGAATCAACATCTTCTATATAGTTGAAATTCCGTTGTTTTACAAGCGGGTTGAACTCGCCTTTTAATTGCGAAACCATTTTTGTGAAATCAAATGTTTGTGTTTTTAATGGAAGTTCTTTGGAGTCTAATCGATACACTTCAAGAAGGTCTTGAATGAGAAGTGTTGAGCGGTTGACTTCATCCAATACATTTTGGAATTCCCCTTGAATTTGCTTTTCTGGAATGATTCCGTCAATGATACCTTGTATGGTGACTTGCACAATCATTAATGGCGTTTTGAGTTCGTGTGAAATGGTAGATACCAATTGTTTTTTTAAGTCGACTTGTTGACTTTGATCTTTGTATAATGCCATCAATTCTTGGTTATTTTGATTTAAATTGACGAGTGCGTTTTTCAAGTTTTTGGACAGTGAATTAATGCTTTTAGATAAAGACGTCGCCTCTTTACTTTTGAATTCAAGTGCTTCAGCTTCGAAGTTTAAACTGGAAATCTCCTGTGCGACTTGCTCGATTTTTAAGATTGGATTAGACGCCACTTTTCCGATTCTAAAGCTATATAAAAGAATGAGAAGTAAGGCACTTAAATAGACGTAGTTTTGATAATTTGCCAAGATCGAAACGATGTTTGACGTATTCTGTAAGTTAAAGACGGTTAAGATGTAGTCATCTCCGATTGGATTAATGTAAACCATTGTATTGCGTGGTCCATAACTCGACGCATATCGCCACCCATCATCGTATTCATAAGGCGCTAAATAAGAGCTGGATAGACGGCTTACTTCGAAATTGATGTTGACATCAGTCGCATATGCATGGTTCGTAATATTGGGTATTTCTTGACTAACAACAAACCCGTTGACACTTTGGCAAGTATCTTCCAAACAGACGTTTTCAAATAGTTGTGATTGATTGACAAAAAGAGTTGTAAATACGTAGGACTCGTCATTAAGTGGTTTGATGACTCCAAATACATTGTCATTTCTGCTTAGCAGCAAGTAATCATTGAGGGTCACATTTAATGTATCCCCGGATAAAGAATCATTTATATTTACACTAATTTGTGAAGGATCTGACGGCATCAACTGAAAATTCTCATCAATCATGACGGAGACAGCGTTATTGTTTTGAATGAATGTATCCATAATTGAATAATAATCGTTGTTCGTCACTTCATTCATGTTGGCCACGTATTCTTGATTGGCATTTTCAAACGATGCCAATTGACGCTGTTCATAAAAGTTCGGAAAAAATGTGGCGTTGAGTAAAAACTGGATGACAAAAAACGTGATGAACACAAGAATGATCAACACGGTAATTTGGACAGTTAATGTTTGATTGTAATACATGTTTTTTAGGCGATTAATCATAAGCCTCAAATCGATACCCGACGCCAAAGATGGTTTTTATAAAGTCGCCATACTCGTTTAGATGTTTGCGGAGTTTTTTTACATACGTATCGACCAAGCGAGGATCACCTTCAACATCTTTGCCCCACACTCGGTCAAACACGTGTTCACGCGAACAGATTTGGTTGGAGTTTTCAATGAAAAATGTAAGTAATTCATATTCTTTGCGTGCTAGTGGGAGCTCTTGATCATCAAGCTGGATGACTTTACGACGCGTATCAACTTGCAAATGAGGGACTTGAATGTGATGACTTGGAACCGTTTTTTCATGTGAGAAACGAGCCATTAAAGCATTGATTTTTGCCACCAACACCCGCGGATTGAAAGGCTTTGTGATGTAGTCATCAACTTTTAAATCGTATCCTTTTAAAATATCTTCTTCATCAGATAATGCGCTCATCATAATAATTGGGACATCTGACTGAGTGCGTAATTTTTTGGCGATTTCCCACCCACTCATTTTAGGAAGCATGATATCTAAGCAGACTAAATGAAACGATTGTTTTTGAATCGCATCTAGTGCTGCCTTTCCATCAAACGCTTGTGTAACTTCATAATCTTCGTTGGTAAGGTAGTTGTAAATCATTCGATTAATGGTTGGTTCATCTTCCACTAAAAGTATTTTTTTCTTCATAAACATCTCATTTCCATTTTACACATTATAGCGCATTGCCGTGCCGGATAAAAGTTAATCTATTTACTAATTGCTAGACACAGTATAAAATGACCGTGGTGATACTATGTATGATGTAATTGTCATTGGAGCAGGTCACGCAGGCAGTGAAGCATGCTTGGCTAGCGCTAGGTTAGGTAAAAAGACCTTATTGGTGACAGGAAATATTAATATGATAGCGACAATGCCTTGCAATCCGTCCGTGGGCGGACCTGCAAAAGGGATTGTCGTACGAGAAATCGATGCATTAGGTGGAGAGATGGCTGAGAATACAGATGCCACTCAAATCCAAATGCGTCTTTTAAACCATTCCAAAGGGCCTGCCGTACAAGCCCTAAGAGCCCAATCTGACAAAGTGGCGTATTCGAGAAGAATGCGCGACTTGATTTTAGCGCAAGACCATTTAGATACGGTTGAAGCATATGTTGACAAAGTCATTGTCAACAACGGCGTCGCACAAGGCGTTCTTTTAGAAGACGGGCGTCGTTTTGAAGGATCAAGTGTAATTTTAACGACGGGGACGTATATGAAATCGACGGTTTTAATCGGTCATGAACGGACGTCTTCAGGGCCCAACAAGCAAAAACCATCGATGGGACTAAGCCCGCAATTAGAAGCTTTAGGATTTCCGTTAAAACGTTTGAAAACTGGCACGCCACCACGAATTAAAACGGACACAATCAACTACGCAAAAACCGATGTTCACCCAGGGGATTCTGTGCACCGTCAGTTTTCGCACGGTGAGAAAAAACCTTATGACATCGATGCACAATACGACTGTTATCTAACCTATACAAATGACTCAACGCATAACATCATTAATTTAAATCTCGATCATTCATCGATGTTTTCGGGCATGGTTGAGGGGGTTGGACCAAGATATTGTCCATCCATTGAAGATAAAGTTGTGCGGTTTAGTGATAAAAACAGACATCAAATATTTTTAGAACCAGAAAGCGTTGAATTGGATGAAACGTATGTTCAAGGCTTCTCAACATCGATGCCAAGAGACGTGCAAGAAACCATGATTAAAACGATTCCTGGTTTAGAAAATGTAGAAATTACTAAATATGCGTATGCAATTGAATACGATGCCATCGATGCGAGACAATTGTGGCCAACGCTAGAGTCAAAACCTGTGAAAGGACTCTATTTTGCGGGCCAAATCAACGGGACCAGCGGATATGAAGAAGCCGCGTGTCAAGGATTGATGGCCAGCATTAATGCCGTGTTAAAAGTCGAAAACAAAGACCCTTTAATTTTACAACGCCACGAAGCTTACATCGGCGTCTTAATTGATGATTTAGTAAATAAAGGAACACTCGATCCTTATCGGCTCTTAACATCACGGGCTGAACATCGTTTGTTGCTTCGACATGACAATGCAGACCGCCGGTTAATGCACCATGGCCACCGCATTGGTCTATTAAATCAGGAAAAGTATGAGCATTATCTGAAAAAAGAAGCGGCAGTTGAACGTTTAGAAAACGCTCTAAAAAATACATTCATTACTCCGAAACCCGATGTACTAGATACGCTAAAATCATATAAATCAGCTCCAATTAACGATAAAATTAGTTTTTATCAACTGATTCGTCGGCCTGAAATAAAAGCCGAATACATCTATGATTTTTCTGAGTTTGAACCGTACGATGATGAGGTATTAAACCAAGTTGAGATCGACATTAAATATGAGGGCTACATCGCAAAAGCTGAAAAGATAGCTGAAAAATTAGCCAAACAAGACAATGTAAAAATACCAGATACATTCCCATATGATACGATTCAAAATTTAGCGAGTGAAGCTAAAGATAAGTTAAATAAGGTTCGCCCATTAACCTTAGGTCAAGCTGCTAGAATCAGTGGCGTCAATCCAAATGATATCGCAGTGCTAAGCATCTATCTCAAACAATTTCAAAAGGATATCACGGTAAAAAGTTCGAGTTAATATCTCGAACTTTTTTAAATCATTCGAAGAGTGATAAAATAACGTCATGAAAACACCTGAAGAATTTCTTCAAAAGCTCAAGCAATTAATGCTTCCATGGACCGATACCTTCGCAGAGGTGTTTGACCAATTTTATTTGGAACTAGTTGAATATAATACGCATACGAATCTTACACGAATATCTTCAAAAGAAGATGTCTACATCAAACATTTTCTCGATTCCCTGAGTCTTATGTCTGTCGATGTTTCCTTAGCCAACCAACGTTTACTAGACATAGGGAGTGGAGCCGGATTTCCAGGTATTCCTCTAGCGATTATGAATCCCACCTTGCATGTAACTTCTGTTGAATCAACGGGCAAAAAAGTGGACTTCCAAAAGCAATTAATCAAGCGATTAAACGTAACAAATGTAACACCGATTCATACACGTGTTGAAGAATTAAAGAATGAAGATTCCTTCGACATCATCACAAGTCGAGCGGTTGCACGATTACCTATTCTAGTTGAGCTTGCCTATCGTCTATTAAAAACGGGTGGATCTATGGTATTTCTTAAGGGGCCTAAACTACAAGAAGAATTGGTATTATCAGAAAAAACATGTGCACGTTTAGGGCTTGAGCTCTCTATCTACCCGATGAATTTTGATGAGACCTCTCGTTTTTTAGCAGTCTTTAAAAAGACAACACACATACCTCTAAAGACTCGTTCGTTTGGACAAATTAAGAAGAATCCACTATGGTGAATATGGAAATTTCAGCAAAAACACGCATGCAAAAGGAAATCGAAAAACAACAATACCGTGCCTTACGTTCTAGCTCGATTATTGCGACGACAATGTTAGGGTTGTACGGTGTTTTTATTTTGGTTCTTTTAATCATCGAACGTATTCCCCCCACTGAAATTGGTATTTACGTAGTTATCTTTATCGGGGTACTTGCGAGTAATGCCTTAGCGATTTTTAATCGTTGGAGTTTAAAAACGCTCATCTTATTAAGTGCTTTAAATGTTGGATTTATATACACCTTTATCACGTATCTTATTTTTAACCAGAGTCTACCCGGCATTTTAGCGAATTTATTCGTTGCATTCACCATTGGGTTTATCTATTTGGATACACGAATTGTCTCGATCAATCATTTCTTGATGACGCTCACAAGTTCTTTAGTCATTTGGATCTTTCCAGAAACACTGGCATTGGTTGACCCGATGAATAGTCAGTTGCTTGTCATTAATTTATCGATCGTACTTATCATGGGCTTTTTATTTGTCTCTGCAGTATTTAATAATCGAGCTAAAAACTTCAACTACATCAAACTCGCTAAATCAAAAGAAAACGAGTACCGCATCATGGATAGTTTATTTGAACTCCAAAATGAAATGATGAACGGGCCGATTGACCGAGATGTGTTTTATCATGACATCGAGCTATTTTTTGAGTCATTCACAAGCAAACTTGAGATGGAAAACATCTTTGCCAAGCGACTTGAATTAATTAAAGACATCGAACGATTAACCGATAAACAGCTCGTTAAAAAATATAAAGACATTCCCTTTGAGATCATTAGTGAATTAAAAAACTTAAGTTTAAATTCCAAACAAAAAATCCGCTATCTTGCATACCGTATTTCGCAAATTAGTGATCATAATAATCGGTCCTTGAATTCGCAAAATGCATTTAATTCGTTTCGCCATTACGATGATTCGGATACTGTGAAAATTATGATTTTTAGTGCCTTCTATATTTATTTTCGACACCAAGATGTTGACCGCGAGAAGATGGATACTGAAGCGTTTATTACGTGGCTTAAAAAAAGTGGATTGGATGATTTGGTTGAGCCAAAAATACTCAGCTCATTCTATGCATACAAAGATGTCATTCAAACCATCGTAGATGAGGCAATGTCTGGGGTAGAGGTTGCGCTATGAGAGATTTGATTTTAAAAATTCGCAATAGTGAATATTTATCGATAAGCGAAATTTTGTCGATTAAAGTTGGCGCATTATTGATCGCCCTCTTTTTAGTCAGTGCTGTAACCATTCCATTTAGCATTCTTATCAGTGGTGCATCTGGCATTCAAATCGTTGTGCCGGCAGCATTTACTTTGACTTACATTGTTGCATTAGGGCTTTTGTTCACAAACAACCCTCGTGGCTCTATGCACTTTAGTATCTTAAGTTTCTTTGTCCTTGTTGGATCTTTTATTAGCTTTTCGAGTCCACTCTATATTTACTTATTCTTGTTCGCAATACTCAGTGTCATCATTTACTACCAGCAAGGGTTTCCGTTCTTTGTATACGGGACATTGCTCACGTTATTTGGCATTGCGTATATGCTATTTAACGTCGATATATTTGCTGCAACAACATTTCAATCCAATGAAACGTTACAAATCGTGATCTATCAAACGACTTTAGCCCTTTTCTATATTTTCTTTTTACTCTATTTCATCAATTCAGAAGTTGCCAATGATCGGTATTATCAAGAATTCTTGTCATCGAAGAAATATACACAAAGTTATCTTGATAAAATCGTGAGACTAAAAGAAACTAAATTTGAATCAGAGCGATTAGATCCCATTTACCAAAGACCAAGCTTTCAGCAAGCAATTACTGAAATGTCGACTTTTTTAGGCGAGATGAATGGCCACCGTGCAAAAGAAATGCAAGAACTTGTCGAGTTTTATATCTATCTGCATGATGTTGATATTGAGGAAGCCCTCGCCAACAAAAATTTAAAATATAAGACTCGTGATACGATTCGTCAACTACAGAAATACCTATTGAATACGAACAACGAATTCACAGAGCTAGCGTACGAATTAATCGCTGAAACTAAAGAAGGGTTAGATGACTCAATCACAGACTACGCCACGTCACTTGATCAGCTCCTTCGATTTGAAACGGATCGGATTATCGCAAACGCGATGATTTACCGTTATCTCAAGCAAGAAGTCACCCAGTGTGATAAATGGGGAAGAGTTGCTCAATCCTTAGAACATTCAGAAATTAGAGAATTATATGAGTCCAAAGCCATTAAAGAGTATTTAAACGATCGTGATATCGGGGTTTTCATGGATAACGAAGAACTCTACAAAAAGCTTTAAACAAAAAGTTTTCCACATAATACGTGGAAAACTTTTTTTAGAATGGTCTATTTTCTCAGGCGCTCTGTGATAAAATTAATTTACTTTTTAAGGAGTCGTTTAATGGGTAAAGTAGTGGCAATTAGCAATCAAAAAGGTGGCGTAGGAAAAACCACCACATCAGTCAACTTAGCAAGTTCATTAATTGAGCTTGGCAAAAGAGTGTGTCTTGTTGATATTGATTATCAGGCCAATGCCACGACGAATTTAGGCGTCAATCGGTCGAATCTAAAGTATTCTTCGGCCGATATTTTTATGACTCAAGCGGCCGTGAAAGATGTGATTGTCCATATCCCACACTTAAGTATGGATGTCATTCCAGCAAAATTTGACCTGTCAAATGTTGAAGAGGCATTGATTGCGGATGATAATAAGAATTTTATTTTATCGAATGCATTAGAATCCGTGAAGGATGAGTACGACTATGTGATTATCGACTGCCCACCTTCATTAGGTCTCATTACAACGAATGCATTGATTGCTGCAGACTCTGTATTAATCCCTGTTCAGTGCGAATTTTTAGCAATGGACGGATTAACACAACTGCTTAATACCATTCGTTACATTCAAAATAAAAAGCAATACAGTGCTAAGAAATTAGTTATTGAAGGCGTCTTGCTTACGATGCTTGATACCAGAAGTAATATCGGGTATGAAATTATAAGTGAAATCAAAACATATTTCCGTGAGAAAGTTTTTAAAACCATCATTCCTAGAAATGTCAAAGTGGCGGTGTCATCAAGCTACGGGTTGCCAGTCACAGAATTTTCACCCCGGTCAAAAGGATCGGTAAGTTATAAGAATCTAGCAAAGGAATTGGTTGAGAATAATGAGCAAATCTAATCTTGGACGAGGCCTTAGTCAGTTAATGGATGAAAACGCGCTGAATATATCGTCTGACGAAAAGGTGATTGACGTTGCATTAACACAAATTAAACCCAATCCCAGCCAACCTCGTCTTTATTACGATGAAAAAGCATTACACACATTAAAAGAATCAATCATTCAATATGGATTAATGCAGCCAATCATAGTCAAACCTCTTAGAGAAGGATTTATGATTATTGCAGGGGAGCGTCGATATAAAGCGTCCCTACTCGCTAATAAATCAACAATTCCAGCAGTTGTGCGAGATTACAATGCACAAATGGCAGCTGAACTTGCTTTAATTGAAAACATTCAACGTGAGGATTTAACCTCAATAGAAGAAGCAGCGACGTACAAGCAACTGATTGAAAATCACGGCTACACGCATGCTCAATTGGCTCAAAAAATCGGCAAGAGCCGGCCGTATGTCACGAACATTATCGGATTATTGAATCTACCTGATGACGTTACTGAACTCGTTTTAAATCGAAAATTAAGCATGGGGCACGCACGTACCTTAAGTAAATTAAACGATTATAAAAAGATTCGTTCATTGGCAAAAAAAATATTGGATAATGGATGGTCAGTAAGAGACTTAGAAGCTCATCTAAGTGTGAGAAATCAAACAGAGACTACAAAAGCAACTACTAAAATAAAGCGAACGTTGAAACTTAAAAATGCGGAAATTAAAGTACAAGGTAAAAAAATGATTGTGAATTTTGCATCAGATGAAGATCTCAATCAGTTCATCAAGGATCAACTCGATGAAAAGTGATGAATTAAAACTTGGCCAAGTACTTGTTATGAAAAAACCACATCCTTGTGGGTCTAACGAGTGGGAGGTTATACGCTTAGGCGCCGATGTGAAGATACGGTGTTTGGGATGTGACCGGATTGTCATGTTGGAACGGATAAAATTAATTAAACGTGTCAAGAAAATCAAAAGCGAGTAATCGCTAAATTAATATACATACGTAATGCTTAATTTTTATCTGTAAAAACCAATAGTTCTCAAATAATTAATAAATAGGTGCCAAGGGAATATGCGTACAAACCGTCTAACTTTAAAAGCATTTAAGTAGATGGCCATCTCTTAGGACTAAGAAAGAATGAATAAAGAGCCGGTTAATGTGCTAATATTGGGTTTGTGATGGTTCATGATTTACCCTTCGATATGGGGCGATTTATGGCCATAATACTCAAAAACTCCGAAGTTCTGTAACCGTCATTAAAATAACCTTGCAATAAAAATCGCATTATAATATAATCTTTTATGCGCCTTTTGGAGGGGTAGCGAAGTGGTTAAACGCGGTAGACTGTAAATCTACTCCCTCAGGGTTCGGCGGTTCGAATCCGTCCCCCTCCACCATTATGGGCTGTCGCCAAGTGGTTAAGGCATCGGACTTTGACTCCGACATCGATGGTTCGAATCCATCCAGCCCAGCCATTTTAAAGCAATGTCCGGATGATTAACAAAGACGCCAATCGCGCATTGACAGTACCAATGTATAAGTGTAAAATAAGTTTCGCGTTTCAAAATGGTTAGGGGCCTGTAGCTCAGCCGGTTAGAGCGCACGCCTGATAAGCGTGAGGTCGATGGTTCAAGTCCATTCAGGCCCACCATTTTAAAAACTTAATACCCGGGGCCTTAGCTCAGCTGGGAGAGCGCCTGCTTTGCAAGCAGGAGGTCGGCGGTTCGATCCCGCTAGGCTCCACCATCTCTTTTTTTGGAGGATTAGCTCAGTTGGGAGAGCACCTGCCTTACAAGCAGGGGGTCACTGGTTCGAGCCCGGTATCCTCCACCACGCCGGAATAGCTCAGATGGTAGAGCAACTGACTTGTAATCAGTAGGTCACGGGTTCGACTCCTGTTTCCGGCACCAGAATGAGTCCTGTTAGCTCAGTTGGTAGAGCAACTGACTTTTAATCAGTGGGTCAGAGGTTCGAGTCCTCTACAGGACACCACTTTATTTGCCTGGGTGGCGGAATAGGTAGACGCGTTGGACTTAAAATCCAATGGTCGTGAGACCGTGCCGGTTCGATTCCGGCCTCAGGTACCAACACAGTATTTGCAACAACCGTAACCTAAGCTCGACTGGGAGAGCACTTGCCTTTAGGGCATTGAGGTCTACGGAGATTCCGCTAGGCAGTCCAAACCCAGTACCTAATGTTTGGCGGTGTAGCTCAGATGGCTAGAGCGTTCGGTTCATACCCGAAAGGTCAGGGGTTCGACTCCCTTCGCCGCTACCAAGTATGGACCCGTAGCTCAGTTGGTCAGAGCTGCCGGCTCATAACCGGTTGGTCGCAGGTTCGAATCCTGCCGGGTCCACCAAATATGAAATATCGTCACGGAGGAATACCCAAGTCTGGCTGAAGGGAACGGTCTTGAAAACCGTCAGGGCGGGAAACCGTCGCGGGGGTTCGAATCCCTCTTCCTCCGCCATACAAGTTAAGACCCATATATCGCGGGGTGGAGCAGTCTGGTAGCTCGTCGGGCTCATAACCCGGAGGCCGTAGGTTCAAATCCTACCCCCGCAACCAATTTGGTCCAGTGGTGTAGCGGTTAACATGCCTGCCTGTCACGCAGGAGATCGCGGGTTCGATTCCCGTCTGGACCGCCAATAAGGCTCAGTAGCTCAGTTGGTAGAGCAACGGATTGAAGATCCGTGTGTCGGCAGTTCGATTCTGTCCTGAGCCACCACCCCCCTGTAAAATTAAGCGAAGGCTTAATTTTTTTTTATTTTTTTTCAAGTAAAAACAGGGACTTCTCATAATGGTATTAAGTGAGGAGGGCCGTATGAATCTAAAAAATAATGCAATGATCGGCTTTAATTCACCCAAAGAGTTTTTTGAGTTTTACACATCACTAGGAATCTTACATGAATGGAAAATCGTTACCGGTAAGATGAACGACCGAGGAGAACGTATCGAGAATCGCGGATACGTCCACACCTTGAGAAAGTTATTTAAAGAAAAAAAGTTATTTCGGCGTATGGTATCGATTGCAGAAATCGTCTCATTTCTAGATGAATACCATCTTTTGAAACGCATCTTAGTCACACTCAAGAAAAAACTAGATCCAGAGCAGTACACGTCCCTTAAAATATTTCTTGAATATAAAATCCCGTATTCTAAAAATCGGCGGATAGACATCATTTTTCAATACGGAAAAAAATTGTTGTTATTTGAATTTCGCGTCTCAGCGACTTTCCCAAATCAAAGTGCAATGTGGCAGAAAAAAGAGCTTGAGTTGATGATCTACAAAGAATTTATGATGAATTATCTACCTAAGGACTACCAACTGTATTTGTATGCGTTTATAGGTATGCCAGAATATCATCACAATCAAAAAATCGAAAAACACATCATGTATAATAAGACCAATATAGATTTCTTTGTGGATTACATGATGACGTACTTGTTTGATCAACTGCAACGTCCCGAAGAATTCAATCTACTTAAGGACTGATGATGAAAATATTGCTCACAAACGATGATGGTATTGAGTCTTCTCGCTTACATATTGCAGAAAATGCACTTTTGAAGCTTGGCCATAAGGTGCACGTGGTTGCACCGAAATATGAGCAATCAGCGAAAAGTATGGCGATGACAACACGTGGCGTTGACTATGAAAAAATTGATGATCTACATTACGCGGTCCTAGGAACTCCAGTTGATTGTGTAAACTTTGCCTTACAAGGGTTGAACTTAGTTCCTGATTTCGTTATTTCCGGTATTAATAATGGATTTAATTTAGGCATTGATATCTATTACTCAGGGACAGTTGGTGCAGCTTTCCAAGCGCAATACCATGAGTATCCATCAATTGCGTTTTCAGCGGATTACCGGTTTGATGGAGATCTAAGTGCGGTGTTTACGAAAACCTTGATGAATATTATTGCAGATAATTTACTCGACAAAGCTTATGTCATCAACATCAACTTCCCACCAAATATCGTCGGTGAGTCATATGTAGAAACAACCCCCGTCTCATTTAAATCAGCTCTCGAGGGAACTTTAACTGATAATCACTTTTCTTATCGCCGGCATATTATCGACCAACCTTTAGCTGCGGATACGGATTATTTTAATTACTTGAATGGGCGAATTACACTGTCAAAACTCGCCCTGCGTTTAAAAGATCAAAGGAGTTAGTTGGCATGATTCATACGTTTTCTGAAATTGCGCCACTTCAATCCATCTTGATGCATCGCCCGGGCGCTGAGATTGAAAATTTAGTTCCCCATTTGCTCAGTGAATTTTTATATGAGGATATCCCGTATTTAGCGTCGGCCCAAAAAGAGCACGACGCATTTGCACGCACACTTAAAGATCAAGGCGTTGAGGTTTTCTATATTGAAACACTTGTCGAGGAGGCCATTACTGCAGACAACCGCACTGGTTTAATTGATGCCTACTTGCAGGTTTCCAACATTCGCAATCAAGAAACGCTGGCCCTATTAAAAAATTATTTACAGGCGTTCCCGGTAAACCGGATGGTCCAAACCATGATTTCAGGCATCTTAATTAAAGAGATTTATCCAGATGCATCCATTGATTTGCAGTCTTTTCATGAAGATGATCCTTTCATTATTTATCCAATGCCTAACTTAATGTATCAACGTGACCCGATGGTGACGCTAGGCAAAGGCGCGATAATTGCGAATTTGTCATCAACCATTCGGGCCAAAGAAGCCTTGCTGCCAACGTTTGTATTTGCCGAGCACCCCAGCTTTAAAGGTGTGAAAGAACACATTTACTTCGATGGAACGAATGATTTTTCATTAGAAGGGGGCGACCTCTTAGTGCTGAATGACGAAACTGTCATCATTGGTATTTCAAAGAGAACCCATCCGATTGCTATTGAGCAACTCTCAATGAAGTTACTAAAGCACAGTGATTTTAAAAAAGTCCTCGCGTTAAAGATTCCAAGGAATCGGGCATTTATGCATTTAGACACGATTTTGACCCAAGTCGATCATTACAGTTTCCTGTATCATAAAAGTGTGTTTGACCTCACCCATGTTTTTTCTTTCACGATGAAACAGGAAACTTTAGAAGTTCATGAATTTAAACAACCGATTCAACACGTCTTGGAAAATGAGCTTCAACATAGTGTCAAGATGATTCAATGTGGAGGCGACGATATTATCTCAAGTGCCCGTGAACAATGGAACGATGGGGCCAACTCACTCGCCATTGCACCAGGAAAAGTCATCATGTATGCGCGCAATCAAAATACCAATGATGCCTTAGAAAAAGCCGGCATCGACGTAATAACTATCGAAGCGTCAGAACTTTCTAGAGGGCGCGGAGGCCCGCACTGTCTAACCATGCCTCTAAGACGCCAATAAAAACTTAAAAAAAGGCTTGCATAGGCCTTTTTTATTTGATATATTATTCAAGACTCTGCCTGAGTCACGGCTGTGAAACGGGAGGTTAATGATACACTGGAAGGCGTTGTCTTAAAGTGTTGAAAATTTCCGTGGAGCAAGTCTATACCAGAATATAGGCGAAAGGAGACCATATGCCAGCTCAACAAATTAGAATCCGACTTAAGTCATATGATCATCGTTTACTCGATCAATCTGCGAAAAAAATTGTAGATACTGCACTTAAAACCGGTTCAAAGGTTTCGGGACCAATTCCGTTGCCGACGAAAAAAGAGGTGTTCACGGTATTACGTTCTGTTCACATTAACAAAACATCGCGTGAACAATTTGAACGTCGGACACACAAAAGACTCATCGACATTTTGCAACCAACTCCGCAAACCATTGATAGTCTCATGCATTTAGATTTACCCTCAGGCGTCGATATAATTCTCAAATAACATATTAAAACACTATAAGGAGGTGTCTCATGGCCAAAGGTATCTTAGGAACCAAACTTGGTATGACCCAAGTGTTCAATGATGCAGGGAAACTCGTTCCTGTGACAGTTGTTCAATGTGATCCCAACGTTGTCTTACAGAAGAAAACAACTGAAACAGATGGTTACGAAGCTGTTAAACTCGGTTTCAAAAACAAACGTGAAGCCCTTGTTTCAAAACCCGTCAAAGGTCAATTTACCCAAGCAAATGCAAGCCCTAAGCGCTACATCAAAGAGATTGCAGGAAAAGAACTCAGCCTTTTTGAAGTAGGTCAAGAGATCAAAGTCAACATATTTAATGAAGGCGATGCAGTTGATGTCACCGGACGATCCAAAGGTAAAGGATTCCAAGGGGTCATCAAACGCCATAATCAACACCGTGGACCTATGTCACACGGATCCCACTACCATCGTTTACCTGGTTCAATGGGAAGCATTGATCCGAACCACGTAAGACCTGGTAAAAATCTTCCAGGCCACATGGGATTTGAAATGGTTACCATTCAAAACCTAGAAATTGTCAAAGTAGATGTTCAAGAAAACTTGTTACTCGTTAAAGGTAACGTCCCAGGACCTCGCAAAGGTCTCATCGTTATTAAAAACGCGGTCAAACACGATAAAGAACTTGAGCCATTAAACCCGAATGACTTCGTGGTAGAAGCTGCCGCTGAAGAAGTGGTCGAAGAAACACCGGCTGCCTCTGAAGAGGTACCTGCAGAAGTTGCTGCACCAGAAGAAGCAACTCCAGAAGCTGCTCCTGAAGAATCTGCTAAAGCTGCACCCGCAGACCCTGAAGTTGCCGCTGAAGAAGCGCCGGCTGCCAGTGAAGAAGTCACCGAAGAAGTGCCCGCTGCGAGCGAAGAAGCTCCTGCAGAAACAGCCTCATCTGACTCTGACACTGAAGAAGCGTCAGCCGAGTCAGATGCGGAGAAAAAATAGTGTTTGGTTCGAAGGAGGTCAATCATGCCTAAGTTAGATGTATTAAATCAAGCCGGAAAAAAAGTAACGCAAGCAACATTGAGTGATGATGTATTTGGCATCGAACCGAACCAACAAGTACTATTCGATGTGATCAAAGCTCAGCGAGCTGCGATGCGCCAAGGAACGCACAGCGTAAAAAACCGTGGTGAAGTTCGTGGTGGAGGTCGTAAACCATGGCGTCAAAAAGGAACCGGGCGTGCGCGTCAAGGATCCATTCGTTCTCCGCAATGGAGAGGCGGCGGCGTTGTATTTGGACCGACTCCTAGAGATTACAGTTTTAAAGTCAACCGTAAAGTTAGACGTTTAGCCCTTCGCTCAGCACTCTCAGCGAAAGTGGCAGATCAGAACTTTGTGTTACTTGATGCACTTGCTCTTGAAGCAATTAAAACAAAAACAATGGAAAGTGTTTTAAATCAACTTAACCTTTCTGGAAAAATACTCATCATCCTTGATCAATTGGATGAAAAAGTGTTGCTCTCTGCGCGTAATATTCCCGGTGTCTTCGTCACAACCGCTGATCAAGCAAGCGTGTACGAATTAATGAATGCGAAGACATTGTTAGTTACTCAAGCAGCTGCTCAACGCCTTGAGGAGGGACTTAAATAATGTTAGCTAGTGAAATTGTTAAACGTCCACTAATTACCGAAAAAAGCATGCAACTGGTTGAAACGCTCAATCAATATACATTTGAGGTTGATAAGCGTGCCAACAAAGTTCAGATCAAACATGCCGTCGAAGAATTATTCGATGTCACTGTAACTAGCGTTAACGTAATCAACACGGCTCGTAAACCAAAAAGAGTCGGGCAACACCAAGGCTTTAAGGCTGAGAAATCAAAAGCCATAGTGACACTCAAAGCCGATGACAAAATCGAAATCTTTACGGCTTAGTAAGGTAAGGAGGAATTCAGCATGGCTCTTAAAAAATACAAACCGATGACAAACGGAACCCGCCATATGACCTCCCTTGATTACTCGGAAATCACCAAAACAACTCCTGAAAAATCACTACTCGTAAAACTTAATAAAACTTCAGGCCGAAATAATCAAGGTAAAATCACCGTCCGTCACCATGGTGGTGGGAACAAGAGAAAATATCGCATCATTGATTTCAAACGAAACAAAGATGGGATTCCTGCAAAAGTTGCAAGTATTGAGTATGATCCAAACCGCTCTGCGAACATTGCATTACTTCACTATGCCGACGGGGAGAAACGTTATATTATCGCTCCTGATGGTTTAAAAGTGGGGACGGTTTTGGAATCTGGCGAAGCAGCCGACATCAAAACAGGCAACGCGAAAACACTCAATAAAATTCCCGTTGGTACGATGATTCACAACATCGAATTGTACCCAGGAAAAGGCGGTCAAGTGGCGCGTGCAGCTGGCGCTGAGGCACAAATTCTTGGACGTGAAGAAAAATACGTATTGGTCCGCTTATCAAGTGGTGAAGTTCGGAAGATTTTAGGCACATGTCGTGCAACGATCGGTGTGGTCGGAAATGAATATTACGAACTCGTCAATATTGGTAAAGCCGGCAAGAATCGCCACCGCGGGATTAAACCGACGGTCCGTGGTTCGGTCATGAACCCACTGGATCACCCGCACGGCGGCGGTGAAGGTAGACAACCAATTGGGCGAAAGAGTCCAATGACCCCTTGGGGAAAACCCGCACTTGGTCTAAAAACCCGTAAAAATCACAAATCTAGCGATCGTTTGATTGTTAGAGGCCGTAAGAAATAAAGAGGAGGAAATTAGATGTCACGATCAATTAAAAAAGGCCCATTTTGCGACGATCATTTAATGTTCAAAGTGGCTCAAATGAACAAAGAAAACAAAAAACGTGTCATTCAGACATGGTCACGACGTTCTACCATTTTCCCTCAATTCGTGGGACACACAATTGCGGTTCACAATGGCAAAGAGCATGTGCCAGTCTACGTGACTGAAGATATGGTCGGTCACAAACTGGGCGAATTTGCCCCAACACGGACTTACCGTGGTCATGACAAAGACAAGAAAGCTATTAGAAAGTAGAGGATGAATATGGAAGTTAAAGCTCAAGCTAAAATGGTTCGTATTTCTTCTCGAAAAGTAAAACTTGTCATTGACTTAATTCGAGGAAAATCGGTGGGCGAAGCGTTTGCAATTTTAGCGCACACACCGAAAGCTGCATCTCCGGTAGTAGAAAAATTACTCCGTTCTGCTGTGGCGAATGCCGAACATAACAATAGTCTTAATCCGGATGATTTATTCGTCAAAGAAATATTTGTGGGTGAAGGTCCTACCCTGAAGCGGATTCGTCCTCGCGCTAAAGGGAGCGCATCACAAATTTTAAAAAGAACCAGCCATACAACGATTGTTGTGGCTGAAAAAGCACAAGGAGGCAGCTAATATGGGTCAAAAAGTAAATCCAGTAGGATTACGCATTGGAGTCATTCGTGACTGGGATTCACGTTGGTATGCCAACGAGGGCGAAGTCGCAGATTTACTCCAAGAAGACATTAAAATTCGTGAAATTTTAGAAGACTTTTATGTCAATGCTGCGGTCTCAACCATTCAAATTGAACGGTTAAAAAACCGCGTAATTCTTACCTTAAATACGGCGAAACCTGGGATGGTAATCGGACGTGAAGGTAGTTTAAAAAACGAAGCGATTAAACGGTTATCCAAAGTCACTAATAAATCAATAATCTTAAACGTCGTAGAAATTAAAAAACCAGAACTTGATGCCGTATTAGTCGCCGACTCGATTGCTCAGCAATTAGAAAATCGTGCGTCTTTCCGCCGGGTTCAAAAAATGGCCATTCAACGGGCCATGAGAGCCGGTGCTAAAGGGGTTAAAACGTTAGTGTCTGGACGCTTGGGTGGGGCAGAAATGGCTCGTACCGAAGGCTACTCAGAAGGAAACGTTCCACTCCATACACTCCGTGCAGACATCGATTATGCGTTTTCAGAAGCCATGACAACCTACGGTAAACTCGGCGTCAAAGTATGGATCTATAAAGGTGAAATTTTGCCAGCTAAAAGGGAGGCGGAATAGATGTTAACACCGAAACGTACTAAATATCGTCGCCCCCATCGCGTGTCTTATGAAGGCAAAGCGAAAGGTGGCACTCGTGTTGACTTTGGTCAATACGGCTTACAATCACTGGAAGGTGCGTGGATTACGAACCGCCAAATTGAAGCGGCTCGAATCGCGATGACCCGTTACATGAAACGCCAAGGGAAAGTATGGATGCGCATTTTCCCGCACATGGCAAAAACGAAAAAGCCACTGGAAGTTCGAATGGGATCCGGTAAAGGTGCACCAGAAGGCTATGTGGCCGTCGTTAAAGAAGGGACTGTAATGTTTGAAATTGGTGGTGTGACTGAAGAAATCGCCAAAGAAGCGCTACGCTTAGCGTCTCACAAACTTCCAGTGTCGACTAAATTTATTCGACGTGAAAGTGGTGATGCATAATGACTGCGCAAGAAATTAGAGACATGGAAACAGAAGCCATTGTGACAGAAATCTCCAACCTTAAGCGGGAACTATTTGATCTGCGATTCCAACAAGCGACAGGTCAACTTACTAACACGGCACGTATCTCAACCTTAAAGCGAATCATTGCACGAATGAAAACCATTCTCAATGAACGTCATGAGCAGTAGAAAGAGGCAAACATGGAAAGAAATCAAAGACGTGTTTTAATGGGAACCGTAGTTTCCAGCAAACCTGACAAAACCATTTCAGTGCTTGTCGAAAGCTACAAAGTTCATCCTATTTATAAAAAGCGTGTAAAACAATCTAAAAAATTTGCGGCCCACGATGCTAATAATCAAGCAAAAGAAGGCGATTTTGTAAAAATTGTGGAAACTCGTCCACTCTCTAAATCAAAACGTTTCCGTTTACTTGAGGTTTTAGATCGTCCCGCCATTCAATAGTCGAGGAGGTCAAACTTATGATTCAACAAGAATCGCGTCTTAGAATCGCCGATAATTCCGGTGCCAAAGAAGTTTTGACAATTAAAGTCCTCGGCGGCAGTAAACGGAAATATGCATCGATTGGTGACGTCATTACGGTCACCGTGAAACAAGCAGCGCCTGGAGGGCAAGTTAAAAAAGGGGAAGTCTTAAAAGCAGTCATCGTCCGCACGAAACGTTCTGTACGTCGTGGTGACGGTAGCTACATTCGCTTTGATGACAACGCTGCTGTAATTATCCGGGATGATAAATCCCCCCGCGGAACACGGATCTTTGGTCCTGTCGCCCGTGAACTCAGAGAAAAAGGGTTTATGAAAATCGTTTCATTAGCCCCTGAAGTATTGTAAGGAGTCTTCCATGAAAATACTTAAAGGTGATAAAGTTCGCGTCATCAGTGGAGCGAACCGCGGAAAAGAAGGCACTGTGTTAAAAACATTCCCGAAAGACGATACCCTCATCGTCGAAGGGGTCAATACCATTAAGAAACACACCAAACCGTCCCAAGCGAACCCTGACGGAGGCATTTTGGAGTTTGAAGCACCCATTCATGCGTCCAACGTCATGTACCTCGATGGGAAAGAGACCACTCGGATTGGCTTAAAAGAAATCACCGATACCGTCAAAAAAGAGAAAGTGACGCGCAAAGTTCGCTTTGCGAAAAAATCAGGTGAGGTTCTTGACTAATCTCAAAGGAGTTAGAATCTTATGAATCGCTTACAAGAAAAATACCAAGCATCCGTTAAACCAGCGATGATGAAACAATTCAACTATGAGTCTGTGATGCAGACACCAAAAGTTGAAAAGATCATTATTAATATCGGGGTTGGCGATGCCATTAACAACGCAAAAGCACTCGATGATGCCGTCGAAGAATTGACGCAAATTGCGGGTCAAAAACCGGTCATTACGAAAGCAAAAAAATCGATTGCAAACTTCAAATTACGCCAAGGCATGGCCATTGGCTGTAAAGTGGATTTACGCGGCGTGAGAATGTACGACTTCTTAGATAAGTTAGTCAGCATTGCACTGCCTCGGGTTCGAGATTTTCAAGGGGTCTCAAAAAAATCCTTTGATGGCCGCGGGAACTTCACGCTGGGTGTCAAGGAACAATTGATATTCCCAGAAATTGATTACGATAAAGTCAACCGCGTGCGGGGGATGGATATTGTGATTGTAACCACGGCACATACAGACGAAGAGGCCCGTTTCTTATTGCAAGAACTCGGCATGCCTTTCCGGAAATAATTCAAGGAGGTAAATCATGGCAAAGAAATCAATGGTTGTGAAACAAAAAAGAACGCCGAAGTATTCCGTTCGAGAATACTCCCGATGTGAACGTTGTGGACGTCCCCATTCGGTGTATCGGAAATTCAAATTATGCCGAATTTGCTTCCGCGAATTGGCATACAAAGGACAAATCCCTGGTGTTAAAAAGGCCAGTTGGTAAGACTAGGTAACTTGGAAGGAGGCCAATTAATATGGTCATGACAGATCCGATTGCGGACATGCTTACACGCATCCGTAACGCAAATCAAATGAAAAAAGAAACAGTGACAATGCCTGCTAGCAAGTTAAAACAACAAGTCTTAGATTTGTTGCGAGCCGAGGGGTACATCACCAACGTCTCACTTGTCAAAGGCGAGCGCTTTAATGACCTTAAAGTGACGCTTAAATATAACCAAAACGAACGTGTCATCAAAGGATTGAAACGTATATCAAAACCCGGCTTACGTGTCTATGCACCAAGCCAAGAAATTCCCAAAGTCCTAAACGGGCTAGGCATCGCCATTCTCTCGACGTCCAAAGGCTTAATGACAGACCGTCAAGCACGCCGTGACAACGTCGGAGGCGAAATCCTAGCGTACGTTTGGTAGTCAACCTAAGGAGGATAAAATGAGTCGTATCGGAAAACAACCGGTCGTTTTACCTGATGGGGTGACCGCCACAATTGACGGGCAACATGTCGAGGTAAAAGGACCCAAAGGAACTTTATCGTATGACGTGCATGAATCCATTGCGGTTAAACAAGATGGAAACACGCTTGTCTTAGAGAAAAAATTAGAATCGAATCTTGTGCAAGCGCTGTTTGGAACATCCCGAGCGCGCGTACAAAATTTAGTAACTGGGGTCAGCGAAGGCTATAAGAAAGAACTTCAAATGGTCGGCGTTGGGTATCGGTCCCAAGTGCAAGGAAATACGCTCGTCGTCAATGCCGGATATTCAAATCCTGTTGAAATGAGCATTCCGTCTGGCATTGAAGTCGCGGTAGAAAAAAATACCCAGCTTTCGGTGTCCGGCATTGATAAACAATTAGTCGGTCAATTTGCGGCCAACGTTCGCGCCATCCGCAAACCCGAACCGTACTTAGGTAAAGGGATCCGTTACGTAGATGAGTATGTACGTCGTAAAGAAGGAAAAACCGCTAAGTAACGGTAGGAGATTGATATGATTAAGAAAATTTCACGCAATACACTGAGACAAAAACGTCATTTCCGGATTCGTCAAAGCCTCCATGGAACGAGTGATCGTCCAAGGCTCAGCGTTTACCGCTCAAACAAAAACATTTATGCGCAATTGATTGATGACTTAAACGGAGTCACCCTAGCAAGTGCGTCATCCATGAAAGACGTGAAAGCGAAAAGCTTAACGGTGGATGTGGCCAAAGAAGTGGGCGCAGCCTTAGCGAAGAAAGCCTTGGATAAAAAAATTAAAGCGGTCGTCTTTGACCGCAGTGGTTATTTGTATCACGGACGGGTCAAAGCATTAGCTGAAGCCGCTCGTGAAGCCGGATTGGAATTTTAGGAGGTATGTCGATGCAAAACAAAAGAAGACCCCGCAGAAGACGGGAAGAAAACCCATTCGAAGAACGCGTCGTCAATATCAACCGCGTCACAAAAGTTGTCAAAGGGGGCCGTCGGTTCCGTTTCTCTGCCCTCGTCGTCGTTGGCGATAAAAAAGGACGTGTCGGATTCGGTACTGGGAAAGCTCAAGAAGTCCCTGACGCCATTAAAAAAGCCATCGAAGCCGCCAAAGCTTCCATGATCAAAGTGCCGATGTACGGCTCGACGATTCCCCACGAAATTACGGGAATTCACGGTGCTGGCCAAGTCTATTTAAGACCGGCATCACTCGGGACTGGAGTCATCGCAGGAGGCCCTGTTCGCGCCGTCTTAGAAGCGGCTGGTGTGAAAGATATTCTCTCGAAATCACTTGGGTCATCAACCCCGATTAACATCATCCGTGCCACGATGGATGCGATTTCTAAATTACGGAGTGCCGAAGAAGTTGCACGGACCCGTGGTTTGACCACAAAGGAGATCTTACACTAATGAAAGAGCTCTCGATTACCCTCTCAAGAAGTATGATTGGGACACTCCCCAGACAACGTAAAACGTTGCAAGCATTGGGACTTAAAAAAATGCATCAGACCGTCATTAAAGGAGACTCACCAACTGTGCGTGGCATGCTTAAAACAGTTGCCCATCTCGTCACGGTTACCGAGCAATAGGAGGGCATTATGAAATTACATGAACTCACCCCTACGAAAGGGTCGACTCACGCGAAAAAACGCGTTGGTCGCGGCCATGGGACCGGCAATGGAAAAACTGCAGGTGCCGGCCATAAAGGACAAAAAGCACGCTCTGGTGGAAGCCTTCGTATCAACTTTGAAGGGGGCCAAACACCAGTCATTAAACGCTTGCGTAAAATGGGCTTTAACAACCCGACACGCAAAACGTATACAACGGTCAATATATCGGTCTTTAACCGGTATGAAAAAGGCACTGTGGTAACCCCGGAAACGCTACTAGAAGATAAAGTCGTCAAATCAATTGCGAAAGCCGGACTAAAAGTCTTAGGCCAAGGCGAACTGAAAGACGCTGTCACAGTCAAAGCGCATAAATTTACCGGTTCTGCAGTGGCGAAGATTCAAGCAGCTGGCGGCCAAGCAGAGGTGCTCTAATGGATACGTTGCGCGCCGTTTTTGACAGCACGAAAGTCCGCAATAAGATTTTATTTACGCTCGCCGCTTTTTTAGTATTTAGAGCTGCGACGTACATTACCATTCCGCTTATCAACCCGGAACAAATCCGTCAGTTTTTTGAAGCACAAGGTGGATTCATCGGCATCATTGATGCGTTTACGGGCTCAGCATTATCGAACTTCTCGATCATCGCCTTAGGCATTGGGCCTTATATTACGGCGTCCATCTTGATTCAATTACTGCAAATGGACATCGTGCCAATCCTCAAAGAGTGGTCTGAAGAAGGCGAGACAGGTAAGCAAAAAATTAACCAATTGACTCGCTATTTAGCGATTGCGCTTGCGTTTATTCAAGCGCTTGGCTTAACGTATGGGTTTGCTTTAACCGGCAATACCATCTTTGATATCGGTGTTGAACCAACATTCTTCACGTATACCTTCTTAGCCGTGGTGATGACCGCAGGCACCGCATTCTTATTATGGTTGTCTGATCAAATCACATTAAAAGGCATCGGCAATGGCACGTCGATGATTATTGTCGCCGGAATTATTTCTGGACTTCCAGGCATGTTTACCTCACTCGGCCAAGAATATCTGGCAGGTGCCACGTCTGATTTAGGCAGTTACTTAACCTTTGCGGTCGTCGTCGTACTGTATTTACTCGTCTTAGTCGGTGTGACAATTATGACTGCTGCAGATCGTAAGATTCCCATTCAGTACGCCAACCGTCCAACCAGTTCAAAAACAACAGGTCGTCAAGGATCGAATATTCCCATTAAGATTAATTCATCCGGTGTTATTCCAGTCATTTTTGCGGTGACGATTCTCTCCTTACCGCAAACGCTATTGTCATTCCTACCGGAATTTGCGAATTCCCCGTTCGGCACGTGGGTTGGAGAATTCTTCAACTACCAACGGCCACTTGGATATTTAATTTATGCCATCTTAATTGTATTATTCACCTTCTTTTATTCTTTCATTCAAATTAACCCAGAAAAAATCGCCAAAAACTTGCAGCAACAAAATGCCTACATCCCAGGCGTTCGCCCAGGATTAGAAACGGAAAACTACGTATCAAAATTACTGTTCAAAATTACCGTCGTAGGTGCCCTTTATTTATTGGTGGTGGCGTCACTTCCAATCTTTACCGCTGTCATCTTCAACTTGCCGAGTTACGTGCAAGTGGGCGGCACAAGCTTACTCATTGTCGTTGGGGTTGCCATTCAAACGACCCAACAAATAAAAACCGACTTGCAGGGACAAAACTACAGCGGCTTCATTAAATAGGAGGCGCGCATGAAACTCCTGATGATGGGACCTCCAGGTGCCGGAAAAGGAACGCAAGCAAAAAAAATTGTCGGAGATTATCACTTATCGAATATATCGACGGGTGAAATGTTTCGCGACTCGTACCGAAAAAAAGAATCGTTAGGGCTGCTCGCCATGGAGTTTATCCGGGATGGGCACCTTGTGTCGGACGAAATCACCATTGAAATCGTCCGCCGCCGATTGTTCGAAAGCAATAAAGAAAAGAACTTTTTACTCGACGGCTTTCCACGGACGATTTTCCAAGCTGAAGCACTTGCTGACATGCTTGACGTAATGCAATCGAGTCTTGATGCAGTCATCCAAATTGTCGTTTCCGATGACGTGATTTTGACCCGTATGGTGGGACGTCGGTCGTGCTCCATATGTGGGGCAACCTATCACCTCGACTTCAAACCGCCCAAGGTTGAAAACGTTTGTGACAGTTGCGGTGGGGTCCTCTATCAGCGTGAAGATGATAAGCGTGAATCGGTGAAAAACCGGTTAGACATTTATAAAATCAAAACACAACCGTTAATTGAGTATTACAAATCCCGTGGCCTTCTTTATGAAGTCGACGGTGAAAAAAGTTTTGAGGGTGTGTATCAAGAAATTAAAGCAGTACTCGAAGGACTCGCATGATTGTCTTAAAAAGTCCGCGTGAAATTGCCCTCATGCAAGAAGCGGGTCGCATCGTCGCACTCGCTCATCAAGCGGTGAAAGCAGCGATTCAACCAGGTGTAACAACGGCTGAGATTGACGCGATTGTTGAATCGGTCATTCGAGCTCATGGAGCCACGCCATCCTTTAAAGGGTATGGCGGCTTTCCCGGAAGTGCCTGCACGTCAGTCAACGACGAAGTGGTTCACGGCATTCCTTCACAGCGCCCCTTAAAAGAAGGTGACCTCTTCAAGGTCGATATCGGTGCCTTTTATCAAGGGTATCACGGAGACTCCGCCTGGACGTACGCCGTGGGGTCAGTATCGAGTGCCGCGCGTCAATTGATGGACGTGACCGAACAGTCACTGTATGCGGGGTTAGCGGTCGCGAAAGCCGGTCAGTACTTATCCGATATTTCACACGCCATTCAAACGTACGCAGAAGATCGTGGGATGAGTGTAGTTCGCGAATTTGTCGGCCACGGAGTCGGTAAAGAATTGCACGAAGCCCCGCAAATCCCTAATTATGGGGTACCTGGCAGAGGACCGAAGTTAAAACCTGGCATGACTTTAGCCATTGAACCGATGATCAATACGGGAAAAAAAGAAGTGAAAGTCTTAGCCGACGGCTGGACTGCCGTGACGCTTGATCAGTCACTCTCGGCGCATTACGAACACACGATATTAATTACCGAAGACACACCTAAACTGCTCACCATCCTTTAAGGAGGCGATTCAATGGCCAAAGAAGAAAAAATAGAATTCGAAGCAAAAGTGGTTGAAGCTCTTCCCAATACTCAATTTCTCGTTGAATTACCCAACGGACACAAGATCAAAGCTCACGTTTCAGGTAAAATCCGCATGTATTACATACGCATTTTACCTGGCGATCGCGTCACAGTGGAGATGTCTCCCTATGATTTAACACGTGGGCGCATTACCTACCGTCACAAATAATTGCAAGTTGCCAAAGGAGGCGCATCGTTATGAAAGTAAGACCATCCGTTAAAAAAATGTGCGACCAATGTAAAGTGGTTAAACGCAAAGGCAGAGTTATGGTAATCTGCTCAAATCCCAAACATAAACAAAGACAAGGTTAAGGAGGCCAACCATGGCACGTATATCAGGTGTAGATATTCCCAACGATAAGCGCGTTGTAATTTCATTGACCTATATTTTTGGCATCGGAAAAAGTACGTCACAAAAAGTACTTGCTGCGGCCAATGTATCGGAAGAATCGCGCGTCAAAGATTTATCTGAAGAAGAGCTCAAACGGATTCGTGAAGAAATTTCCAAAGTGAAAACTGAAGGGGATTTACGGCGCGAAACCGCCCTCAATATTAAACGACTTCAAGAAATCGGCTCATACCGTGGAATTCGTCATCGCCGTGGGCTTCCCACGCGCGGACAAAACACGCGGAACAACTCAAGAACCCGCAAAGGGCCACGTCGTACTGTTGCGAACAAGCGGAAATAGGAGGATTTTATGGCTGTAAGAAAAGGCGCACGTAAACGCCGCTCGAAAAAGAATATTCCAAGTGGTGTCGCCCATATTCATTCAACATTTAATAACACGATTATCACCATTACGGACCCTCAAGGTAATGCGGTGTCCTGGACAAGTGCCGGCGCCTTAGGCTTTAAAGGGTCGAGAAAATCGACGCCTTATGCCGCACAAATTGCGTCCGAAGCATGTGCTAAAGCGGCGATGGACCACGGCGTACAACGCGTTGATGTGACGGTTAAAGGGCCTGGACCTGGTCGTGAAGCCGCGATTCGCTCCCTGCAAACCGCTGGCCTGAATATTACATCGATCAAAGATGTAACCCCGGTCCCGCACAATGGATGCCGTCCTCCGAAACGTCCTCGAGGATAAATCCATTCAACCAATTTTAGGAGGTTTCGCAATTTGAAAGACTTAATGTTTGAAAAGCCCTTTATCAAAGTCTTGGATGGTGAGGCATACGACAGTGTCACAAAAAGTGGATTTGAAATTTCTCCACTAGAACGTGGCTACGGCATTACGCTCGGTAATTCACTACGGAGAATTTTATTATCATCACTCCCGGGTGCGGCCATCGTGAACTGTCAAATCGACGGTGTTCAACATGAATTTTCTGCCATTGAAGGGGTCGTTGAAGATGTCACAGGCATCGTCCTTAACTTAAAAGATGTCATATTGTCCATCGATAACGCCGATCCAGACGTTGAAAAAATATTAGAAATTGAAGTCAAAGGTCCCAAAGTCGTCACTGCGGGCGACATTCATGTCCCCGATGATGAAGTTAGTATCGTCAACCCTGACTTAGAAATCGTCAATGTTCAATCCGGGTCGTTCCGGATGACGATGACGGCACGCCGAGGCATTGGTTATGTCGGTGCAGAACAAAATAAACGCTTTAATAAAGCGGTCGGTGTCATCCCTATTGACAGCATCTACACGCCGGTTACTCGCGTGATGTATGACGTGGATAAAACCCGTGTGGAAGATCATGCCGACTTAGACAAACTCATTTTAGAAGTCGAAACCAACGGTTCTGTGAATCCGCAAGAAGCGATTGGAATGGCGGCTAAAATGATGATTGATCACTTAAATGTGGTCGTTGAATTATCTGAGCTTGACCCCGAAGAATCCTTCATGATGGAACGGGAAACCGCTCAAAATTCGCAAATCTTAGAAATGCAAATCGAAGATCTTGATCTGTCCGTAAGAAGTTACAACTGCTTGAAGCGCGCCGGCATTAATACCGTTGACGAATTAACGCGCAAATCGGAAGAAGACATGATGAAAGTTCGAAATTTAGGGAAAAAATCACTGAAAGAAGTGAAACAAAAACTCAACGATCTTGGACTTTCACTCGCCAGATCAGCGTAGGAGGAAATCATGACTGGATATACCAAACTAAATCGCCGTTCAGACCAACGAAAAGCGATGCTTAGAGACTTAGTGACACAATTGATTGTGCATGAACGCATTGAAACAACGTATACCAAAGCCAAAGAACTCAAACGGTTGGCGGACAAAATGGTGACACTCGGAAAGAAAAATACGTTAGAATCGCGTCGCCAAGCTGCTAAAACTGTTCGTTTCATTTCCGCAAATGACGACAAATTTGCGCTTCAAAAACTATTTGATGACATTGCCCCTCGCTTTAGCGAACGTAGTGGTGGGTACACCCGCATCTACAAAATGGGCCCTCGTCGCGGTGACGCGACCGAAATGGCCATCATTGAATTTGTTGAATAACATGGATAATGCGAGCAGAGATTGCTCGCATTTTGTCTTTTAGGAGGCGTGTGTGCCGTTAATTGAACTGCAAGACGTGTCTTTTAGTTACGGAAAAACACCGGCGATTGATCAGCTATCCTTAACCGTTGAAGCTGGCGAATGGGTAACCATCGTGGGCCCGAATGGAAGCGGTAAGTCGACCCTTGCCAAACTCCTAATTGGGTTGCTTAAGACCCAACAAGGGACGATTCAAGTGGCCGGTGAAACATTGGATGAGACAACCGTCCAAGGCATCCGTGAAAAAATCGGTATTATCTTTCAAAATCCTGACAACCAATTTGTCGGGGTGACTGTGAAAGATGATATCGCTTTTGGGTTGGAAAATTTAAGTGTGCCGTATGAGGAAATGCTTAAACGGATTGATCATTACAGCAAGGCAGTCGGCATGGACGCATATTTAGACAAAGAACCCTCCCAACTGTCAGGGGGTCAAAAACAACGCGTCGCGATTGCAGGCACGCTGGCCATGAAGCCAGAACTCATCATTTTTGATGAAGCCACGTCAATGCTCGATCCGACCGGCCGTCAGGCGATGTTAGAGATCATGCACGCCTTGAAAGCGTCCGGAAAAACAATCCTTTCAATCACCCATGACTTAAAAGAAGCATTACCCGCTGACCGTGTCTTAGTGATGCACGAAGGACGGCTATTAAAATCTGGCACTCCGCGCGATATATTACGCGATGAGCCACTGCTAAAAAAAGCCCGTCTCACGCTTTTAGAACCATTTAAGTACATGAATCAACTGGCGAAGAAAAAACAGCTCACCGACGAATGGGAGGCGTTATTATGGCAATCCGCCTTCACACTGTAAGTCATACGTACACGGCCATCAACCAACCCGCCGTGCACGCCTTAAAAGACGTAACCTTGACGATTGATGCCACGGATGAATTTATCGCGTTGGTCGGGGAAACGGGGTCTGGAAAATCGACCTTGGTGCAGCACCTTAACGCGCTGATGGCACCGACTTCTGGGACCGCTGAATTATTTGACGTAACAATCAGCGCCGAATCGTTTAAAGATAAGTCGATTAAAAAGACGCCGATTCGCAAACGCATCGGCCTCGTCTTTCAGTTTCCTGAATATCAACTGTTTGAAGAGTCTGTCTTAAAAGACGTTGCGTTTGCGCCAAAAAACTTTGGGCTTAGCCAAGCGGACGCGGAAGAAAAAGCCAAACATGCGCTATCTTTAGTGGGGCTGGATGACACCTATTATGCGCGCAGTCCATTCCATTTATCTGGCGGTGAAAAAAAGCGCGTATCAATTGCTGGAATACTGGCCATGGAGCCTGACATTTTAGTGCTTGATGAGCCAACCAGTGGGCTTGATCCACAGTCACAAAAAATGTTGATGGACGTATTTGAATCTATTCAACGTACCACGCACATTTCCATCGTCTTTATTACGCATGACATGAACTGGGTGGAAGCCTACGCCAAACGCGTCCTTGTGATGCAGTCGGGAGAATTGGTCTTTGATGGAGCGCCAGATGCGCTATTTAATCATCCTGAGCTGAGCGTCTGGAAAATGGACCTCCCCGACCGGAAAAAAGTTTTAAATTATCTGCAGAGTCAATTCAAATTGCAAACACCCATGGACGATTTTACGCAATTACTCAACGCCATAAATGGTGAGGGTGACCAATGAAAAATATCGTGATTGGCCGCTACATCCCAGGAGATTCGTTTTTGTACCGAATGGATCCACGGGTCAAATTAATTGCCCTGTTCATCTTGTTTGTTGCGGTTTTTGTCATTGACGAGTTACTCGTGATGGGACTCGCTTTGTTAGGTATTTTAGTCTTACTCCCACTCGGTAAAATTAGTTTGAAAAAAGTCTATTTCGGCTTACGTCCGCTTTTATTTTTACTCATTTTCACGTTTGTCTTTCAAATATTATTCAACACGCAAGGGCGCTTATTAGGCACATTACGATTAACATTTGATCCCTTGAATGTGGCGTTATCTGTGGGGATATTTGCCGCATGGCTCTTCTTAAAACGCTTTACGTCTTTTACGTTTATTAGCTTCTTAGTCATGGTTGCGGGCGTATTAACTCTACTTTCACAACTCACCTTACTTGCCTCATTTGGCTCTTTCACCATCGCCATTTACGAAGAAGGATTACTGTTTGCAATTTTCATCTTGTTAAGGCTCGTAATCATCGTCACCTTATCAACGATTTTGACGATTACCACGAAACCCACCGATTTAAATCTCGGTTTAGAACGCGTCTTAAAACCACTTAAAATCATTCGAGTGAACACCGAAGAAATTGCCATGATTATCGGTATTTCCTTGCGCTATATCCCGACTTTACTCGATGAAGCAAACAAGATTATCTTAGCGCAAGCCAGCCGCGGGGTCGACTTTCAAGAAGGAAAGATTAAAGACAAAGTCGTACAGATTATCTCGCTGTTAGTTCCGATGTTTATCATTTCATTTCAACGGTCTGATGAGCTCGCCAACGCCATGGAAGCGCGTTGCTTTGTACCGGGGAAACCTCGTACGAGACTCAACCAACTGACATGGAAACCATTAGATACGGCTGTCTTAGTCGTCACACTGACCTTAATGATCGTCTCCATTGGAGTCCGGATTTTATGGTAAGTGACCCGTTTAACACATGGCTGGACGACCCACAGCGTATCCAAGAAGCTCTCAGTGAGACAACCCAACTGTTAAACGAGGCATATGACCCTGTATCAGTGGCTGACCTTTACCGTCTATTCGAAGATCTAGATCGTCCCCACGTGATGGTCTATCAAGAATTTTCCCGCACCGTTATAAGCGACGGGACTCGAACGTTACGGCTCGCATTTAAGGGGGCGTTACTGAGCCGGGTTGATCTTCTCAAGGCCCCTTTAAAAACGTCTCGCATCGCCATTCAGTATGGCTATGATGGGACCCTTTATAAGGGCTCACAAATTCAACCCAACGTGCCGACAATTACCGGGCAAATTGAATCAATTCTCGGTCATCTGTTTCAATCAGATATTACGTTACATCCAGCGTCACGAACGGATGCCGGTGTCCACGCAAAAGCCGCAACGGCTCATTTTGACGCTCCGTTTAACATGGCAGCAGATAAATTACTGCGGCTGATGAATCGCATGGCGCCCAGTGATTTAGTCATCCACCACGTGCAAGAAGTCACCCCGTTTTTTCACGCGCGCTACGACTTACTTACAAAGACGTATGCGTACACATTATCACGGATTAAACGCGTCGAAACGATGCACAAAGTGAGTGTATTTGAACCGTTAGACATCGTTCAATTCACCGCCAACATTCAAGCATTTGAAGGCACTCATGATTTTCGGAATTTTGCCAAGGTGGACGCTTCAACAAACACGGTAAGAACGATCGAATCAATTGACATTCATGCCATTGATGACGACACTTACCGAGTCACCTTTCACGCGTCAGGATTTTTAAGACACATGATTCGGATGATTATTGGAGCGGCCCTTGAGTATTCACTGGATGCCATCCAAAATGCCCTGGCGCATCCTGAGACGCCTTCCCAAAAAGTGCTCGCCCCAGCCGAAGGCTTAATGCTCGTATCCACAGACTATTAAAAAACGCGGACTCTAAGTGTGAGAATCCGCGTTTTTTTGTGGCCAATTTTTAAGCGTGCGCTTGAACGATTTTTTCAACTAAGGCATCGGGTACCTCTTCATACCGCACAAAGGCTCGCGAGAATGATCCACTGCCTTGGGTCATGGCTTTCAAGTCAACGGTGTAGGAGACAATTTCTGATTCCGGGATTTCCGCTTCAATTTTTTGGCGGCCCCCTTCCAGAGGTTCCATGCCAAGCACCCGGCCACGCCGTTTATTGGCATCCCCCATGACTTCCCCGACATACTCATCTTTGACAATCACGTCAAGGTGCATGACGGGTTCTAATATGGTTGGTTTGACTTGGTCCAGTGCGTTTTTAAAAGCGAGGTTTGCGGCCATCTTAAAGGAAATTTCATTGGAGTCCACATCGTGATAGGCGCCGTCATACAAGACCGCGCGCACACCAATGACTGGGAACCCAGCTAGGGGGCCTTTTTGGAACGTTTCTATGAGGCCTTTTTCAACCGCTGGAAAATAGTTTTTTGGAACGCTTCCACCGTGGACTTCTTCGGTGAATTCAAACGCTTTTTCATTGGGGTCCATCGGCTCAAATCGCATTTTGACAACGCCGAACTGACCGGCTCCCCCGGATTGTTTCTTGTGGCGTCCCTCGGCGTCCCCTTTTTTCTTAATGGTTTCTCGGTAGACAATTTTTTGATCGCTCGTGTCAACTTCTAATTTATACAAGTTTTTCATTTTATCTACGATGAACCCAATATGGGTGAGTCCTTGACAGCCAATCAGTAGTTGGGCGGTTTCTGCATTTCTGACGATTTCTAACGAGGGGTCCTCAAGCTTTAATTTGGCCAATACCGTCGATAGTTTATTATCGTCACTCGTATTTTTAGGGTGAATGCCCACGTACATGGTCGGCGTTTGTAAGGAGGGTCCTTTATAGATGATAGGGGCTTTTATGTCAGAGAGCGTTTCGCCGGTTGTGAGTTCTTCAACTTTGGCGAGGGCGCCGATATCTCCAGCCTTTATTGAATCAACGGGGAGTTGTTCTTTACCGCGCAAGGTAAAGAGATTGCCGACTTTAATTTTTCCACTGTCGCCAACGCGAACTTCCATTCCAGTTTTTAAGACTCCAGAAAATACTTTGATTAAACTGACTGCACCCATAAAAGGGTCAACCGTTGTTTTAAAGACGTACGCAGACAAGGGTTCATCATCAGATGTCGGCCGTGAAACGCTTGAGTCATCGGTGGGATCAACGCCCGCTTTAGGTTTCAAATCATTGGGGGCTGGCATAAAGTTTTTAATAATATCAAGTGACGCATTGACGCCAATATCATGACTGGCAGACCCGAAAACAACGGGTTTTAAATCACCGTCCAATACGCCTTTTCGTAACCCTTCATAAATCTCTTCTTGAGTCAGAGCTTCCCCCGCAAAGTGTTTGTCAAACAAGGCTTCACTGGTCTCTGCGACCGATTCAACAATTTTTTGTCTAAGTGGTTGAATGGCATCCATAAAAGCGGGTTCAATGTCTTGAATTTGACTCGTATTTCCTGCGTGAAGTTTTTCGTTCATATCGACTAAATTGACGTACCCTTTGAATGTCTCATCTTTAACAACCGGCCATAAAAAGGGAACGGCTTGATAGCCAATGACGTCACGCAGCGAGTCGATGATGGTTTCGAACTTGACGTTTGGTTGATCCATCTTGTTGACATAAATAACGGTAGGAATGTTGCGTGTGTTGAGTTCGTTTAGCACCCGTTCTGAGCCGATATCAATGCCTTTTGTTCCATCGATCACTAATACAGCACCCTTCACGACACTCAACGCTTGGTAGAGTTCATTGACAAATTCTTCATTGCCCGGAGTATCGAGGAAATTGATTTTAAAGTCGCCGTGTTCCACAGGAATTAAACTGGTTGAAAACGACGATAATTTAGCCTGTTCTTCAGGCAAGTAATCACTCGTTGTTGAGTGCGCTTCAATCGTCCCTTTCTCAGGCTTTGTCCCGGTTAAATAAAGGACTGATTCTAAGAAACTGGTTTTCCCTGTTCCGGTGTGTCCGACCACAGCAACGGTCCTCATTTGATTGACATCATAGGGGTTCATAGGCGCATCCTTTCCGATTTTTAATCAATGAAAATAGATAATGTATGCCCTTACATTATAGCAGTATTTGAGTGGCCGTAACAGTCTAAAATTGAAGGATTTTCATGACTGAGCGAAAAATGTGGCAATAAATGATAGTATAATGAGCGTATACAATCGCATTTGAAACTAGAAAGAGGCCCCCATGTCCAAGAAACGATTTATTACGTTTGAAGGCCCCGAAGGATCTGGAAAAACGTCGGTTATAAAAGAAGTTGAAAAAGCCCTAAAGACGCAAGGCATCGATGTTTGTGTGACCCGTGAACCCGGCGGGGTGGCACTGAGTGAACGGATTCGCTCATTGCTTTTAGACTACGTGGATGAAGCGATGGATGCAAAGACTGAAGCCATGTTATTTGCGGCGTCTAGACGCCAGCATGTGGTCGAAGTCATTCAGCCCGCTTTAGCTAAAAATCAAGTCGTTTTGTGCGACCGTTATATCGACTCATCACTTGCCTATCAAGGCGTTGCACGAGGCTTAGGTATCGAAGAAGTGTATGCCTTAAACCTGTTTGCAATCGAAGAGTTGATTCCCGATATTACCTTATTCATTGACGTCAAACCGGATGTTGGGTTAGCGCGTGTTCGTTCCAATCAACGGGAGATGGACCGACTCGATTTAGAAACGGTAAACTTTCATCAGAAAGTCTATGAGGGCTATTTACAACTCGCCGAATTAGAACCCGAAAGAATCAAAGTGATCAACGGTGAGCAGCCGATTGAAGACGTCGTCAAAGACGCCTTAAAAGCGATTCAACCGGAAGGATAAATTCGTGGCAGTTCCTGCAGCACATGCACTACATATAGAGCCTTTAAATCGTTTAAAAAAAGGACTTGCTAAGTCCCGGCTTTCGCATGCCCTTATTCTTGAAGGTAGCCGCGACGCATACGTCCAAGATTTGGCCTTGCATATGGCCACTCACATATTATGTGACGGCCAAGATGTCACCACTCAAGCACCGCGTGTATTCAACTTCACTCATCCAAACGTGAAAGTCATTGAATCACCAAAGCAAACCATTGCCAAAGATGACATTATCCAACTGCAGCATGATTTTAATCAAACAGCCTTGGAAGCTGGCCCCAAAATTTATGTGATATTTGACGCGGAAAAAATGAATGCTCACGCGGCCAATGCATTACTCAAATTTTTAGAAGAACCGCATGCCAATATTTACGGAATCTTAGTCACCCACGATGCCTTATCACTATTACCAACGATACTCTCGCGCAGCCAGGTAATCAGCGTCCAAGCCGCCACGTTCAAATCCATTGAGAATGCCTTGCTAGAGGCGGGATATTCGTCGCAACAATCGGCGATTGCCGCGACCCTTTTTCACGATGAAACACGCGCTAAAGATTTCTTAGAAGACACGCAAATGCAAAGCATGATTGCGCATATTCCACCGTTTTTGGCTGCCGCCCATACCACCCAATCTTTGCTCAAATTGCTGCGTGATTATTGGCCAGATTTAGACCGAGATAAACACGGAGTTTCGCATATTTTAGACATGATGATGCTCTATCTTAAAGATGTAATATATGCTAAACTTAACCTGAGTCATAAAGCATTATTTAGCGATTCAATATCACTACTTGAAGAGACGGCTAAGCATTATGAGAGCGCTCAATTGATTGCGATGTGGTCAGAAACGTTAGCGTTTAAAGAGAAACTTGACCGCCCCATTCATTTAAGTTTAGCACTTGATAATTGGGCGTTAATGATTGAAAGAGGCGATGTCATTTGAAAAAAAATGTCATAGGAATTCGGTTTCAACCGGTTGGTAAAAAATACTATTTTGACCCCCAAGATGAGACGTACGAATCGGGGGATAAAATTGTCGTAGAAACCGTCCGTGGAATGGAACTTGCAGAAGTCATCGAGCCAGACAAAGTGCTCGTTGATGATCCTTTATCAAATACGATTAAACCGGTTTTAAGACGTGCCAACAAAGATGACATTCAGGCGTTTGAAGATAACCAAAATGCAGTCCCAGAGATTTTGGAAAGTACGCAGTCATTGATTCAAAAAAACGACCTTGAGATGAAACTTTTAAATGCATCATACACCTTGGATCGTTCGAAATTATTGATCGAATTTTATGCGGATGGCCGGGTGGATTTCCGGCACCTTGTGAAGGATTTAGCTCACCAATTTAGAACGCGTATTGAACTTAAACAAGTTGGCTCTAGAGATTCTGCGAAGCATCTTGGAGGCATTGGACCTTGTGGGTTAATACTCTGCTGCAATACTTTTTTAGGAGAGTTTGATTCGGTGTCCATAAAGATGGCAAAGAATCAAAACTTAGCCTTAAATCCTGTAAACATCTCCGGGCTTTGTGGGAAGTTACTATGTTGCTTAAGATACGAAGATGACATGTACACTGAAGGCCGCAAAGGAATGCCCAAAGAACACTCCATTGTTCAAACTCAAGATGGATCTGGCAAAGTTTTATCGATGAACATATTGGAGCGAACCGTTCGGGTTTACATTGAAAAAAAAGGAGTTCACACAGTCTCAGTTGACGACATAATAAAGACGCGTGATACCCAATAAATGGCGCCCATTGACACACATTATTTACTTGGCATGAATCAACTGAAAATTCAGCAAGACTCAGATTATCTTCCATTTTCTCTGGATTCAATCTTACTTGCTGATTTTTTTACCGAAAAAAAGCGGATGAAATCAGTCATTGATCTGGGGACGGGTGCGGGTCCGATTCCGTTGTATTTAACGACCAAAACCGATCTGCCAATTACCGGAATTGACATGCAAGAACCACTCATTCAATTGGCCCAAAAAAACGCTGAGATCAATGGACTGTCCTCCCAACTTTCCTTCCAAGTGACAGACATCAAGACTGTCAAAAAGTCGTTTAGTGCCCAGTCTTATGACGCAGTCCTTGTGAATCCTCCTTTTTTTAAAATGCAGGAAAAAAGTCCGCTTAATGCGCAGCCAAAAAAACAAATGATGCGCCATGAAACACACGTAACATGGGCGGATATCGTGCAAGCGGCCAAGTATCTTTTAAGCAATCAAGGCGACTTTTTTTTCGTCCACCGCATCGACCGGTTTACAGAAATTTTAGACACCCTAAAGCACTACGATTTTGCCTTAAAGCGACTCCGCTTTGTCTATCCAAAAGCGTCAAAAAATGCGACGTCCTTTTTAGGGGAGGCCCGCTTAAAAGGGGAAGCTGGATTACGCTTAGATCCCCCTTTGTTTGTGCATCAAGACGACGATGAATACAGCCAAGAAGTTCGCCAAATATTTCATTATGAGGAGCGTGTATGACAGCGGGACACTTATACATTGTCGCCACGCCAATCGGTCATTTAGACGATATGACTGTGCGTGCCATTGAAACTTTAAAAGCGGTTGATCTCATTTACGCTGAAGATACACGAACGACCAAAAAGTTGCTCAACCATTACTCGATATCCACACGTGTAGACAGCTATCATCAACACAATGAAATGGAAAAAAGTGCCACCATTATCGAGCAATTAAAGGCGGGTAAATCACTGGCATTGGTATCCGATGCTGGGACCCCAAGACTCTCAGATCCAGGGGACCGGTTGTTAGAAAAAGTGTATGAAGCGGGATTAACCCCAACGCCCATCCCTGGTGCGTCGGCGTTGTTAACAGCTTTAGTTTCGAGTCCATTTCCAATTCAAGAGTTCACCTTTATCGGCTTTATCCCCACGCAAAAAAAAGCGCAAAAAGCGTTGTTTAATCGTCTCCAAGAAAGTCCGGCGTTGCACATATTTTACGAAGCACCCCACCGAATCAACAAAACGCTCAAAGCCTTGTATGAAGGGTTCGGTAAACGGCCTGTGTATATCGGCCGAGAATTGACTAAAAAATTTGAAGAACACACGCTTTTAACACTCAGTGAGAGTCTTGAATTAGAGGCTCCCAGAGGCGAATATGTTATCATAATGAAAGGCAATCAAGCGCCTCTAGAACTGGATGATGATTACATCGCGCACATCGAATTGTTGATGGCTGATGGGACCAGTGAAAAAGACGCAATTAAGCACGCTGCACACGCTAGAAATCTCCCTAAAAATACTGTCTATATGGCGTACCAACGGCATAAGAAAGAAGGCTCGGATGGCAATTAGTAAAACGTTTTATATTACGACGCCCATTTACTACCCCAGTGGAAAACTGCACATTGGGAATGCGTACACCACGCTCTATTGTGACGTGTTAAAACGGTATAAATCCTTGCAAGGATTTGATACGTATTATCTAACCGGCATGGATGAGCACGGTAAGAAGGTGGAAACCAGTGCCCAAGACGCCGGTGTTCCGGCGCAAGATCACGTCGACCGAATTGCCGAGGAAACCAAAAAATTATGGACGCTCATGGACATCGAATACGATGATTTCATCCGAACCACGGAAAAACGTCATAAGACCGTGGTACAAACCTTTTTTGAGCAATTACTCAAACAAAAAGACATTTACTTGGGGCATTACGAAGGCCATTATTGCATGCACTGTGAATCGTTTTTCACCGAGACGCAAGTTGGCCCCGATCACATTTGTCCCGATTGCGGCCGACCCACCCAACTATTGAAAGAAGAAAGTTATTTTTTAAAACTAAGTAAATACGCAAAAAAACTTCATGACTACATCATCGAACACCCTGATTTCATTCAACCAGAATCCCGTCGCAATGAAGTCCTGGCGTTTATCGACAATGGGCTCAATGATTTGAGTGTCTCCAGGACGACGTTTGACTGGGGAATTAAAGTCGTATCCGATCCGAAACATGTCGTATATGTCTGGTTAGACGCCCTGACCAATTACATTTCAGCATTGGGCGTGTTAGACGATGAACCGCACCTTTACGAAAAGTATTGGAAAGGCGACGAAGTCTTACACGTCGTGGGGAAAGATATTTTACGGTTTCACGCCATTTACTGGCCCATTATGTTAATGGCTTTAGACATTCCGATTACTTTCAAATTGTACGCCCATGGATGGTACATGATGAAAGATGGCAAGATGAGCAAATCAAAAGGTGGCGCGATTTATCCAGAAACTTTTATTAACCGCTATGGACTGGACGCGATGCGCTACTACATGATTCGTGAACTGCCATTTGGCAGTGATGGCTTATTTGCGCCAGACGCATTTTTAGAACGGACCAATTTTGATTTGGCCAATGACTTTGGGAACTTGTTGAATCGCTCGGTCGCCATGGTCAATCAATACTTAACCGGGCAAGTCACGCAAAAAAATGCTCAGACCGCATTTGATGCTGATCTCGAAGACCAGCTTGCACACACAGTGATCGCTTATGACAAGGCGATGGATGCATACAATCCAGCTGCCGCGTTGCAAGAAGTATTCACGCTTATCTCAAGAGCCAATAAATACATTGATGAAACCACGCCTTGGGTATTAGCCAAAGACGAGACGCAACACGATGTGTTAGAAAACGTCCTCTATCATTTAATAGAGAGTCTTAGAGTCATTGGGATTTTACTCATTCCTGTAATGCCAGAATCATCCCGCACATTGTTTGGGTATATCCATGCAGACGAGGCGCATCAAACATTTGAATCTCGCGTCTTTGGGGCGCAACCACTATTTAACGTTGAAAAGAAAGTGACTCCACTGTTCCCAAGACTCGATGTAAAAAAAGAGTTAGAGGCTTTGAAAACCCCAGTAGAAAAACCTGCTGAAGCTGAGGCTGAAACGGAGAGGACCCCGATGATTGCCATCGATGATTTTGCTAAAATTGATTTACGGGTGGGCGTAGTGACTGCCTGTCGGGCGCATGAAAATGCGGATCGGTTACTCGTGTCTACCGTTGACCTTGGTGAAGAAACCCCTCGACAGATCGTCTCAGGCATCTCGAAATTTTACACGCCTGAACAGATGGTCGGAAAAAAAGTCATCGTCGTGGCCAATTTAAAACCGGTCACCTTACGCGGGGAACGCTCAGAAGGCATGTTGCTTGCGGGCTCAAATGCGAAAACCTTAGAAGTGGTCGAACTAGAAACCTTAAATCCTGGGGATTCAGTTCGATAATCCATAAATGTGATTGACATATGCCGAGCGCTAAGCTATTATATTGTCCGGTACATTTTTAACTCCACACGAATTAGCCCTCACAATAAAAATTAGGAGGCTGCTATGAAAACATTCATGGCTAACAAAAGCACGGTTGACCCTAAATGGTTGGTCGTTGACGCCGCAGGCCAGCGCCTCGGTCGTATTTCCACAGAAGTTGCTTCCTTGTTGCGAGGCAAACACAAACCTACTTATACGCCTCATGTTGATACCGGCGATTACGTCGTCATCATCAACGCGGATAAAGTAGAACTAACCGGTAACAAATGGGATCAGAAGAAATATTATTCACACTCTCAATATCCAGGCGGACTTCGCGAGATGAGCGCCAGAGTGATGCGTACTAAATTCCCAGAACGTTTGTTGGAGAAATCCATCAAAGGCATGTTACCCAAAGGAACACTCGGCAAAGAGATGTTCAAAAAATGTTTTGTATATGCGGCTGATACGCATCCCCATGCGGCTCAAAAACCTGAAGCATATACGTTGAAAGGTTAAGGAGGCAGTCATGGCAAAAGAAGTCATTTATCGTGGCACAGGCCGTCGTAAACGTTCCATTGCTCGCGTCTTATTAAGTCCCGGCAGCGGAAAGTTTGTCATTAACGATCGCTCATTTGAAGACTATGTTCCCTCAGCGGCCATCCGTTTGGATGTGTCACAACCTCTCACACTCACAAGCAACGAAGGAAACTTCGACATTTCTGTGAACGTTCAAGGAGGCGGCATTAGTGGACAAGCCGGAGCCATTCGTCTTGGCATCACACGCGCCTTATTGGAAGTAAACCCAGAATACCGAAAAGTCTTAAAACCAGCCGGATTAATTACACGGGACCCCCGTGTTAAAGAGCGGAAAAAATACGGTCTTAAAAAAGCCCGTCGCGCTCCTCAATTCTCCAAACGTTAATCAAGGACCTTTTCAAAGCACGGTGCGAACCGTGCTTTTTTTATGCTTGAAGGGGCCCAACAAACGTACTATAATAAAGACCGTTCAAAAGGAGGCTTACATGCCAAACCGCGTTAGATATGCGCCGAGTCCCACGGGATTTTTACACATTGGGAATGCGCGAACTGCTTTATTCAATTACTTATTTGCTCGCAGCACCGGCGGCACGATGATTGTGCGAATCGAAGACACCGACATCGCGCGAAACGTCGATACCGGCGTCGATAATCAACTCGATATGTTGAAATGGCTGGGAGTGACGTGGGATGAATCCATTGATCAACCGGGCGATTATGGCCCATACCGCCAACTTGAACGATTGGACCTGTATAAAAACGTGGCCGACACGTTGTTAAGTCAAGGGGTGGCTTACAAATGTTATTGCACCACCGCCGAACTGGAAGCAGAAAAAGCCGAACAAATGGCTCGCGGTGAAGACAAATATCATTACTCACGCAAATGCTTGCACGCCCCAGAGCAAGATAAACCATACGCCATCCGTTTTCACGTTCCAGAAGGTCAAACGTATACGTTTAAAGACGTCGTTAAAGGTGAAGTCACTTTTAAAAGTGAAGACATTGGGGACTGGGTAATGGTCAAACAAAACGGCATTCCAACCTATAATTTTGCCTGCGCTGTGGATGATCATTTAATGGCAATCAGTCACGTTTTAAGAGGCGAAGACCATATCACGAATACCCCTCGCCAACTGATGATTTTTCACGCCATGAATTGGGCCGCACCGACGTATGGCCACATGACCCTCATCGTGAATGATGCGGGGAAAAAATTGAGTAAACGAGACGGCGACATCTTGCAGTTCATCCAGCAATACAAAGACTTGGGCTACGTGCCAGACGCACTCTTTAACTTCATCGCCTTACTCGGGTTTTCTCCAGGTGAAAAAGAATTGCTGACGCCGGATGAATTAATTGCTGCGTTTGCGCCCGAAAAATTATCCAACCACCCCGCCACATTTGACACACAAAAACTGACCTACATCAATCACCAATATTTAAAAGCGCTTGATTTAGCGACCTTTAGCACCTATACAACGCCGTTTTTAGACGCCGCACAGATCACCGAAGGTAAAAGTGACGAATGGATTAATACCTTGCTCAGCGTCTTTCAAGAGCGGACCACGTATGGCCAAGAAATTGTCGCCTTAAGTAAAGCTTTTTTAACGGGCGAATACGTCTGGGACAGTGCGATGCAAGCACTCATGCAAGAAGAAAATGTAAATGCGTTGCTTGAGGCGTTTAAAAGGGGCTTAGAAAGCACTAACTTTACGCCCGATCTGATTCGCGATGTGATGAAAGAAAGCGGCAAAGCTACCGGCATGAAAGGCAAGATGTTATTCATGCCATTAAGGATTGCGACCACGGCATCTATGCATGGACCTGAACTGCCAAAATTGCTGTATTTATTGGGCAAAGACACCGTCTTAAATCGTTTAGAAAAAGCCCTTGAATGGACAGCTTAATCGCTGCTTAAACGTGTGATATAATACACATATATTTTTAATTAAAGGAGATTTTTCGCAAGTATGACAGGTACTGTTAAATGGTTTAATGCCGAAAAAGGCTATGGGTTTTTGACCGACGATGAAGGTCAAGATATCTTCGTGCACTACAGCGCAATTAACGCGGAAGGGTTTAAAACCCTGAACGAAGGTGAAAAAGTCACGTTCGATGTGAACGATAGTGATCGAGGCCCACAAGCCGCAAACGTTGAACGCGTAACCGAATAACAGGGACGACTGAGTCCCTGTTTTTTTTCGCCCTCAAATGGTCCGTGTGATACAATAAGACTGACTTTCAGAAAAGGTGATATCATGCGAATTTTCAACACGTTAACGCACTCTGTCGAGCCCTTTAAACCGATTCACCCTGGCACCGTCAACATGTATGTGTGTGGGCCGACTGTGTATAATTTCATTCACATCGGGAACGCCCGTCCGGTGATTTTTTTTGATGTGGTGAGACGGACCTTTGAATATTTGGGGTACACCGTCAATTTTGTTTCCAATTTCACCGATGTGGATGACAAGATCATTACCCGCGCTAAAGAATTAGAAATCGATGAAATTGCCTTAACCCAAACCTTTATCAAAGCATTTTTAGACGATGTAGAGCGCCTTGGATCGACCACGAAATACTTGGCTCCCAAAGCGACCGAATACATGCAGCCGATCACAAACTACATTGCTCAATTAATTGACCAAGGATTTGCCTACGAAGTGGATGGTGACGTGTATTTTGACGTCAAAAAAAGCCCGGAATATGGCATACTTTCGAACCGGCAAATTGATGAGCAAGAACTCGGTTCTCGCATTGCCGTCAACGATAAAAAGCGACACCCTCTTGATTTTACGTTGTGGAAAAAAACAACGGAAGGGGTCAAGTTCTCTTCTCCTTGGGGAGAGGGTCGCCCTGGATGGCACACCGAATGTGCAGCAATGATCGATGATATCTTCGGAGAAAAAATTGACATTCACGGGGGCGGTGCCGATCTCGTGTTTCCCCACCACGAAAACGAAATTGCTCAAGCCAATGCCTTGCATCACCATCATTTAGCAAACATTTGGATGCACAACGGGCATTTACAAATTGATGATTCCAAAATGTCGAAAAGCGAAGGCACCGTCATTTACGTGAAAGATCTCACCGTTGATCCGATGGGCTTTCGGCTGTTGACGCTCGGCACGTATTACCGGGCACCCCTGATGTTTAACGATGAAACATTAAACACGTATACCAATGAATGGGAGCGGATTAAACGGACGTACTCACAAGCATTTTACGCCCTTGATCTGATTGAAATGCTCGATAGTGAAGCTAAAAATTATCCGGACATTGAGATTTTACACGACCGCTTTATCGACGCCATGACCGATGACTTTAATACGGCCAACGCGCTCACCCACCTGTATGCACTCGTCAAATTGCTCAATCAAAAAATGCGCGAAGAAGACGCGTTTGACATTATGTTGGCCGCCTTTAATAACTTAAAAATCATGTTCAATATTTTGGGCTTAAGAATCTCATTAAAGCGGCTTTCAAAAGCTGACCGTCACATGTATCATGCCTGGAAAGACGCCCGTAAAAACCGTGACTTTGACCGGGCCGATCAACTCCGCGAAAAACTCTCGGAGCGCGGCATTTTATCGTGAATGGATTAAACGGTGCTGCCCTTGCGTATCTGGGAGATGCAGTCTTCGAACTGGAAATCCGTAAGCTGATGGTGGAAGCCGGAATTCATCGCCCACAAAATCTGCATACTCACGTCGCTGAGTTAACAAGCGGCAAAGCTCAAGCGTGGGCGTTTAGTTTGATTGAATCAATGCTCAATGCGCATGAAATTGGCTTTTTCAAACACGGCCGCAATGCCAAGTTGTCCAAAAAGAGTCGACGCGCATCGATGCAAGAGGCCCATACATCGAGTGGCTTTGAAGCCATTTTTGGCGGTCTTTACATGCAAGAAGACACCGCCCGAATTGCCCAGTTATGCCGCCATATTGTACAGACGAAACATCCCGAATTTTTCGCAAATTAAAGGCTTGAAATGCATGCTATGATGAGCCCAAAGGAGCCGTATGATTGTTTATGGTAAGAACGTGGTTGAAACGTTACTCACTCATCCACATCGCCTGAACCACTTGATCATCCAAGACGACATCACAAGCGATCGACTGAATGCGTGTACTGTGCCCATCACGCGCCTTAATAAGCGTGACTTAGTGGACCAATACGGAGAACAGACGCAAGGCTATGTGGCCGATATTTCACCACTTCCGCTCGGCACGTTAGATCAGCTACTCGCACGTGACCCATCACGCATCGTAATCCTTGATGGAATTATGGACCCCCACAATTTTGGGGCAATTATCCGTAGTGCCAAAGCATTTCGTGCCGATGCCGTCATCATTCGCAAAAAACGGACCGCCCCAATTACCGCCACAGTGTACAAAGCGAGTGCAGGATTAATTGAGACGTTACCGATCATTCAAGTGGCAAACATTCATCAGACCCTTTTAACGCTCCAAAAATCAAACATTTGGATTTATGGACTGGCCGGAGAAGCGACACTCTCACTCAGTGATGTGACGCCCGATGCAAAAATGGCATGGGTTTTAGGCAGTGAAGGCGATGGGTTATCGGCACTCGTCAAAAAGACGTGTGATCAGCTGGTGAGGATTCCCATGCACGATCAAGTTGAATCATTGAATGTGTCCGTAGCCGCCGCCGTTGCTTTGTTCCAGACATCCTAAGAAAGGGATTGGCATGCATCGATATCAGAACGATTACGAAATCATTTATCTTATCCGGGAAGGAGACGATAATGCATTTCAGTTTATGGTATCGAAATACCATCCGTTGATTGCTAAAAACATTCGTAAGTTTCACCTGGCATACATGTACGACGACATTTACCAAGACGCATTGATGTGCTTGCATAAATCCATCTTTGCGTATGATCCAACCTTTAAAAAGACGTTTACACGGTATTTTGAGCTGAACTTAACGCGGATGATGATTACGACCATTGCGCGGTTAAAGCGGCGAACGTGGGCCCATCAAATGCACGAAGATGCCCTTAATTATCGGTGTCAATCCACTGCGTTAAAAAGCCCTTATTTCAAGCTTTATTTAGAAGAAATTAAAGCCTGTTTAACGCCCAAAGAGTATGACGTATTTTGCTTGAGCGAAATCCAACGAGCGAGCGTCCAATTAATCAGTGAAAAACTCGGCTGTGAAGAAAAGTCTGTGTATAATACGTTGTACCGTGCAAAGCGCAAAATCAAGGCGCTTTATGACGATGAAGTTTTTGACAAAGCAAAGAATTTTTGATACATTTATTATTTGCAAGTGTAAAGGATAAATAGGATGAAGAAAAAAATCATTCTTGCCTGCAGTGTGTGTGGCAAGCGAAACTATTCGGTGGATGCCAAGAAAGACTCATCCACACGACTAGAAGTTAAGAAGTATTGTCCGCATTGCAATCAGCATACCTTACACAAACAAACCATTTAGGAGTCGACGATGGCCGAAGAAAAAAAATCATTTAAAGTATTAGAAATATTACGACGCGAATACCCATTTGAAGGGGTATTGCTTGCCATGCTCGGCGGATTAGTCCTCGTGCTTGGTGTCTACATTTTTGAAGGTGAAGTGCTCCAAGTCACGTTGACTGATTGGTGGATTTTCAATGCCCCATGGAAGATCACAACCTTCTCGATAATCATCATGTTGATTGGATTAAGTGCGCTGGTATACGCTTTAGCACCATTCTTCTTACCTGGACTTAAAGAGATGAATAAAGTGTCGTGGCCAAACCGCGTGATGACCAACAACTATTTAGCACGTGTGTTCGGATTTTTAGTATTCTTAGCCGCTGTGTTTATCGTATTTGACTTTGTGCTGCAACCCATTTTCGACATGCTCTACCAGTTAGGAGCGTAAAGTGGCGGATTTTTATTCCCAAAAAAATTGGTACATCGTTCAGACGTATTCTGGTCTAGAAAATTCAGTCAAAATGAACTTGCAACGACGAATCGAAACCATGCAGATGGAAGACAAAATCTTCCAAGTGGTAATTCCTGAAGAACTGGCCTATGAAAAAAAAGCCGACGGAACGATGAAAGAAAAAGTCGTGAAGATTTATCCTGGGTACGTATTTATAGAGATGATCGTCACCGATGATTCGTGGTTTGTCGTCCGTAACACTCCCGGCGTTACAGGGTTCTTAGGGTCATCTGGAGGCGGGACTAAACCGATTCCTTTAGGGCCTGAAGAAATTAATCCGATTCTCAAAAAAGCAGGGCTCATGGCGACGCCAAAATTAAACATTCAAATTGGCGAACAAGTCCGCGTCGCAGCCGGTCCATTCAAAGATCAAATCGGTACCATTGATGAAATCGATACTGAACGCAGTGTCGCAACCATCTTAGTCGAGATGTTTGGACGGCCAACACCGGCTGAACTCGGCTTTGATGAAATTGAAAAATTATCGTAATTATGGCTTGTAAAACGACGCAACCTAACATATAATTTTCAAGCATGCCTTAATCATTTAAGGCGTTACGCGTGGAAGGACATAATGTCTGTTGACCACATCACGATACAAAGGAGGTATCATCGTGGCTAAAGAAGTGAATTCCGTTGTTAAATTACAAATTCCTGCGGGTAAAGCGAATCCTGCTCCCCCGGTTGGACCTGCGCTCGGCCAAGCCGGCGTCAACATTCAAGATTTTTGTTCCCAATTTAACGACCGCACGAAAGACCAAATGGGAAATGTGATTCCTGTTGTCATTACCGTGTACAAGGATCGTAGTTTCACCTTTGTAACTAAAACACCACCCGCTTCAGATTTAATTAAAAAAGCGGCTGGCGTGAGCAAAGGCGCAGGCGAATCTTCAAAAGAAGTCGTCGGTAGCATCAGTAATGCGCAATTAACCGAAATTGCAGAAACCAAAATGCCCGATCTCAACGCCAATGATATTGATGCAGCAAAAAATATCATTGCCGGAACCGCCCGCAACATGGGCATTGAAATAAAAGGCTGATTCCATTTAGTTGTTGACTCAAACAGCTAAATGTGGGAGGAAGTTTTCTGTTAGACCACATTTAGGAGGAACCCATGGCACACAAAGGTAAAAAATACAGTGCTGCACTAAGCCAAGTTGATCGCGAAAAAGCCTACACACTCAAAGACGCGGTGGCTTTGGTTAAAAAAATCTCATACGAAAAATTTGACGCAGGGGTAGAAGTTGCCCTTCGCTTAAATCTCGATCCAAGACAAGCTGAGCAAAACTTACGTGGGGCATTCGTACTTCCCCACGGCACCGGTAAAACTAAACGCGTCGCAGTTTTCGCGCAAGGCGAAAAAGCGAAAGAAGCTGAAGAAGCTGGCGCCGATGTTGTCGGTGGTGAAGACTTGGCTGAAAAAGTACTCAAAGGATTCTTTGAATTCGATGTCGTCGTCGCAGCCCCAGATATGATGGCTGTTGTCGGTAAATTGGGCCGCACACTCGGACCCAAAGGCATGATGCCAAACCCGAAAACCGGAACCGTCACCAACGATATTGCGAAAGCAGTGAGTGAAATCAAAGGCGGAAAAGTGTCATACCGCGTCGACAAAGTAGGAAACATGCACAGCTTAGTCGGAAAAGTCTCATTCAGTGCTGAGCAATTGGAAGAAAACATCGCCACATTTTATGAAACCATGGTCCGCGCCAAGCCGCAAACGGTTAAAGGCGTATACATTCAAAACTTTGCAATCTCAAGCACCATGGGACCGGGTGTCAATATTGACCCCGAAAGCATTACACCTGCTTAACAATTGAATAACCCACGCGTCTAAGACTTAGGGGCATATTGCTTAATTATCCTGACGAGACAAACTTGGAAATCCCATCCACTTTTGTCTAGCGCAAAAGTGGGTTTTTCATGGAAAATTTCATGAAAAGGAGGAACCGATGTCGCAAGCAGCTATTGAAAAGAAATCGCAAGAAGTCGCAACACTTGTAGAAAAAATGAAAGCAACCCCCGCTGTTGTGATGGTCAACTATCGAGGTTTAACGGTGGAAGAAGTGACCGAACTTCGCGGTCAACTGTATGACAGTGACTGCGAATTAAAAGTCATCAAGAACAACATTACACGGCGCGCCGTAGAAAGCTTAGGCTATGACGGAATCGTCTCAGATTTGGTCGGACCCAACGCGGTCGCATTCTCAAATTCAGACAGCGTCGCCGCAGCCAAAGTCTTGTATGAATTTGCCAAAGATCACCCAGCGCTTGAACTCAAGTCAGGCATTGTGGATGGCGAAGTTCTCTCACTCGAAAACATTCAACAATTGGCACAAATTCCATCACGCGAAGCATTACTTACCATGTTTGCAGGCGGACTCATTCAGCCCATCAAACAAGTCGCAATTGGTTTAAACATGCACATTGAAAATCTCGAAAGCACCCAATAAGGAGGCCACTCATGGCAATGAAAAATGAAGATATCATAAAAGCATTAGAAGAAAAAACACTCTTAGAACTTAAAGAACTCGTCGACATGATGAAAGAAACATTCGGCGTTGATCCAAGCGCAGTTGCAGTCGCAGCACCTGGTGCTGGCGGCGGAGCAGATGCAGCACCAAGTGAAGTAAGCGTCATCTTAAACAATGCAGGCGGCGGTAAAATTGGCGTCATCAAAATTGTTAAAGAATTAACTGGCTTAGGCTTGAAAGAAGCTAAAGCACTCGTCGACAACGTGCCTTCACCGATTAAAGAAGGCATTAGCCCAGAAGAAGCCGAAGGCATCAAAGAAAAACTTGAAGAAGCCGGCGCGGTTGTTGAAGTTAAATAATTTCATTCGAACAAGGGTATGAATAAACCTGAGACTTGTCTCAGGTTTTTTGCCCGTTAAAATGAGGTCATTATGTCCCATTATTACGATGCGTCTCCGACGACACCGACCGATCCTTTTACCTTTGAAGTCACGTGTTTCGATACACGATTTACATTTCATTCAGACCGGGGAGTGTTTAAAAAAGACGGCTTAGATTTTGCCAGCCGATTACTCATCGAACATGTTTCAGTTGAACCGGCAAGTGAGTGTTTAGACTTGGGGTCAGGAAGCGGCGTCATCGGGCTCATTTTAACGCGCCAGTACAATCTTCACATGACCGCGGTAGATATCAACGCGCGGGCTGTAGCACTCACTGAAAAGAACGCCCAGCAATTACACGTTCCAGTGACTGCTGTGCAAAGTGATGGATTCAATGAGATCCAAGAACAATTTTTTGATCACATATTCTCAAACCCGCCCATTCGCATCGGGAAACAAGCGATGTATGCGTTGTTAAGTGATGCGCTTGCGCATCTTAAAGTAGACGGGTCACTGTGGGTAGTCATGCATAAAAAACACGGCGTGGAATCATTTCAACGAAGTTTTGCCAAAGACGCCGATATCAAAGAAGTCATTCGCAAAAAAGGATTTAGGCTTTTAAGGCTTAAGCGGAGCCGTTGACGATTTGACGGTCTTGTGCTAAACTTTTAAAATGCGATAAATTGCGCTTTTTTGCATTTTACACAGATTTATAAACTAAAAATTGGGGTGACACATTAGTGGGTTATAAGCTAGTTCAATACGGTCGAAAACGCGAGAGAAGAGACTATTCGCGCGTTAAAATGAACATTGATTTACCGAACCTGATTGATGTCCAAACCCATTCGTTTGAATGGTTTGTGAAGGACGGGTTGCAAGAATTATTTGATGACATTTCTCCCATCGAAAACTTTACGGGAGATTTGGAGCTTTATTTTTCCGGCTTTGAGTTTGCGGACGAAAAGCATACATTAAGAGAGTCCAAAGACAAAGAACTCACCTACGCCAAGCCGTTATACGTCAATGTGAAATTGGTGAATAACCAGACGGGTGAAATTCAAGAACGCAAGATTTTCATGGGCGATTTTCCGTTCATGACCGATCGTGCGTCTTTTGTCATTAATGGGTCAGAGCGAGTTATCGTCTCCCAAATCGTCCGTTCAGCGGGCGTTTTTTACTCCGTCGAAGTCGATAAGAAAACTCTCTCACGCCGCTATTTAGGCCAAATCATTCCCAACCGTGGGGCTTGGCTTGAATTCGAAATGGATGCCAAAAATAATCTTTATGTCAAACTTGACCGTTCGAAAAAGATCCCTTTAACAACGCTCTTAAGAGCGATTAACCTCAACGATTCAAGTGTGGTTCGGGAATTATTCACCGGATCTGAATACTTGGACCAAACGTATGAAAAAGATACAACCCATTCCCCGCAAGAAGCGATTTTAGAAGTCTACTCAAAACTTCGTCAAGGTGAAACTGCCACCATCGACGGGGCGATGAACTTCTTCGTTTCGCGTTTATTTGACGCAAAACGCTATGAACTGGCGGGCGTTGGACGCTATAAAGTCAATAAAAAACTCGACGTATTAACCCATCTTAAAGGCAAAATGCTCGCCAAAGACATCACGGATAAAAAAGGCAAAGTCGTCTTTGAAAAAGGGACTGTTTTAACGTGGGAAATGCTCGACAAATTAGACAAAAACCGGGCTTGGATTAGACGGCCTTTACCGGGCGTTTTAAGCGCTGATTTAGAATACGATTACACCGTTCAAAAGAAACTGTTGGATGGGAATCCGTACCTTAAGTACTTAAGCGGGGCTGAAAAGCTTGAAATGATTCGCACCCAAAGCTATCCAACTGTTAAAGAGGCCTTCAAAGGATTCTTGAAAAAAGAAGGGGTCAGCGAAAAAGCCTACACCGATAAAGAAGGAAAAATCAAAGTTCAAGAAGCGAAAGACGCCCTTGAAGAAACGTTAAACAATCCCGAACTCGTCTTAGATATCGCAGAAATTGAAGTCGTTGAGATCGCCCACCAAAACGATCAAGACGAAATGGTTACCTTAAAAGTCATCGGCAATAACTCCGAAGAAACGCGTGAACATATTGTTGCCAGCGACATTGTGGCAAGTATCAGTTATTACCTCAATTTATTTGAGGGATTTGGTCGTCTCGATGACATCGATCACCTCGGCAACCGCCGCTTACGTCTAATTGGTGAATTGTTGAAAAACCAATTCCGAATCGGCCTTTCTAAACTGGAAAAAAATGTCAAAGACCGGATGAGTACCAAAGACATTGATGATGTGACTCCGAAAGACTTGATTAATATTCGACCACTCACCTCATCGCTCAAAGAATTTTTTGGGTCATCCCAGCTTTCTCAGTTCATGAGTCAAACCAATCCACTTGATGAAATTACCCACAAACGCCGTATTTCAGCCCTCGGTCCAGGCGGGTTAACCCGTGACCGTGCGGGCTTTGAAGTCCGCGATGTGCACTACTCGCACTACGGCCGCATTTGTCCGATTGAAACCCCTGAGGGTCAGAACATCGGGCTGATTAACTCGCTTGCAACGTACGTGCGGGTCAATCAATTTGGATTTATGGAGACCCCATACATTAAAGTCGAAGACGTAGCGGTTAAGGGCGTCAATAAAAAACGCATTACCGATGACATTCAATACATGAGTGCCGATGAAGAAGAAAATTACACCATTGGTCAGGCGAACATTGTCGTCGATGACGATGGATTCATCGTCGAAGACCAAGTGGTCGCCCGCTATTATGGTGAAACGAACTTAGTGCCGCAAGCAGAGATTGAATTTATCGATGTCTCACCGAAGCAGATTGTCTCGGTATCCACCGCTTCAATTCCCTTCTTAGAGCACGATGATGCAAACCGGGCACTTATGGGTGCCAACATGCAACGACAAGCAATTCCGCTTTTAAAACCCCGTTCCCCATTAGTTGGAACCGGGATTGAATTCAAAGCAGCTCAAGATTCAGGGGCGTGCATCGTGACGAAGCACGCAGGAACCGTAGATTATGTCGATGCAAAACTCGTCGTGATTCGCCGTGGCAATAAAAAAGATCGCTATGATTTAACGAAATTTGAACGCTCCAACCAAGGCACAAACTTGACCCAACGTCCGATTGTCTCAAAAGGGGACAAAGTGGAAGTCGGCGATATCATCGCCGACGGCCCAAGCATGGAAAACGGTGAAATGGCGCTCGGCCAAAATGTCGTCGTCGCTTTCATGACATGGAATGGGTACAACTATGAAGATGCCGTCATCATGAGTGAGAGACTCGTGAAAGAGGACGTCTACACGTCCATTCATATCGAAAAATACGATGTCGAAGCGCGTGATACGAAACTTGGTAAGGAAGAAATCACCCGAGAAATCCCCAACGTTGGGGAAGAAGGTCGTCGCTTCTTAGATGACCGAGGCATCATTATTCCAGGTGCTGAAGTAGACGAAGGCGACATTTTAGTCGGTAAAGTGACTCCAAAAGGACAAACTGAACCGACGCCAGAAGATCGTTTACTCCTCGCTATTTTCGGTGAAAAATCACGCGAAGTGCGCGATACATCCTTAAAAGTCCCGCACGGTGGCGGGGGAATTGTCCAATCAGTGAAATACTTTAGCCGCGCCGGGGGCGATGAAATGCCACCGGGAGCGAATGAAATCGTTCACGTATTTATCGTCCAAAAACGGAAAATTTCCGAAGGCGATAAAATGGCTGGACGCCACGGAAATAAAGGGGTTATCTCAAAAATACTCCCTGAAGAAGATATGCCATACCTGCCCGATGGAACCCCAGTTGATATCATGCTTAATCCACTCGGTGTCCCCTCGCGGATGAACATTGGCCAAGTCTTAGAAATTCACCTTGGCATGGCTGCAAAACGCTTAGGTGTTCACGTGGCAACGCCCGTATTTGACGGCGTTCAAAGCGACGATTTAGAAGCCATACTTAAAGAAGCCGGCATGCAATCGACCGGTAAAACACCCCTTTTCTCTGGGCAAACCGGTGAGAAATATGACAACGACGTATCCGTCGGTGTGATGTACATGATTAAGCTCGATCACATGGTCGACGATAAATTACACGCCCGCTCAGTCGGTCCATACACCTTAGTCACGCAACAACCCATGGGTGGTAAAGCCCAAAATGGTGGCCAACGCTTCGGTGAGATGGAAGTTTGGGCCTTAGGGGCTTACGGGGCCGCGTATACCTTGCAAGAAATGTTAACCGTGAAGAGCGATGACATTATCGGCCGGAACAAAGTATTTAGAGCCATTGTCGATGGAAAATCCATCCCAGCACCAAGCCTTCCTGAATCATTCCGAGTATTAACCCGTGAGCTTCAATCCCTCGGTATATCGGTTGAGTTGATCAACCGGACAACGGGACTTAACGAAGCGAACAAATCATTGGTCGAAGATACCGGATTAGAAAACTACATTGACAAATACGGCTTCAACGCTTAGGAGATGATGCTATGAGCCAAAAGTATTCGCATTATAAAATCCGAATCGCCTCCCCTGAAGAGATGTTAAATTGGTCATTTGGGGAAGTCGAAAAACACGAAACAATTAACTACCGGACCTTAAAACCAGAACGTAAAGGGCTCTTCTGTGAAGAGATTTTCGGTCCAACGAAAGACTTTCAATGTGCCTGCAACAACAAATCTAAACGCTCCAGCCAATCGGGAAAAAAATGTCCGATTTGTGGGGTTGAATACACTGAATCAAAAGTCCGTAGAGAGCGCATGGGCCACATTAAATTGGCCGCACCGGTCGTTCATACTTGGTTCTTAAGAAATTCCCCATCACGCATTGCCACCTTACTCGACTTAAAAAGCAAAGACTTAGAAGAAGTGGTGTACTACGCGTCTTACATCGTGGTCGATAAAGGCGATACTGATTTGCAAAACATGCAAATTCTTTCAGAAGCAAAATATACGGAAAAACACCTTGAGTACGGCAATCGTTTCAAAGCCTTAAGCGGTGCTGAAGCGGTTAAAACCTTATTGAAAAAAATCGACTTAGAAGACGAGGCGTATCGCTTACGTAAAGAATTGCCGTCTGCGTCAAAACAAAAACGTGACAAAATATTAAAACGCCTAGAAATCATCGAAGCGTTTTATAAATCTGACAACAAACCGGAATGGATGGTCATGGACATTCTTCCAGTCATCCCCCCAGAATTACGTCCCATGGTGCAACTTGACGGTGGCCGCTTTGCGACGACTGACCTCAACGATTTATACCGCCGGATTTTAAACCGCAACAACCGGTTAAAACGTCAACTTGAACAAAAAGCACCTGATTTGATTACGAAAAACGAAAAGCGGATGTTGCAAGAAGCCGTGGATGCGTTGATTGATAATTCAAAACGGGGCCGTAAAGTCGTCGTTGAGAAAAACCGCCCCTTAAAATCACTGTCCGATATGTTACGCGGTAAACAAGGACGTTTCCGCCAAAACTTACTCGGTAAACGGGTCGACTACTCAGGCCGAAGCGTTATTGTCGTGGGGCCTGATTTAGAGATGTATCAGTGTGGTCTCCCCAAGGAAATGGCACTGTCACTGTTTAAACCGTTTGTCATTCGCGAATTAATGATTCGTGAAATTACGTCAAACATTAAAAGCGCGAAAGCGATGATTGATCGCAGCGATGCAAAAGTTTGGAATGTCTTAGAAGACGTCATTAAAGAGCATCCTGTCTTGCTTAACCGGGCTCCGACCTTACACAGACTCGGTATTCAAGCGTTTGAACCCAAATTGGTCGAAGGAAAAGCGATTCGCTTACACCCCTTAGTTACCACCGCTTTCAACGCGGATTTTGATGGGGACCAAATGGCCGTTCACGTCCCATTGTCCGAAGAAGCCCAAGCCGAAGCACGGGTCTTGATGCTCGCATCCAACAACATCTTGAACCCGAAAGATGGCAAACCGGTCGTCACCCCGTCCCAAGATATGGTCTTAGGAAACTATTACTTAACGCTTGAACGGGCGCATGAAAAAGGCCAAGGCAAAGTATTTAAAGATTCAAAAGAAGCTTTGCTCGCGTTTGATAACCAAGAGATTTCCTTGCACGCTGTCATCGCGATTAAAGCGTCATCTTTAGGAAATGCACCGCTGACTGAAACGCAACGTCAAGGCTATTTAATGACGACGGTTGGGAAACTCATTTTCAATGAGATACTGCCGCGTTCATTCCCATATATCAACGAACCAACGGTTGAAAACTTGGAAGAAGAAACACCTGATTCGCATTTCTTAGCGAAGGGCTCAAACATCCCTGAGATTATCCATCACAACGCTGATTATCACGCGAAAACCGAAGCTTTGAAACACTTAAAAGCGGACGGAACGGATGACGCGGAAATTAAACGCTTAGAAAAAGAAGTGAAGGCGCTTGAGAAAAAAGGTGCACGCCATTTAATTGAACCATTCCGTAAACGGTTCTTAGCGCTTGTCATTTCCCGGGTCTTTGAAGACTTTAAAATTAACGAAACTTCAAAAATGCTTGATAAGATGAAAAACTTAGGCTTTAAATATTCGACGTATGCCGGCATTACCGTGAGTGCATACGACGTTATGCCTTACACGCACAAATCCGAGGTCATCACCGGTGCATCGACGCAAGTTGATCGCATTCAAACCATGTTTGACCAAGGCTTACTTACCGACAAAGAACGTCGTGGATTGGTCATTAAAGAATGGGAAAAAGCGAAAAACCTCATTCAGCAAGGCCTGAAAGATGAACTCACCAAAGAAAACCACATCAACATGATGAGCGACTCAGGCGCCCGGGGGAATATTTCCAACTTTACCCAACTCGCCGGGATGCGTGGTTTGATGAGTAAACCATCTGGAGAAACCATTGAACTACCGATTAAAGCGTCATTCCGTGAAGGATTAACGATGTCAGAGTTCTTTATCTCCACGCACGGAGCCCGGAAAGGGTCGACCGACACCGCCTTAAAAACGGCCGACTCGGGGTACTTAACCCGCCGTTTAGTCGACGTCAGCCAAGACATCGTCATCACCCAAGACGATTGTGCCACCAATCGCGGAGTCATCGTCAAAGACATCTTTGACAATGACGGCAAAGTAATCGTGACGTTATCAGACCGCTTAATTGGTCGCTACTCCCAAGAAACAGTGTCTCACCCTAAAACGGGTGAAGTTCTTATTGAAAAAGATGGCTACATCACTGAAGAAATTGCCAGAAATGTTGAGAAAGCGGGCGTTGAAACCGTGAAGATTCGATCGGTTCTTACGTGCCATGCGGATCACGGCGTCTGCGAGAAATGTTACGGCCGTAACTTAGCGACCGGGAATAAAGTCGAAGTTGGGGAAAGTGTTGGCTATATTGCCGCGCAATCCATCGGTGAACCCGGGACCCAGCTGACGATGCGGACATTCCATACCGGCGGGGTTGCCGGGGCGGATATTACGCAAGGTCTGCCACGGATTCAAGAACTTTTTGAGGCAAGAACACCTAAAGGGAAAGCCATCATCGCGGAAAGTTACGGAACCATTACAGACATTGAACAGATTGATGAACGTTACAAAATCACCTTAAAAGGCGATTTGAAACCGTCTCAAGAAGAGCCGACATTCTATCAATATGAAACCAATAGTGGGGTCACATTGAAAGTGTCAGAAGGCGATCACGTGACCGCCGGTCAGCAATTGACTGAAGGGTCGATCGACCCGAAACAACTTTTAAAAGTGACCAACGCCGAAACGGTTCAACAGTACATCTTGGGTGAAGTTCAAAAAGTATACCGCGCTCAAGGGGTGGAAATTTCCGATAAACACATCGAAATTATCGTCCACCAAATGATGCAAAAAGTGAATATTATTGTCTCCGGAGACACTGAGTTACTTCCGGGTGCTCAAGTGTCCTTGCGTCAGTTCAAAAAAGCCAATGAAGCCGTCATGGCCGACCGTAAAAATCCTGCCATCGCGCGTCCTGTGCTCTTAGGAATCACCCGATCAAGTTTACGGAGTGAATCCTTCTTGTCTGCCGCATCCTTCCAAGAAACGACCCGTGTCCTCACCGATGCTGCCATCCGTGGGAAAGTCGATGACTTGGTTGGACTGAAAGAAAACGTCATTATCGGGGGCTTAATTCCTGCCGGAACCGGTATCTTATCGCACTCCTATTTTGATTATGAAAAAATCGAAGTGGAAGACGATGATTTCTCGGGCGATCCGCTGTATGAAGAAGTCTCTGAAGCACCCGCCGCTGAAGTTGAATAAAGCGCTTAGATTCGCTTGACAATCCAGCTGAGAAATCCTATAATCATATTCGCGTGTAAAACAGTTGGGTCATTCGTTGACCCCTGTTTTCATCCCCGTTTTGATACACACGGAACTGTTGTAAGAAAGGAGGAGCTTTATGCCCACAATGAATCAATTGGTTAGAAAAGGTCGTACATCGAAAGGTAAAAAGAGTAAATCCCCAAGTTTGAACATGGGATTCAACTCGTTGAAACGTGAATATACATCAACCATGAGTCCGCAAAAGCGCGGTGTATGTACCCGTGTTGCGACGATGACTCCAAAGAAACCTAACTCTGCGTTACGGAAATATGCGCGGGTTCGCTTGACCAATGGTGTTGAAGTGACAGCCTACATTCCGGGAATCGGCCACCAACTTCAAGAGCACAGCGTCGTCTTAATTCGCGGCGGTCGTGTCAAAGATTTACCGGGTGTTCGCTACCATATTGTTCGTGGCACACTCGATACCACAGGCGTCACCGACCGTAAACAAGGTCGCAGTAAATACGGAACCAAGAAAAACGCGTAATTAAACGCAGAAAAAAGGAGGAGCCAAGATGCCTCGTAAAGGTCATATAGCCAAAAGAGACGTCCTCCCTGATCCGATTTATGATTCAAAATTGGTGACAAAACTCATCAACAACATCATGCTCGGTGGTAAAAAGGGAACCGCTCAAAATATTTTATACAATGCATTTAAAAAAGTTGAGGAAACAGTCAACAAACCCCCCTTATCGGTGTTTGAAGAAGCCCTCAAAAACATCATGCCAACGTTTGAAGTGAGAGCCCGCCGAATCGGTGGTCAAAACTATCAAGTCCCAGTTGAAGTCAGAGACGAACGCCAATATACCCTTGGACTTCGTTGGTTGACGCAATATGCCCGCTTAAGAAACGAAAAAACCATGGAAGAGCGTCTCGCCAAAGAAATTATGGACGCCGCCAATGGAGTGGGTGCATCAGTGAAAAAACGAGAAGATATGCACCGGATGGCGGACGCCAATAAAGCCTTCGCGCATTACCGCTGGTAAGAAAGGAGATACGTATGCCTCGTAAATATACCCTCGATAAGACCCGTAATATCGGCATTATGGCCCATATTGATGCGGGAAAGACTACCACGACTGAACGTATTCTCTTTCATACTGGACGCATCCACAAAATTGGAGAAACCCACGATGGGGCGTCCCAAATGGACTGGATGGCGCAAGAACAAGAACGAGGAATTACCATTACCTCAGCCGCGACGACCGCGTTCTGGAAAGATCACCGGGTTAATATCATTGATACGCCTGGTCACGTCGACTTCACCGTTGAAGTATCACGTTCATTGCGTGTCCTCGATGGATCAGTCGCCGTATTAGATGCTCAAGCCGGCGTTGAACCGCAAACCGAAACTGTGTGGCGCCAAGCCACAGAGTACCGTGTTCCACGGATAGTCTTTGTCAACAAAATGGACAAAACAGGTGCGGATTTTGCGTATTCGCTGCAAAGTATCGAAGAGCGCTTAGGTGTGAAAGCACCAGCGATTCAATGGCCCATTGGAGCGGAAGATGATTTCTCTGGAATCATTGACCTCGTTGAAATGAAAGCCTATCACTTCGACGGCGGACCCGATGAAATCCCTGAAGAGATTGAGATTCCAGCTGAGTTAAACGATACGGTCAATGAACGCCGTGAGCTATTAATCGAAGCCGTCAGCGAGTACGATGACGAATTGATGATGCTTTATTTAGAAGGCGAAACCATCAGCAATGCCCAACTGAAAACAGCGCTGCGTAATGCGACGTTGTCGGTGGAATTTTTCCCCGTCTTGTGCGGCAGTGCCTTTAAAAATAAAGGCGTAAAATTGATGCTTGATGCGGTTATTGATTACTTACCTGCCCCTGTTGATGTCGCAGAAATCAAAGGCTTGATGAAATCAGGCGATGAAGTCGCCATTGAAGTGAAAGACGAAGCGAAATTTGCTGCGCTTGCCTTCAAAGTCGCAACGGACCCATTTGTCGGCCGATTGACATTCTTCCGCGTCTATTCCGGCGTGTTGAAAAAAGGCTCATATTTAATTAATACGACCAAAGGTAAAAAAGAACGGATTGGACGGCTCTTACAAATGCACGCCAACCACCGGGAAGAAATTGACGAAGTGTACGCCGGAGATATTGCGGCCGCTGTCGGTCTTAAAGATACGTCGACTGGTGACACCCTCGCCGATGAGAAATATGACATTATTTTAGAGAAAATGGTCTTCCCAGAACCCGTGATTAGTGTCGCGATTGAACCGAAATCACGCGGTGACCAAGACAAGATGGGTGTGGCGCTTCAAAAACTGGCCGAAGAAGACCCAACGTTTAGAACATATACCGATGAAGAAACTGGCCAAACGATCATTGCGGGGATGGGAGAACTTCACCTCGATATTATCGTCGACCGGATGAAACGTGAATTTAAAGTTGAAGCCAACGTTGGAGCACCGCAAGTGTCTTACCGCGAAACCTTTACGAATGAAGCTGAAGTGGAAGGGAAATTCGTCCGCCAAAGTGGGGGCCGTGGACAGTATGGACATGTCTGGATTCGATTCGAACCGAATCCCAATGAAGGGTATGAATTCGTCGACAAAATTGTCGGTGGGGTCGTTCCTCGTGAATACATTCCAGTGGTCGATAAAGGGCTCCAAGAATCGATGGAATCCGGCATTTTAGCGGGCTATCCGATGATCGATGTCAAGGCCACATTATACGATGGGTCTTACCACGATGTGGATTCCTCAGAGATTGCCTTTAAAGTGGCGGCTGGCCTAGCTTTAAGAAAAGCCAAAGACCAATGTAAAGCGATTCTCTTAGAACCGATTATGAGCGTCACCGCCATCACCCCCGAAGACTACATTGGAAACGTGATCGGGGATTTAACGTCCCGTCGCGGTAAAATTGAGTCACAAAATAAACGCACCAACGCCCAAGAAGTCGTTGCCAAAGTGCCTCTGTCTGAAATGTTTGGGTATGCCACATCATTGCGTTCGAATACGCAAGGTCGTGGGAACTACAATATGCAATTTTCACACTACGAACCCGCACCGAAATCCATCGCGACAGAAATTATCGAAAAGCGCTCGGTTAGGGATTAGACTTGCATTCCCCTAGGGAATGCGGTAAACTATTTTTGATTGTAATCAAGGAGGAAAAATCAAATGGGAAAAGCTAAATTTGAACGGAATAAAATCCATTTAAATGTTGGAACCATCGGTCACGTAGACCACGGTAAAACAACACTTACCGCTGCTATTGCAACAGTACTTCACAAACGTGGAGTCGGTGAAACAAGTGCTGCAACATTCGCGTCAATTGATAATGCACCAGAAGAAAAAGAACGGGGTATTACGATTAATACATCGCACATCGAATATGCGACTGACAAACGTCATTATGCGCATGTTGACTGCCCAGGTCACGCCGATTATGTGAAGAACATGATCACCGGTGCAGCTCAAATGGACGGGGGTATCTTAGTGGTATCCGCCGCCGATGGACCAATGCCACAAACGCGTGAACACATCTTACTTTCCCGCCAAGTCGGGGTGCCTAAACTCGTCGTTTTCTTGAACAAAGTAGACATGGTCGACGATGAAGAACTCTTAGAACTCGTGGAAATGGAAGTCCGTGATTTACTCAGCGAATATGACTTCCCAGGCGATGACATTCCAGTCATCAAAGGGTCCGCGTTAAAAGCCTTAGAAGGCGATGCAAAATACGAAGACTCGATCTTAGAACTCATGCAAAATGTCGATGATTACTTCGATGATCCTGTACGTGAAACTGACAAACCATTCTTGATGCCTGTGGAAGATGTTTTCTCCATTACAGGTCGTGGGACTGTAGCAACTGGCCGTGTTGACCGCGGAACGGTTAAAGTTCAAGACGAAGTGGAAATTGTTGGAATCAAAGCGACGCGTAAATCCGTCGTTACCGGCGTTGAAATGTTCCGTAAATTGTTGGATCAAGCAGAAGCTGGCGACAACATCGGAATCTTACTTCGCGGGGTTGACCGGGAAGATATCCAACGTGGCCAAGTTGTATCAAAACCTGGCAGCGTAACACCGCACACGAAATTCCGCGGTGAAGTATACATTCTTTCTAAAGACGAAGGCGGCCGTCATACGGCATTCTTCTCAAACTACCGTCCTCAATTTTATTTCCGGACCACCGATGTGACTGGCGTCATTGAACTCCCAAGCGGCGTTGAAATGGTCATGCCTGGTGACAACGTAGAAATGACGGTGGATTTAATTCACCCCATTGCCTTAGAACAAGGCACAAAATTCTCCATCCGCGAAGGTGGTCGTACCGTTGGTGCGGGCGTCGTCGCAGAAATTATTGAATAATTGCTTCATTCGGAGTGCCGACAGGCGCTCCTTTTTTTTGGCCCTCGGTTTAATAAATAGGCCCTAGCGTGTATAATAAAACCGAGGATTTTATGATGATAGACACACACGTCCATTTGAATGTTTCACCGCTTTTTGAAGAGGCCGATACCTATATCCAAGCCGCCTTTGACGCGGGCGTCGAGTCGTTTATTGTCGTCGGTTTTGACCCCCAAACGATTCCCCCAGCCATCGCGCTGGCCGATCGTCATCAAACCGTTAAACTCGCCTTAGGCTTTCACCCAACGGTCGTCCATACATTAACCGACGAAGACTACGCCATGCTAGAGGCATCGCTCAGTCATCCTTCGGTCCGGGCGTTCGGGGAAATTGGCCTTGATTTACACTGGGATAAATCCCATATAGAGAGTCAAATTACGCATCTTCATCGCCAGCTCAAATGGGCTCAATCACTCGATTTACCGGTCGTCATTCACATGCGGGATGCGACGCAAGCGACGTATGATATTTTGCAGCAATATGCCCCGTTAAAAGGGGTCATGCACTGCTACTCAGGGTCCCTTGAGATGGTGCCACAGTTTCTTGATTTAGGCTTACATATCGGCCTCGATGGACCAGTCACTTTCAAAAACGCACGGGTGCCTAAAGAGGTCGCGAGCGCCGTGCCACTTGACCGCTTACTTTTAGAGACGGACGCGCCATACTTAGCGCCCCATCCGCATCGTGGGAAGACCAATCAACCCGCATATTTAGACCTTATTGCCGACGAAATTGCCCGTTTAAGGGGCACCTCCAAAGCGACCATCATTCGTGCAACCACCCATAATGCTCAGGCATTATTTAATGTATAAAATCTTAAGGAGGCTTCCATGATTCAAGTGATTAAAGAGCGCCATTCTGTCCGGACGTTTGAAAATAAAACAATCAGTTTAGACGACGAAAAAATCATTCAAAAAGTACTCGATGATACCATGCAAGAAACCCCGCCTTTTCAAACCCCGGTGAAGCTTTATTTCCTCAGAAATAAAGACGCCCATTCCCCGGAATCGAAAAAGGTCGGAATGTATGGCTACGTGAAACACGTGCCGGCCTACATTACAGGCAGTACGCAAAACACCAAAGAAGGGTTACTCGATTTCGGATATCTCTTTGAAAAAGCCGTGTTAGAACTCGTTAAACGAGGGTTCGGGACCGTCTGGCTCTCCGGTGATTTTGATAATCAAGACTTAGAAAATTTTGCCCGTGCGGGGGATGTTGTGCCAGTCATGGCCCCAGTTGGGTATCCAGGCTACAAACAAAGTCTTAAAGAACGCTTTTTAAGAATGAAACAAGAAGCGTCTGACCGGAAAAAGCACGAAGACTTATTCGGGGTCAAAGACTTTAATTCGCCCGTAGAAAAAAATCATCCATACTACGAAGTGTTAGAGCTCGTTCGCTTAGCACCGAGCGCACTGAATAAACAGCCATGGCGTATTTTAGTCGATGAAGATGTCTTTCATTTATACTTACAGCGAACTGAAAAATTTCCAGCGCAAGCTGCCGATTCTGAAATGATCAATATGGGCATCGCCATTCGTCATATTATGATTGGCTTAGAATCCTTGAAACACTCAGGCACCGTAGCCATCGCCGACAGCGCTCCGCGCCCTGAAGGCTTGGAATATGTGGTGTCCATTCACGTCAACTAAATGAGGAAAAAATGAGTTTAACTGCAGGAATCGTCGGTTTGCCCAACGTGGGTAAATCGACGCTTTTTAACGCCATTACAAAAGCCAGTATCTTAGCGGCCAATTATCCGTTTGCAACGATTGAACCCAATGTCGGCACTGTCTTAGTACCCGATGAACGGTTGGAAACCCTCGATGCAATGGTGAGTCCCAAGAAAAAAGTCCCCACGACGTTTGAATTTACCGACATCGCGGGACTCGTGAAGGGGGCCTCAAAAGGGGAAGGCTTAGGCAATCAATTTTTATCACACATTCGTGCAGTCGATGCAATCATTCATGTCATCCGGGCATTTGACGATGCCAATGTGACGCACGTAGATGGCTCGATTGACCCAGTCCGTGATTTACACACCATCCAATTAGAACTCATTTTAGCCGATCTTGAGTTAGTCAGTACGCGCTTACCAAAAGTCGAAAAGAAAGCCGCTTTAAAAGTGGACGAAGATGCCGTCTTAGAGCATCAGCTATTAAGTCGGGTTAAAACATTGTTAGAAGCAGAAAAGCCCATTCGTTTAGCGGAATTTTCCGCCGATGAAATGAAACGATTGAAAGGCTTTGGGCTACTCACTTCTAAACCGATGCTGTATGTATTAAACGTCTCAGAAGACCAACTCAAAGCGTTAGATACGTTAGAATCCTACCAGTCACTCAAAGCATTTGCGGCGAGTGAAAATGCGGATCTGACGGCGCTTTCTGCGCAAATTGAAAGTGAGCTAATCGGGTTTGACGAGGTAGAAAAACAAGAAATGTTGGAGGCCCTTGAGTTAGAAAAAAGTGGGCTGGATGAACTGATTCAAAAAAGCTATCACGTGTTAAAGCTCCGGACGTTTTTTACCGCCGGTGAAAAAGAAGTGCGGGCGTGGACGTTTAAAGAAGGCATGACCGCAAAAGCCTGCGCGGGTGTTATTCACTCAGATTTTGAAAAAGGCTTCATCCGGGCAGAAACCGTTGCCTATGATGACTTTGTGACTCACGGCGGTGCACAAGGCGCCAAAGAAAAAGGCGTGTACCGCTTAGAAGGTAAAGAATACGCCGTGCAAGACGGCGATATATTGCTCTTTAGATTCAACGTATAACGGAGGCTTTATGCAAGTAACCGTCGTTTCAATCGGCCATGAATTACTCATGGGAAAAACGCTTAATCGCCATTTGGTGACCATTGCGCGGGCGTTAAAAGGCATCGGCTTATCGATCACGGAGGGGCTCATTTTACAAGATGACCCAGTGGCCATAAAAAAAGAACTTTCACACATCGACAGTGACGTGCTGATTTTCACGGGGGGACTTGGTCCGACGCCGGATGATCTCACGAAAGAAACCGTGTGTGATTTTTTTGACATCCCCCTTGTCTTACACGAGCCATCCCTCGAACAGATCAAAGCGCAGTTTAAACGCTACAATAAACCGATGTCCAAGACGAATTTAAAACAGGCCTATTTCCCAGAGTCCGCCACGGTCATTGAAAACCCGCAAGGGACGGCACCTGGGGCGATTTTTCATGTGCCGAATGGGCCTTGGGTGGTCTTATTACCAGGTCCACCCGTTGAACTCAATCCAATGTTACCGGTCGTCCGGCGCTTTTTCAAAGACGAATTCAAGTTAGAGATTTATGAAGATGGGTACTTAGTCGCCGGCATTGGCGAATCGGAAATGGAAGAACGACTAGAGGGCCTTTATAAAGCCCATCCAGACGTCTACATTGCGCCCTATGCGGGGAACGGTGAGATTCAATACTTCTTCACGTCCCATTCAAAAGCCGCCTTAGACGCCGCCATGGACGCGTTTAAAGCCCGGGCACTCCCATACATTATGGGGCCGTACCAAACGACGCTTGAAGCGTTGCTGATTAAACGCCTCACAGAGATTGAAGCGACCATTGCGGTCGCTGAATCAATGACTGCGGGCATGGTGACGGCTAGACTTACGGATATCCCAGGGGCATCGAATGTACTCAGAGAAAGCCTGATTGTCTATTCAGATGAAGCGAAAATGAAGTATTTGAACATTCCAGAATCCCTATTGGTTGAAAAAAGCGCCGTGTCATTAGACGTCGCCATTGCGATGGTTGAGGGATTACATACGTTAACTGGCGCCGATTTATGTGGGTCAATTACGGGGTATGCGGGACCTGGTGCGGACGTTGATCATCCTGTTGGGACTGTTTATATGGCCGTTAAATACAAAGGTGAAGTCACTACACGCTCCGTCACATTGCAAGGCAATCGGTCATTTATCAGAGAACGCACAACCGCCTTTTTACTTCACATGTTATTAGAGAGGGTGATGGACCGTGGGCATTAACATCGAAAAAGCCACCTATGCAGGCATTCCCTATTTAACCTATGCCAACGAGACATCGAACCGGCTATTGTTTGTGCAACACGGCATTTACGGCAATAAAGAAAAGTCACTCAACTTGCTGGGGGTGCCTTTTGCGAATGCTGGGTATACCGTCGTGGCGACGGATGCACGAATGCACGGTGAACGTGGAGAATATCCGTTCATAGAAAAAACCCAACCGATTGGTGAAATGACCATGCCGCACATCATTCACGATACGGCGCAAGACATTATCCGCCTCTTTGAAGACCGTTTTTCACACTTTGAAACGTTTGATTATTTAGGCATATCTATGGGCGGAATTATTGGCTTTCACCTGTTAACGCTGACCCGCTCTGTTGATCAGTTTTACGGCGTGATTACGACGCCTGATTATCAATCATTGGTTGACCTTGCACACCCTAGCCACCGGGCCGAATATCCTGAGTTATCACTCAAAGCGCGGGCAAAGATGGAAGCTTTAAATCCAGCACTAAGACCCGAAGAAATGCACTATCAAGCGATTAAAATGTTTCATGGTGTGGATGATGATACTGTCCCGTTATCGGGCGTCCAGGCGTTTTATGACGCGCATGCATCAAACGCGGTTAGCTTAGAAACATTCCCCACCGATCACCATATTACAAAACCGATGTTTGAAGCCATTTTAAAACACGTTAAAGCCGCCGTATAAAGAGTAGCCTCACACCTTGAGGTGTGATATAATAACTGTCGCGTGTAAAGTCACGCTGAACAATCCTTGCTGCATCTCGCATGCAGCCCATGTCCAAAAGGAGGTAAACTATGCAAAAGTACGAAATTATGTACATCATTCGCCCCAATTTAGAAGACGAGCCGCGCCAAGCTCTCATTGAAGAACTCAGTGGGATTTTGACAAAACTTGATTCAAAAGTGGTTAAACTGAGCGAATGGGGCCTGCGAAATCTTGAGTACGAAATTAAAGATTTCACCAAAGGGTACTATGTCGTGTTAGATGTAGAAGCCACAGAAGCGGCGCGTGCAGAATTCGATCGCATCATTCGCATTAAAGAAGATGTGATTCGTTACCTGATTATTCGCGACGTACGCTAGGAGGCAACGCATGATTAATCGAGTCGTTCTCGTCGGCCGCTTAACACGCGATCCCGAACTGAGAAGAACCAGCAATGATATCCCTGTGGTATCGTTTACCGTGGCGGTTAACCGCCCGTATGCGAAAGCTGACAGTGATCAACAAGCAGATTTCATCAATTGTAGCGCTTGGCGCCGGCAAGCTGAAACGGTCAATCAATATTTGTCCAAAGGCAGCTTAGTGGGAGTCGAAGGGCGCATTCAAACCCGCAACTATGAAGATGCCAATGGCAATAAACGGACCGCGACCGATGTCGTCGCCGATTCCGTCCAATTTTTAGAGCCCAAAGGGTCGAGTGGCGGAGCTTCACGGCCGCAAAATAGTCCCTATGACTATCAATCGAATGCCAACGCATCTGCGGACCCAAAACCGTACAAAGAAGAACCGATCATCGATATTCCCGATGATGATCTACCCTTTTAAGGAGGATACATATGCCGAGAAATCAAGGTTTCCGTAAGCGTCGTAAAAAAACATGTTTCTTCACGGAAAATAAAATTACATACATCGACTACAAAGATGTTGAATTGTTAAAACGTTTCATTTCTGACCGTGGAAAAATTTTACCAAGACGGGTGACAGGCACCAAAGCTGGCTATCAAAAAGATTTAGCGATCGCCATCAAACGCGCCCGCCATATGGCATTATTACCATTTGTTAAAGACTAATTGAAAGCCCCTTACAGACGTTCTGTAAGGGGCTTTTTTTTCGGCATAAGTTGATCGGACAAGACGACGTCTTTGGCAATTTCCATGGCTTTTTTGATGGCATCGGGCAGTGAAAACTCTTGCTGGAAATGCCAAAGTGCCGTAGCAAATCCATCGCCCGCTCCATCGGAATCGATGGGGACGACGACCTGGGCGGGCAGAAATGTTTGACAGTCTTTTCCGTCATACCAAGTCACCCCTTTTTCCGCATGCGTCATGACCACGGTACGGGCCGATTTCACAAGTTTTCGACCGAGCCAATCTTGCGTATGTTTGGACATATGAGCGCCTGATAATGTCAGGCTATGAGCCTTATTAATGTAAGGAAGCATGAACGGATTTTCGCCGTCGTAATCATGCAAGTCTACCCAAATATTTGGATGCTCAATCGCACTGACCCACGGTTCAAAGGCCCCCGAAAGCTCTAAAAATAAGACGTCTGTTTCTTTAATGAGTAATATGACGTCACTCGGTAAAGCCTTATGAGGCGTCAGACCAGGGGTCGTAAAAATACTGATTCGATCATCATGGGGGGCTAAGAGATTTGTGTGTTGCACGGTAACATCTTGCGGATGGTTTGGCGGTATCCAATGGGGTGTCACCGACGTATTTTGAAAAAATGCCCGAATCATCTGTCCAGCGTCGTCATTCGCAATGGTCGATACGAGGGTAACGTCATGGCCTAAGTAATCAAGATTCAGCGCTTTACCTGCCGCACTTCCGCCGACACGTCGTTTGACCGTGTCGGCGAAATGGGTGGTTTGAGCAGTGATTGATTGGCTGAGGTGAATCACCGTATCGATGCTCACATCCCCAATTACGAGGGTTTTCATTGAGCTGATTTCGGGGTAATGGATTTAATCCAGTAAATAAACGGTGTATCGATGAGGGCAACAAATAATTTAATGAGGTAAGTTGTGATAAAGATGTCAAAGACAATGGCAAATTCGAAAACGCCTAAGAAAGCGATGGGGACGAAAATAACGGTATCAATCAATTGTGAGGTGGCGGTTGAAAATATATTTCGCACGTATAGTTTCCCATCATCTGGAGATTTTTTCTTAATGTATTGGAACAAGTAAACATCCAACCATTGAGAGAGCAAGTAAGCAATTATACTCCCAAGTGCAATCCGTGGAATCAATCCGAATATGACGCTAAGTGCATCGTGGACATCCCCAGACTGCGGGGTAAAGAGTAAACTCATCTGCATGACTAAAACAAAAAACAAGAGGCTTACAAATCCGATAATGACGGCTTTTTTGGCTTCTTTGATTCCGTATTTTTCACTAATCGCATCGGTGGCTAAGAAGATCGAGCCATAGGCAATGTTGCCAAGAGTCGCGGTTAAGCCGAAGAATTCGATGGTTTTTGTGACTTGAATATTGGCGATGACCGCATTCATGGCAATCCAGGCAAACAGTCCTGTTAACCCAAAATATTTATATACAAAGCCAAGTGCAGTAAAGTTTACAAGCGCCAGCGCAATCCATAATAATTCATTCATGGTCGTACCTCACTTCTATCTAGGTTCACCCAATTTGAGCGTCATCACTATGATATAATAAACCCACTCAAAATCACGAGGAAAGTATGAAAAAAATCACGAATATTTTCATTGGTCTAATCAGTCTATCGCTTTTAGCCGTGGGCATCGTCTATCGCGATGAACCCGTCTTTTTTTGGACACTTTCGACCAATGCGGTTGTGATTTTCCTGATGTTATTCGCCATGCAAGCCTTGTCAAAGAATCAAGCGACCAAAGTGCGTCGCTTGGAAAATCGATTGTTAACGAAAGACAAGCAAATCCGGCAAAAAAAAGAGATTGAATCGCACATCCTTTATTACCATAGTATCGGCGTATTATTGTTAGAAAACGAAGATACCATCGTCTATTCAAATAAAATCATAAACGATTTATTTGGGATGACCCTCCAAGGGAAGCAACTTGAACTGATTCACCCTGCGTTGTATGAAGGGATTAAACGCCACCCCGAAACGCGGCCTGTTGTTTTAATTAATTCCCAACAATTTGAAGTGGCCTACGTCCCCACCCGAAAAACGGTCTATTTATCACCGGTTACTGAACGCGAATTATTGCGTCAAAAAACCATCGACGAAACCCCGTTTATTGGGTATTTTCAATTCGATCAAATCGAAGAAACGTTGGATGCGCTTGATCGGCAAGAGCGAAACGCATTGTTGAATGAAATGCTTGGGTCGATTGAAACGTGGGCCAAACCGTTTCATTTTCAAGTGGTCGCGTTAAATGAGCGAATCACGCTTGTCATGGGATACCGCAAAGAACTTAAAAAAGCGATGGATGAAGACTTTAGTTTTCTCAAAGATTTGGCTGAAATTGGTCAGCAACGTGAATTGATTTTGACGGTCAGTGGGGGCATCGCCCTCGCCTCAATTCCATTTGATGAACTCTCCGATATCGCCGACCAAGCGATGAATACAGCCGTCACCCGTGGGGGCGATCAAATCGTTTTAAACGAAGAGGGTGAAACGCTCAAATATTACGGAGGGAATCCCCAAAACCACGAGAAAAGAACGCGTATCGCAGCGCGTATCCATGCGCAAAAACTGTCACGTTTGATGGACCAAGTCGACGATGTGTTCATCGCTCCGCACCAACACGCCGATACCGATGCAATTGGAGCTTCCATTGGGATTTTAAAAATGGCGGAGGCGATGAATAAAAAAGTAAAAATTCTCCTTGATCCGTATGATGTTACTGAAAGCGTTAAAAAAATCCTCGCACTGATGGATGATACGAGTCCTTTAAAAAATGCGTTTACGACGCCGTACGAGGCGATGGCCGGTAGTCATCATGATTCCTTACTGATTTTAGTGGATCACCACTCGGAGGGTCAACTGCTCTCCACCAAACTCATTCAAACCTTCCAACGGTACGCGATCATTGATCATCACCGCTTACTCGATGATGCGCTGACCAATGGCCAGTTTATGTACTTAGAGCCGTACGCGTCATCGACCAGTGAATTGGTCGTCGAAATGATCAAAGTATTTCAACCGAGTACCGGGCTTTCGCCCTTAGAAGCTACCATTATGTTGTCGGGGATTATTGTTGATACGAATAATTTCTTACACCGCACGGGCTCTAGAACTTATGAGGCGGCCGGCTTACTAAGAGCGTACGGGGCCGACTCGCTAAAAATCAACAACATTTTAAGAGAGTCAGCGGATGTGGTACAGTTAAAGGCCAAGTATGTGGCCAGTGCAGAAGTCTTCTTGGGACGATTTTCCATGGTGGTCATCCCCAATCACGAAATCATTGACCGGACGATGCTTGCGAAAATCGCCGATGATCAACTGAAGATTAGCCACATTGAAGCAAGTTTTACAATTGGCCGGCTTAACGATAAAATAATAGGCATTAGTGCGCGTAGCGTCGATCGTTTCAACGTCCAAGAAATGATGGAACAAATGGGCGGTGGCGGTCATTTAAATAATGCGGCGACCCAAATTGAGGCACCGCATGTCAAAGATGTCAAAGCGCAAGTCATTCAAGCACTCGATGCATTTGATAAAGAAGGTGAAACAATGAAAGTGATTCTCCTTAAAGATGTGAAAAACAAAGGCAAAAAAGACGAAGTCATTGACGTCGCGGCCGGCTATGGCAATTATTTGGTGAGTTCCAATCTTGCAAAGCCCGCAAGTGATGAAAATTTAGATGCTTTAAAAGCGGCTCAGGCGGAACGTAAAGAGGCAGAAATCAAAGCCCTTGCAGACGCTAAAGCACTCAAAGAACGCATTCAATTTAGAGCCGTTAAGCTCCCTTTAAAAGTGGGCGATAGCGGTAAATTATTTGCCAAAGTCAACACTAAAATGATTGCCGATGCCTTTCAAGATCAACACGATTTAAGCCTCGATAAACGGAAGATTCAATTGTCCCAAAAAATTGACGCACTGGGCACGTATAAAGTGGACATTAAACTGCATAAAGATGTCAGTGCAACCTTTGAAGTGATGGTAACTGAAGAATGATGGAAAACCGTACTCCGCCCCAATCTGAACAATCCGAACAAGCCGTATTAGGGGCGATATTTCTCGATGAATCAGTCATAAAAACACTCGTCGACAAATTGTCGATTGAGGATTTTTATGTCTTACGCCACCGCATCATTTTTGAAGCGATGGTGGACATGTTTGAGTCGGGGATTAAAATTGATTACCGGACGTTGCCGGATTATTTAGCCACCCGCGAATTACTCGCTTCAGCCGGTGGTGAAGATTATATTTTTGCACTCTCTGATACGACCCCTTCGGTGGCGAACTTAGAGTACTACATCGACATCGTCAAAGATAAATCAATCATTCGTCAGATGATTGAAACGACCAAACAAATTGCCGATGATGGGTTTAAAGCGTCCGATATGGCCAGTTTTATTGACGATGCAGAAAAACGAGTCTTTGACGTTGCCTCATCAAGACGAACCAGTGGCTTTGTGAAAATTGCCAATATTACCGAAGACGTGATTGCAAAAACCGAAGCAGCCAAGCAAGCTGATGGGCACATTACGGGGTTAGACACGGGATTTGAAGCACTCAATGAATACACACTCGGGTTGCAAGATGAAGAGCTATACATCATCGCCGGACGTCCGTCGATGGGGAAATCAGCCTTCGCGTTAAATGTGGCAACCAACGTGACCAAAGCCAATCCCGATGCGCATGTCGCCATCTTTTCTTTGGAGATGGGTGTGGAACAATTGGTCGGTCGGATGCTATCCAGCGAAGCCCGCGTATTGTCGCAAAAAATTAAAATGGGAAACTTATCAACCGCCGAGTGGGAACAATTATCACTCGCCTCAACCAAACTGTCTAAGCTCAACATCTTATTCGATGATTCAGGCACCGTAAAAGTCACAGATTTGCGCCAGAAATGTCGGAAATTAGCCCAAGAAGGCCGGCTTGATTTAGTCGTCATCGATTACTTGCAACTGCTCAGTGCCTCACGGCCAAATCCTAACCGTGTCCAAGAAGTCTCAGAAATCTCTAGAACGCTTAAAGAAATGGCAAGAGAACTGAAAATACCAGTCATCGCCTTATCTCAGCTATCTAGAAATGTCGAAAACCGTACCGATAAACGTCCGATTATGGCCGATTTGAGAGAATCAGGCTCGATTGAACAAGACGCCGATGTCATTTTCTTCTTATACCGTGATGACTATTACAATCAAGAGTCGCAGTACCCAGATCAAGTGGACGTCATTATTGCGAAAAACCGTTCAGGGGCCACCACCAACGAAGGGATTCCTTTACTCTTCAAGAAAGCCTATAGCTCCTTTAAAACATTGAAACGGTCCGTTCCTGCATCGGATACAATTCCTGATATTACGTAATGCGCGCCCCTGGGCGTGCTTTTTTCTGGATGTTTGATAAAACAAAAGTCCTATACTATAATAGTGCGGAAACTGAGGTGAAACTATGAAAGAGCGTCTCGACGCGATTGTCGCGCGCTACCAAGACATTCAAACGGCTCTATCTCAACCCGACATTGCCACAGACATTGATCGGATGACGAAACTCTCCAAAGAGTTGAGTAGCTTAGAGCCCACGGTCGACGCGTACAATACATACCAAGACTTAGAAAAACAACTGGCTGATCTCAAAGAAATCACGACGGATGAAGACCCGGAAATGCGGGAATGGGCGCACAGTGAAATGCCCCCGGTTAAAGAAGCCATCACGAAGCAAGAAGCGTTGCTGCAAAAACTACTCGTCCCCAAAGATCCCAACGATGACAAAAACATCATCATGGAAATACGGGGGGCTGCGGGCGGAGATGAAGCCAACATTTTTGCCGGCGATTTATTTCGCATGTATACCAAATATTTTGAACATCAAGGCTTCAAATATGAGGTCATTCAAGCCGTTGAAAATGAAGGCGGTGGCTATTCACAAATCGAACTTTCGATCACTGGAAATGGGCCTTACAAATACTTGAAATATGAATCGGGAGCCCACCGTGTGCAACGGGTCCCCCAAACTGAATCACAAGGGCGTGTGCATACTTCAACCGCAACCGTGATTGTCTTACCGGAAGCTGAAGCCATTGATTTTGAACTCGACATGAACGAACTGCGCATCGATACTTACCGCTCCAGTGGAAACGGCGGTCAAAGTGTTAATACGACCGATTCGGCCGTCCGCATTACCCATGAGCCGAGTGGCACCGTGGTTACCTGTCAAGATGGAAAAAGTCAACACGAAAACAAAGCCACCGCATTACGCGTTATGCGTTCTCGGTTGTATGATCAGTTGCAGCAAGACCAATTGAAAAAAGCCGGCGATGAACGCCGCAGTAAAATTGGAACCGGCGACCGAAGTGAGAAAATCCGGACTTATAATTACCCGCAAAACCGCATTACTGATCACCGGATTGGCTTTACAATTCAGCAATTAGACCGCGTCATGGAAGGCAAACTCGAGCCAATCATTGAGGCATTAATTGACGAAGAACTTGCCCGAAAGTTGAGTGGTGAATAATTTGCCAAGTTATAAAAAAGTGCTTCAAGTTAACGAAAACTACGCCCGCGATAATGGCAAAGAACCGTCTGCCATCAAACAATTACTCATGCATCATGGGCCGTTAACAGCCACCGAATATTACCTCCGGCAAGCTGATGCGATGGATGATGCGAACTACCAAGCATTTTTAAAAGACGTCGACGCCTACATTAAAAATGACGTGCCGGTCCAACACCTAATTGGCTATGAAATATTTTTTGGTCATCCCTTTAAAGTGAATCAAGACGTCTTGATTCCTCGGTTTGAAACGGAAGAACTGGTGACCCACACACTCGATTACATCGATACCTTTTTTTCCCATAAAAAGTTACGTATCGCTGACATTGGGACGGGCTCAGGTTGTATTGGGTTGACCCTTAAAAAAGAATCCCCAGAGCTCTCTCTTACGTGTACTGATATTTCTAAAAAAGCGTTAAAAGTGGCCGCTGAAAATGCGCAGGCATTGGATGTGGATGCCACCTTTTTAGACGGAAACATGTGCGAACCATTAGGCGGATTAGATAAATTTGATATCATTGTTTCGAACCCGCCCTATTTAAAAGACACCGAGCCCATTGCTCCAATCGTCAAAGATCATGAACCAAGCGAAGCGCTTTATGGCGGTGTTGATGGGCTGGTCTATTACCGGCAGTTGTTCAATACGGTCGAACCCATCTTGAATACCCCCTACATGATTGCTTTAGAGCATGGGTATGACACAGCTAAACCCATTCGTAAATTAATTAAAAAAACACTCAAAGATGTCACCATCGTGCAGAAGAAAGATATGCAAGGGCGCGATCGGATGACATTTGTTTTTAAAAAATAATGAAGTGAGGATTTCTGGTTGAAAAAACTTGTTATCGTTGAATCACCCTCCAAATCAAAAACCATCAATCAATATCTTGGAAGTGACTATGAAGTGATGTCTTCAAAAGGTCACATCCGAGATTTGGCGATTGCCAAACAAGGCGGTCTTGGACTCGATATTGACAATGGATTCGAACCCATATATACCGTTATCAAAGGGAAAGAATCGATGGTCTCAAGTCTCAAAAAAGCGGCTAAAAATGCTGATGAAATTTATCTTGCGACTGACCCCGACCGCGAAGGAGAAGCGATTAGCTGGCACTTGCGCGAAGTCTTAGGGATGGATGGCAAGCAATATTTCCGAGTCATCTTCAACGAAGTGACACGGGACGCCATTGAAGAGGCGTTTAAACATCCTAGACCCATCGATGATGGATTAGTCTCGTCACAAGAAACCCGGCGTATCTTAGACCGTATTATCGGCTTTAAGCTATCCAAACTTTTACAAAACAAAATCAAATCTAAATCTGCAGGCCGTGTGCAATCGGTCGCTCTAAAGATTCTCGTTGAACGGGAAAAAGAAGTGCAAGCGTTCGTCCCAGAAGAATACTGGAAGATCAAAGTGGATTTTCCTGGGTTTGAAGCAGAACTGCGAAAAATCGATGGCAAAAAAGCCAAACTCCCCGATCAAGCCGCTGCGGATGCAGCGGTGGCCAAACTGACGGGCGAATTTTTAGTGTCCCGCTATGAAACAAAAGATCGCAAACGGGCCAGTAAACCAGCCTTCATTACGTCCACCTTACAGCAAGAAGCTTCGAATAAACTGAGCATGACCTCGCAACGGACAATGATGGTTGCGCAAAAGCTTTACGAAGGCATTCAACTCGGCGATGAAACAGTTGGTCTGATCACGTACATGCGAACTGATTCAACGCGCTTATCCCAAACGTTTGTCGCCCCAGCAATGGCGCATATTAAAGAGTCTTACGGTGACAAATATGTGGGGACTCCCAAATTTTCCGCTTCCAAAAATGCCCAAGACGCCCATGAAGCCATCCGGCCGACGTCGATACAGCGGACGCCTGAATCATTAAAATCAATTCTCTCAAAAGATGAATATAAGATTTACCGGTTGATTTATAGTCGCGCGGTTGCCTCACTCATGAGTAGTGCAGTCATTAAAGGCACCACACTTGATCTAGAAAATGCAGGCATGCTGTTTGAAGCCAAAGCTCAATCGCTCGATTTTGATGGGTATTTAAAAGTGTATGGCGATTACGAAAAAGTGGAAACAACGATTTTACCACCGTTTGATGTGAATGATCACTTAAAGGCGACGCAAGTCACGCCGTCTCAACATTTCACGCAACCACCGCCCCGGTATACGGAAGCCAAGCTCATTAAAACCATGGAAGCCTTAGGCATTGGCCGACCATCCACGTATTCACAAACCGTATCGACCTTGAAAAAACGAAACTACATTGCGATTGAAGAGAAAAAATTCATCCCCACCGAGCAAGGCATCTTGACGGTTGATAAGTTGGATGATTTCTTCAACTCAATCATCAACGTTGACTACACGGCCCAAATGGAACAATTGCTGGACGACATTGCCTCTACCGGCAAAGATCATTTAAAGGTTGTGGCAGATTTTTACAATGAGTTTACGCCATTGGTCGATAAAGCCAGCAAGGAAATGAAGAAAAAAGAACCGAAATTAACGGGTGAAATGTGTCCGAAATGTGGCTCACCCATGGTCTTCAGAGAATCCCGTTACGGAACCTTTGAAGCGTGCAGCGGATATCCCGATTGTAAATACATCAAACCCACAGGCGATGAGCCCAGTGAACCTGTGAATACGGGCATCAAATGCCCGGTCTGTAAAAAGGGTGACATTGTTGAGCGGGTCGCCAAAAAAGGCCGCAATAAAGGCAACGTCTTTTACGCGTGCAACAACTTCCCAAAATGCAAAACCATTCTAAAAGGAAAACCGACTGGCGAATACTGTGAAAACTGCGATCAACCGATGGTCGAACTGGATGATGGTAGCATTGTCTGTAATGATGTCGAAGCCTGCAGCGGCGGGAAAGAAGCGCAAAAAGAGGCGCCCGTATCCTAACTTGAATAAGTTGAATGAATTATCGAATAATTTTTAGGTCATTTTATTGACAACCTTAAAAGTGCTTGCTATTATTAAGGTGCAATCGAAAGATTGTAGACTTATCCCTTACATAGCATGGTGAATAATAAAACTATTATTCACACATCCCCTTCCTTAAATCCGCCGAAAGGCGGATTTTCCCTTTTTATGGGGATTTTTTATATGCTATAATTGACACGCTATGGGAATATTTAAACGATTATTTCAAACGAAAAAAGGTGCTGAAAAAGCGCGCAAATATCAAATGGGATTGCAGAATACCACGCTATCTGATGAGTCTTTGCGGGCCCTTTTTAAATGGCCGATCAAGGATGATTTTTACAGTGAATTAGAAGAAACGCTGATACTTGCTGATACCGGAATGAATACAGCTTTAAAAATTAGTGATGATCTCGCTAAAGCAGTTAAAAAGAAACGTGTGGATTCTACGGATGCCTTGAAAGAAGCCTTTGTTGAAGTCATGCGTACCCGATATATTCCGGTTGAAACTCTCGGTAATCACCACTTTGAAGTGCATTTTATCATGGGTGTGAACGGCGTTGGTAAAACCACGACCATCGGTAAACTTGCGCACCGCTATCTCGCAGAGGGCCACTCAGTCATGGTCATTGCAGGGGATACATTTAGAGCCGGTGCAATTGCCCAGTTAAAAATTTGGGCTGACCGCACTGGCGCGGCTTTTTATGCCAAAGACGCCTTATCTGATCCGTCTAGTGTGGTCTATGAAGGATTGGAAAAAGCGAAAGAACTGGGTATTGATAAAGTGCTTATCGATACCGCTGGAAGATTACACAATAAGCAAAATTTGATGCAAGAACTCGAAAAAATGGTCCGCGTGGTCAAACGCTTTGATGAGTTTGCCCCCCATCAACGCTGGCTCGTCTTGGATGCAACCACGGGCCAAAACGGCATGGCTCAAGCCAAAGTATTCCATGAGGTGGCCGATTTAAACGGCATTGTCTTAACGAAAATTGACGGGACAGCCAAAGGTGGTATCATCTTCGCCATTTATGATCAGTTTTCCATTCCCATTCGGTATGTTGGACTCGGTGAATCGGTCGACGATCTTGAACCGTTTGATATTGAGAGTTATCTAGCTGGATGGCTCGGGGAGAGTTTTTAATGGATGCGACGCGTTTGTCATATTTATCCCAGTTATACGATTTGTATCATCCGTTACTGACCGATAAAAAGCGGTCGATTGCCGATGCCACGTTTACGAGAGATTTATCACTCAGTGAGATTGCCGAAGCGTTAAAGATCTCACGGTCTGCCGTCCAAGATCACTTGCAAAAATCAATCGCAAAACTTGAAGAGTTAGAAGCATCACTGGGATTTTTAGCCCTCTTAAACCAGCAAGAATCGCTTTTAAATGCGCTGGAAAAGACGTCGCTTTCAGACGCTCAAAAAGCGCTCATTAAACAATTGAAGGAGGTGATTTAATGGCATTTGATTCATTAGCCAGTAAACTTCAAATGGCCGTCCGCCGGGTGACCGGTAAAGGCCGCTTAAGTGAAAAAGACATCGAAGGCATGTTACGGGAAATTCGCTTATCGCTCCTCGAAGCGGATGTAAACTTAAATGTCGTTAAACATTTTTCCGCAAAAATAAAAGAGGAAGCACTAGGTGCCCACATTCTCAAAGGTCTCAACCCGTCCCAACAAGTTATCAAAGTTGTCAAAGATAATTTAACTGAAATGCTTGGCGGCAGTGAAACGCCATTTGTTACAGACACCAAAACAACCCGCGTTATCTTATCGGGTCTGCAAGGGTCTGGGAAAACAACATCGGCCGCCAAGCTCGCAAGTTTTATGGCCAAGCATCACGCAAAAACTCCGTTACTGGTGGCGCTTGATGTGTACCGACCAGCTGCCATTGATCAGTTAAAAACACTCGGTGAAGATTTAAACGTTCCCGTTTATGAAGAAGGCACGGACGTTGACCCCGTCATCATTGCTAAGAATGCGTTAAAATATGCCGATAAACATGGCCATGACGCGTTAATTTTTGATACCGCAGGCCGGTTACACATTGATGAGTCGATGATCGATGAAATCAAAGCCATTCACCAAACCGTTAATCCGACCCACGCCTTTTTAGTGTTGGATGCGATGACTGGACAAGATGCCGTGAATGTGGCGAAACATTTTGCCGATCACCTTACGTTAACAGGTGCCGTTTTAACGAAATTTGATGGCGATACACGAGGCGGGGCCGCGCTTTCCCTTCGCCATGTGGCAGCTGTTCCGATTGTCTTTATGGGGGTTGGCGAAAAAACGAGCGATCTTGAGAAGTTCTATCCAGAACGGATTGCTGAACGCATTCTCGGGATGGGCGACGTATTAACTCTCGTTGATAAAGTCAGTGAAAATGTCTCAGAAGCCGACATGATGAACATGATGGAAAAAATGACATCTGGCCATTACAATTTTGATGACTTTTACAAGCAACTGAAAATGATTAAACGCATGGGCTCTATTGGGGGCTTAATGAAACTCATTCCTGGCATGAATAAAATGCTTAACAGCGCCAATGTGGATGAATCGCGGCTGGCGTCGATTGAGGCACTCATTCAATCGATGACCAAAAAAGAGCGCAAAGACCCAGGCTTGATAAAAAAAAGTGCCAATCGCCGGCGGCGAGTCGCACATGGGTCGGGGCGAAGTGTGGCTGATTTAAACCGGCTGATCACCTCGTTTGATCAGCAAATGCAAATGGTCAAACGCATGGGGTCGATGGATCCGTCGGCGATGGCCCAAAATCCGGGAGCCATGATGCCCAAGCAAAAGGTTAAAAAAGGAAAAGGAAAAAATCGAGGAGGCTTTCGCTTTTAAGCCTCCTTTTTTAATAGCTGATCGAGATGATACTCGATGGCGTTTTCTTGATTCGATTTCGGGGAGACGATATCGGCAGCCGCTTTAGCGGCAGGATGGCCATTATTCATGGCAATGCCGAGGCCGGCCCATTTCAACATTTCAATGTCGTTATGACCATCACCAAATGCGATGGTATCAGATTGTTTAAATCCTAAGTAACTTGAGACCCCTTTTAACGCCTCTCCTTTATTGGTTTTTGGGGTAAATATTTCGATGACATCGGTCTCATCATTCCCCCAGTTCCTTGAGAGAATGATGTCCCGGTAATGGGCATCAATGTAGGCTTCGATTTTATCTCCGTTGCCTTTATTTGCTAGAGCAATAAAGCCATTAGTTGGACCCGGAAGTGTTTCTTCAAAAGGGCCAACAGTCAACGTTGAAAATTCATTTAAATGTAAAAACGGATACAGATCTTTATCGTCTGCGAGTAAATACACATTGTCTTGAATCTCACAAAATGCATTCGTAATGAGTGATTCGTTGGCTTTGAAAATGTTTAACACCGCTTCTTTATCCAACCAGATGTGTTGGTCGGGAAACGCAGGATCGTGTTTGGACGTAATGATTCCACCGTTAAAATTAATCAGCGGTGTTTGTAACTGCAATGCGTCATAAAAGTGATCACTGCTACGAAACGGCCGACCAGTGGCAATCACCACGGTGTGTCCAGCGGTTTGAACGTTGAGTAAATAGTCCCGGGTTTCGTCTTTAAGCGTATACCAGTCATAGAGCAATGTGCCATCTAAATCTAGAGCAATGAGTTTTTTTTGCATCGCGTCACCTCAGAAAGTATTATCGCACAGCCATCCATCTGAGGCAATGCGCCGCGCAGAGAACTCAGTCCTCTGTGATATAATTTTACACGGAGGATGGCGTGTGATAATTGATTTTCAAACCGTGCTTAGCTTTATTATTGGACTCACGTTCGGGATGGTTTTATTTACGTTGTTGTATACCGTATTCTTCGTTCGAGGATTGCGAATTAAACCGACTCTAAACGCGCAAGACCCCATGGCTGAGAGTACCTTAAAAGCAGCGTTAAAAGACGCGACTGATCGCATGCTTGAGGCTCAAAAGGCTGATGGTTTTTTTGATGCATTTATCGATTCATCCAAAGCATTGACCGAAGAGATTGCTGTGTATTACTACCCGGAGTCACGGCACCCGATGATGGAACTCTCCGTGGAAGAACTGTTACAACTGGATGATTACATTCACGACCGGATTGCCAAAACCTTGAATAAGGGTTTGTTTAAAAATGTTAAACATGTCCGCGTTGCCAAATTCATGGAACTCATTGACTTTAAACGCAAACTTGATAACCAAAAATGGATGAAAGTCCTATCGGACCGACGGACTCGAAAAACGCTGGAAGCCACACTCAGTGTGGTCAACGCGTTCAATCCCATTTATTGGTTTAGAAAACTAGTCATTAAAACGAGCATTACCGCGCTCAACCGACAAATTGCCAAAACGATGTTGGCTGTAGTTGCCGAAGAAACAAGTCGAGTGTACTCGAAAAGTGTGTTTAATGAGACGATTGATTATGACTTAGTGGAGCGCGAAATCAAACGATTGGATGAGGCGATATCGGATGAAGACGATTAATACGTTACACGCCTACGAAACCGCACTTAGAAATGGCTCCAAAGAAACAGTGATCATTTTTTATTCGACTTGGTGTCCCGATTGTCATCGATTAGAACCGTATCTAGATCGCTTAGAAGCCGTCTTTGAAGACATTGATTTTTACTACGTGCAACGCGAGAAAGTTCCGCTAATCGCAAAACATTTAAATATCTATGGGGTTCCGAGTGTTTTATACTATGTGAAGGACGAACTCGTAGATAGCTACATTGATCCAACCTATAAATCGCCAGGCATGATTACGCATTTCATTGCTGAGGCGCGAGAAGGGAGACTTGCCGGTGCTACGCTTTAAATCCAAATACGTCAAAGTTCCGTTCAGTCGAACCGCGGACGACAGCCCATTCAAAATATTCCATATATTGACCGATGAAGAAAAACGTGTCTACAAAAAAGACCGATTTGTCTCACCGATTTTTGGGACGCACGTCAAAGATGAAGTGGTCATTCCAATCATGGAAAAATCACCCACGAATATGGACAAACTCGATCCCTTCCGAATCAAACCAAAAATGACCAACGAAGAACGCATTAAAAAGTATGGGACCGCCTATCCAGAATTTGATGTTGTCCACGGGAAAAATTTATCAGAAGCATTGGAAGATCAAGATCGTAAGCGCTCAAAAAGTAAAGAGCCCCATCCATCATTTGCCGCAGTGAGTGATGACCCCCCTGAAGAGCCCGCGCAAGAAGTGGCAGACTCTGGACTCGCCAAAGATGCCCCATTAGATGCGCACATTCAACATTACATCGAAGAAGAACGCCCAGAAGATACACCGATTGAAACGCCTGATGAATCTGTCACTTCTGCTGAGCACGCGAGTGAAGAAACCACTTTTGAGGCATCTTCCATCGATGATGAACCGAGCGAAACGCCGAGTGAAGCCGTTAAAAAAGACCCAGCGAAACCGTATGAACTTCCGCCTCATTCACTCTTTAGCATTCCCCCTGAAGTTAAAACAAACCCCGAAGAATCATTGGAGCGCCAAAAAGCAACGATCAATCAAACCTTTGAGGCATTCGGAGTTGGCGCACACGTCCATTCGTATACGTACGGCCCGACCGTCACCCGCTTTGAAATCATTTTAGACAGCGGCGTACGGGTGAATAAAGTAACCCAACTGCAAGATAACTTAAAAATGAACCTGTCTGCCGAACAAATTCGTATTGAAGCTCCGATTCCCGGAAAATCAACCGTCGGTATTGAAGTGCCGAACGAAGTTCGTCAAACTGTGCATTATGCAACCCTCATTCAAAAAGACGTTTTCAAGCATGCAAAAGACCCCTTGACGGTTGCCCTCGGTCAAGACATTGACGGATTCACCATCGTCGAATCGATTAAGTCGATGCCGCATGGACTGATTGCCGGGCAAACTGGATCTGGTAAATCTGTCAATATCAATACGATTTTGGTCAGCTTGTTGTTAAAGCATTCACCCGAGTCGTTAAAAATGATTTTGATCGACCCCAAAATGGTGGAACTCTCGAGCTATGATGAGTTGCCCCATTTACTGACACCTGTGATTACCAACGTAAAAGCCGCCACGGCCGCATTGAAATGGGCCGTTGATGAAATGGAACGGCGTTATCAAATGTTCGCTGAAAGTAAAGTACGCGACATTGTTGGCTACAACGAAGACGCGTCGAAAGCCCTCCCCTATATCGTGATTGTCGTGGATGAATTGGCTGATTTAATGGTCGTGGCCAGTCAAGCCGTGGAAGAATCCATCATGCGACTGACGCAAAAAGCGAGAGCCGCAGGGATGCACTTACTCGTTGCGACCCAACGTCCATCAACCGACGTCATCAAAGGAACAATTAAATCCAACATTCCAACTCGTGTGGCATTTTCCGTCGCCTCACACGTCGATTCTCAAACCATACTCGACAGTGCAGGTGCTGAAAAACTCATTGGAAAAGGGGACATGTTGTTGATGGTGAACGGAAAAAATAAGCGCCGTTTACAAGGTGCGTTTGTTTCTGATGAAGACATCGATTCAGTCACTCAGTTCATCAAAGATCAACGGTCGCCTGATTATTTATTTACTGCCGATGAACTTATTGAAAAAGCGATTAATACATTCCAAAACGATGAGCTGTTAGTCGATGTTGCCCGCTTTGTCATCGGTCAAGGTGAAGCGTCATTAAACCGGATTATCAAAAACTTTAACATCGGATTTAACCGGGCTCAAAGCATTGTGTCAAGTTTAGAAAGTGCCGGCATTGTCGGAGAAAATGTCGGGTCAAAAGCCCGTGACGTGCTCGTTGATGAAGTCGAGGCACAAGAAATCATCGAACGCCTCCGCGGCATCTAGACCGCACATGCATCGCTTGCCAAGCACTCAGTGAACGTCGAAAGGAATTTTATGGAGACTTACGAACCCACCAAACCGGTCAAAAAATCGACCCGAAAAATTACTCGCACGCTGATTAAAACGGTGCTTTTTTTGGCTGTCATGTTTGCGGCGGAATGGTGGTCGCCGAGGTATGAAGCGTTTAACACACTGCGCCATACCACCGTCTCAGAAATTCCCTTTCTAGGGCCGTTTGTCGCCGACAATGTGCCGGCACTTGCGAGCCTCTCGTTTTATTACACGTTGGTCGTCATTTTGACCCTCTTGATTATCCCAAGTGCCGTTAAGGCACACTCCATCATGAATCAAGACATGGGAGAAAAGAAACAATTGCGTAAATTACGGCGCATTCATAGCCGTATGGATTACGTGCAGTTTGCGGCCTTTATCGGCATGGTGTACATCGTAGTGAACACCTTTTTCTTTTCCTTAGCCAACGTCTCAGGTAGCAGCATGAACGACAATTTTTTTGATCAAGATGACGTCATTATTTCCCATCAAATCGACGCACTTACCTATGGGGATGTCGTCGTCGTGCAAGTCGAGAATGAATTTTTCTTAAAACGTGTGGTGGGCTTACCTGGCGATGAGATTGTGATTTCTGGGGGGCGTGTGTCCGTCAATGGCGACCCCCTAATTGAACCGTATCTAAGTGACCCAAATACACAATGTTACGGCGGTACAAACTGCACGGTGACGCTGAGTGATGACGCCTATTACGTACTCGGTGATAACCGGTCGAATTCGACAGATTCCAGAGCCATCGGCCCGATTCCGCAAGAGGACTTTTTTGGGCACGTAATTTTTGTCTTGCGCCCCCTTGACCGGATTGGTCCAGTCCAGCCATGAGCATTGCATGGTATCCGGGCCATATGGCAAAGACCCGCAACCGCCATCAATCCATGTTGAAATCGATTGATGTTATTTTGTGGATGGTTGATGCGAGAGCTCCGTTTTCAACCTTGGATCCGACCCTTAAAAAAACCTTTAACAATAAACCCTTTCTCATTGTCATTAACAAAAAAGATCTCGTCAAAGCCAGTTACTTAGATGCGGTGAAAGCACGATTCGCTGAGCAAGGAATGCCTGCAGTCATGATCCGGGCGTATAAAGCGCAAGACGTCAAGGCGCTGATTAAAACCGCTGAAAGGATGCAGTCAAACCGGCGTAAAATCGGCGGACTCCGTGTATCGATTTTAGGGGTCCCAAATACAGGGAAAAGTACACTCATTAATCAACTGGCGGGAAAAAGTACCCAGCCAGTGGCGAATACGCCAGGCATTACAAAAGCCCTCAGATGGGTGGAAACACCCTACGGGTCCATCTTAGATACACCGGGCATTCTATGGCCCAAAATCGAGGATGTCGAAGTTGGGTTAAAAATGGCGATTTTAGGCTCCATCAAAGATACGATGATTCCCTATGGGGCGGCGATTGATTTACTGATGGATCGGTTATACACCCATCCTGAATCCAAATTAAAAGCGCTCTATCCGGGCTTAGAACCGCTTGCCATTTTAGAAAAAATCGCCGTTGATGAAGGCTTTAAAACGGCGCATAGTTTTGATGAAATGGCGCTTTATCAAAGGCTTTTAAAAGACTACCGATCTGGCCATTTTGGGAAGGTCCCTTTAGATGATTGATCCGGAGTATTATGCACGAGGAATCCGTACGCTGTGTGGCATTGACGAAGCGGGCCGCGGGCCTATTGCGGGGCCACTGATTGTAGCAGGCGTGGTTTTACCACGGGCCCACTCAATTAAAGGATTGCATGATTCAAAGCAATTATCGGAGAAACAAAGAGATGCTTTGTTTCCGCGGATTCAAGATGAGGCGCTCGCCTACATGATTGTACGCATTGACCCAGATGTGATTGATGAAAAAAACATTTACGTGGCAACGCAAGATGCGATGACTGAAATTGCGGTCGGCTTAAATGCGGATTACACATTAACCGATGCCATGCCGCTGACAGTCCCCTTGCCGCATGAAGCGATTATTAAAGGTGATACGTTGTCGGAGTCGATTGGCGCAGCCAGTATTCTTGCAAAAGTTACACGTGATACAATTATGAAAGACTATGCGAGCGTTTATCCAGGCTATGGATTTGACCAGCATAAAGGCTATCCAACCGTCTACCACGTCACCCAATTGCGCGCCCTCGGCGTGACTGTGATTCACCGCAAGTCCTTTCAACCTGTGAAAGGTATGTTACATTAAATAATAGAGGTGCCTATGGGAAAATTAAAAGTGTTTGATCATCCCCTCATTCATCATAAGCTGGCGATTATTCGTAATAAAGAAACCACGACCAAACTATTTCGTGAAACCGTCGATGAAATTGGTGCACTCATGGCCTATGAAGTCACGCGAGATTTGCCAACTGCGGACGGAGAAATCGAAACGCCAATTGCCTTAACGGCTGTAAAAATGTTAGCAAAAGAAGTGGTTATCGTCCCTATTTTAAGAGCTGGATTAGGCATGGTATCTGGCATTCAACAACTCATTCCAACCGCCAAAGTCGGCCACGTTGGCATGTACCGCGATGAAGACACTCTAGAGCCTAAACAATATTATTTCAAAGTCCCAGACACCACAAAAGATGCCACCGTCTTGGTGGTTGACCCGATGCTTGCAACGGGGGGATCGGTCACTGCGGCGATTCATTTACTCAAAGACGCCGGCGCCCAAGACATTCGTTTTGTGGGGATTGTAGGCTGTCCAACCGGTGTCGATGTGTTGAAAAATGCGCACCCTGATGTCGACATTTATTTGGCGGCACTCGATCCAAAAATGAACGAACAAAGTTACATTGTTCCGGGTCTTGGCGATGCGGGTGACCGTTTGTACGGCACGAAATAATGCGACAAAAAAATACGATAAAACTCATCGCGGTTGCGACCAATTTCATCTTTGAAATGCTCATCGCATTGGTCATTGGCTTTTTCCTCGGGAACTATTTAGATGGCGTGTTTGATTTCAACGGATTTTTAACCGCTTTATTGATGGTTCTTTTGGGCGCTGGCGCAATTTGGCAATTTATTAGACGTCTCATCAAACTTGGTAAAACGTCATGAACGACGCGTATTTAAAAACATTTTTTTGGATTTTTCCAAGCACAGTTGGCATTGCCTTAATCTTGTTTGGAGTCGGGGTTTTTATCGACTCGATCTCCGCATTTACGCTAGCGCTTTCATTTACCTTGGGAAGCATCGTAAGCGTAATGCTTGCAAGTATGAACTATCGGTCGTTTACTAAACACAGTGACGCCCCTGAGAAGTGGGTGTTTGTCACGCGCAAAAACTATTTGGTTCGGTACGCTATCTATGGACTGATACTCTCTTTAAGCTATCTCAGTGAAAGCTTTTACTTTTTAAGTGTCTTTAGCGGTTTTTTTATGTTTAAAAGTGTATTATTATTAAGTATCTGGGTCCACCGAAAGGATATCCATAATGGGTGACATTATTTCAATCGATTGGAATTTCCTCAATTGGTCTGTAAATTTAAAACATAGTCTACTTATCATCGCCCTCATCGGGCTCTTTTCGTTTGTTTTAGGACGTCGTGTTCAAAAACTCCAACCAACGGATCAACCCACTTTATTAGAAAACCTCGTCATTGTGGCGATCTCAACGATTAACAATTTGATTAAGGATTACTACGGGAAGCGCTGGCGGATGTTCGCCCCTCTTCTTTTCGCAATCCTTTTTTATTTGATTATCGCCAATACCGCAAACCTCTTTGGGCTGGCGACGCCGCTTTCTAACATCAATGTCGCGTTAGCCTTTTCCATTTTTGCCATCTTGACCATTCAAGGGGCCGGCTTAATTATTAAAAAACCATGGCAACGCCTGAAAGACTTATCAAGTCCCAATGTATTACTCCTCCCCATCAATTTATTCGGTGAGTTATCAACGCCGACGGCAATGGGTCTCAGGTTATTTGGGAACATCTTGTCAGGTGCGGTCATCAGTGCACTTATCTACGCATTTTTTGGGCCATCCATCTTCGGAACGGCGGGTAATGTCTTACTGACAACAGTCTTACTCCATCCAATTTTTACCGTGTTCTTTGGGGCCATTCAAGCTTTTGTGTATTTCATGCTGCTGACGATCTTCTTGTCTATGGCCATTGAAGATTCGGAACCAGCTTAAAATAACTTACACTCATTAGGAGGATTCAAATTATGGAATTAGTGACAGCAGAAGCATTCATTCGTGCATACGCACTTTTGGGCGCTGGAATTGCAATGATCGCGGGACTTGGTCCTGGGATCGGACAAGGGATTGCCGCAGGGAAAGCAGCCGAAGCCGTTGGCCGTCAACCAGAAGCATCCGGGAAAATCACGACCACGATGCTCGTCGGGCAAGCGATGGCCGAGACAACCGGGCTTTACGCACTCATCATTGCCTTTATTTTAATCTTCACAACTTAGTTTAGAGGAGGTCCATATGTCTGGATTTGCTTCTAGGCTTTCTGAAGCCATTGAAAATTTAGTGCAAAATGGCATCATCATCAACCCGATTGAAATACTCATCCAACTGATCGCCACTGTGATTTTAATTGTCTTAGTCAAACAATTTCTCTGGGACAAAGTCACGGGATTTTTGGATGCGCGTCAAAGCGTCGTTGATGAAGATATTGCGTCGGCTCAAGCCGACAAAGAAAAAGCTCAAAACTTACGGGAAAAGGCCCAAGCTGAACTTGCGAGCATCAAAGAAGAGGCGAAAGCCATTTTAGATGCCGCCAAAGAACAAGCCGAAAATACGCGTGTTAAAACACTGGAAAACACGAAAGATGAAGTGCGAACCATGAAGAAACACGCGGACAATGAAATCGCCAAAGACATTGAAAATGCCCGTAAATCGATTCGCGAAGAAATTATCGGCGTGGCGATGACACTTTCTAAAAAAGTCATCGACAAAGAAATTGATGAAGCCACTTACATGGCCCTCATCGACGACGCCATCGCGGAAGTGAGCCAAAATGAGTAGTCTGCATCGCTCGTATGCGCAGGCCCTTTTTGAGTTGGCGGTAGAAAAGGGTGAGCTTGACAGTACCGAGGCAGTCGCGCACGGACTGGCCGAAGGGTTTGCTGGGAAAAAAGCGTTTCTCTCTCATCCCAACGTGGCCGATGATACGGTCCGCAAAATGGTCGCTGAGGCAACGGATTCTTCGTTGATGCGGCATTTTGTTGACGTCATCATGCATCATGGACGCCTGGCTGAACTGACTGGGATATTGGATGCTTTTTTTACGGTCATTCAAGCCTTAAGTGAAGAGAAAGAAATTCATATCTACACGGCGCACGCTCTATCAGCCCCGCAAGAGAAAAAGCTGGTAGAGGCATTTAAATCACGTTTTAAAAGTCCTACACTCACGGTTCATGTGGATCCCCAGATGGTAGGGGGACTTCGAATTGCCTATGATGACAAGATATTTGATGCATCGACTTCTACCATGTACGACACACTCAAACACACGATAAGCAGGTGACGCTATGAGTAAAATTAATCCCGTCGAGATCAGTAACCTGATTAAAGCGCAAATTGAGTCGTTCGAAAAAGACCTGAAAACCGAATCGGTTGGTACCGTGGTCAGCGTCGGCGACGGCATCGCTTTAGTCCATGGTCTGGACAACGCAATGAGCGGGGAACTGCTCGCATTTGATAATGATATCTATGGTATGGCATTAAATTTAGAAAAAGATCACGTCGGCGTCATCATTTTAGATGAGTCTACGGCGGTCAAAGAAGGCGACACGGTCAAAACAACCGGTCGCATTTTAGAAGTTCCTGTGGGCAAAGATTTAATTGGCCGAGTGGTCAATCCACTGGGGCAAGCGATTGATGGCTTAGGGTCGATCCCCATCAAGAAAACCCGTCCGCTAGAGAAAAAAGCGCCGGGCGTGATGACTCGTAAATCAGTCGAAGAGCCACTGCAGACCGGAATCAAAGTCTTGGATGCGCTCGTTCCGATTGGCCGAGGCCAACGTGAGCTCATTATCGGGGACCGGAAAACCGGGAAAACCTCGATTGCTGTAGATACCATCATCAATCAAAAAGGCAAAGATGTCATATGCATTTATGTCGCCATCGGTCAGAAAGAATCGACCGTGGCGGGCATTCAAGAAACGCTCAAACGCCACGGGGCAATGGATTACTCCATCATTGTAAGCGCGGGCGCCTCGGAACCATCACCACTCCTTTATCTAGCGCCCTACGCGGGAGTCACGATGGGGGAAGAATTCATGTATGATGGCAAACACGTGTTGGTCGTCTATGATGATTTGACCAAACACGCCATTGCCTACCGTGAACTTTCATTACTATTAAGACGCCCACCAGGACGCGAAGCATTCCCTGGGGATGTCTTTTACTTACACTCCCGGTTACTTGAACGGGCCGCTAAACTGAATGATGATTTAGGTGGTGGGTCAATTACGGCACTGCCGATTATCGAAACGCAAGCCGGTGACATTGCGGCGTACATTCCCACCAACGTCATCTCCATTACCGACGGTCAGATTTTCTTACAAAGTAACCTCTTTTACAGCGGGGTTAGACCCGCCATTAATGCAGGGAACTCTGTGTCTCGAGTCGGTGGATCGGCACAAATTAAAGCGATTAAAAAAGTGTCCGGAACGCTCCGTCTTGATTTAGCGAGCTACCGTGAATTAGAAGCCTTTACGCAATTTGGCTCAGATTTAGACGCCACCACTAAACGCAAACTCGCCCGGGGTGAACGGACGGTAGAAATCCTCAAACAAGGGTTGCATGACGTGTTAGACGTCGAGAAACAAGTCGTCTCGATTTACGCGTTAACCCGTGGCTTCCTCGATGCCATTGACGTGGAAAAAATCCGCCGGTTTGAAACCCACTTACACGCCACATTTGACCAAGATAAAGGCGGTCAAAAATGTTTAAAAACGATTCGTGAAGAGAAAGTCTTACCGGATCAAGCGGCCATGAACGAAGTCATGGAAAAAGCTGTGAAGTCATTCGTCTAATCCGAAATTAGGAGGGTCATCGCTATGGCCAACATGCGTGATATTAAGCAACGCATTCAAGGCACCCAAAAAACATCGCAAATAACCAAAGCGATGCACATGGTGAGTGCTTCGAAACTGAAAAAAGCGGAAAAAACGATCAAAGATTACCGCCCCTTAACCGAAAAACTAGAAGCCATTTTATCGCGGATGTTTAACGAAGATCCCGATCTTACGCATCCCTTCTTAAATCCTCGTGAAATCAAACATTCGACGTTTATTTTGATTACATCCGACCGTGGCTTAGCCGGTCCATACAATGCCAACGTCTTTAAGGCGTTTGAAAATTATTTGGACACGCATCAATACGACCGCAAGAGAATATCTGTGGCCGCCATCGGCAATAAAGCATTTAGCTTTGCGAAAAATAAAGGCTACACACTCATTCAAGATGCGCCCATTCAAGTGCGTGATGACTTTCAGTTTATTGATTTTCAAAAGCTGACCGATACGTTCATTAAAGATTACTTGGCAGGGCGGACCGATGAAATCATTTCCGTATTCAACACGTTCATCAATACACTCAGTCAAGAAGTATCGGTAAAACCACTTGTTCCGCTTGCTTTTAACCCAGATGTCGACATCGATAAAGCGGCCGCTCAAGTGCCCATATACGACTTTGAACCGAGCATCAAAAAAGCACTCGATACCTTACTTCCGAATTACGTCGTTAACACACTTTATGGTCAAGTATTAGAAGGCAAAGCCAGTGAGCATGCATCGCGCATGACGGCGATGAAGAATGCCACAGACAATGCTGAAGAATTGATCGACTCACTGACACTTACATACAACAAAGCCCGTCAAGATGCCATCACGATTGAACTCACCGATATCATCGGCGGCGCAAACGCTGTGAACTAGGAGGCTTTCATGAATCAAGGGAAAGTATTACAAGTCATGGGACCCGTCGTCGACGTGGTCTTTGACGATGCACTCCCCGAAATAAATTACGCCCTTAAAATTTCCAATATGGACGATAAATCGCGCGTGGTCGACATTGATCTTACGCTTGAGGTATCGCTTCATTTAGGGGATAACGTGGTGCGCACCATCGCCATGGATTCCACCGATGGAATTAAACGTGGGATGCCCGTCACTGATACGGGTGCACCGATTTCTGTCCCCGTGGGTCAAGAAACGCTCGGCCGCATCTTTAACGTCTTAGGTGATCCCATTGATAACCAAGATGGCTTTTCAAAAAAAGTCAAAAGAATGCCGATTCACCGGCCGGCCCCAAAACTGGATGACTTATCCAGTGAAACAGAAATCTTAGAAACTGGCATTAAAGTCGTCGACTTACTCGCGCCCTATGTTAAGGGTGGGAAAGTCGGGTTGTTTGGGGGAGCTGGGGTTGGTAAAACCGTGCTCATCCAAGAACTCATCCACAACATCGCACAAGAGCACGGCGGAATTTCCGTCTTTGCAGGTGTTGGTGAAAGAACCCGTGAAGGCAATGACCTATACCACGAAATGACCGATTCAGGCGTCATTAAGAAAACGGCCATGGTCTTTGGTCAAATGAACGAACCGCCAGGAGCGAGAATGCGTGTCGGCTTAACTGGCCTGACGATGGCGGAACATTTCCGCGATGAAGAAAAGCAAGATGTCTTATTATTCATCGACAACATTTTCCGCTTTACCCAAGCCGGATCTGAAGTTTCAGCCTTATTGGGCCGGATGCCTTCAGCGGTTGGGTATCAACCGACATTAGCGACGGACATGGGGAAACTTCAAGAACGTATTACTTCGACCAAAGAAGGATCAATCACGTCGATTCAAGCGGTCTATGTGCCCGCAGATGACTACACAGACCCTGCCCCAGCGACGACATTTGCCCACTTAGATGCGACAACCAACTTGTCTCGGAAGATTTCAGAAGAAGGCATATACCCGGCTGTTGACCCTCTTGAATCCACATCCCGCGCCTTAGAACCAGAGCTCGTCGGTGATGAGCACTATGAAATTGCCAGAGAAGTCCAAATGACCATTCAACGGTACAACGAACTCTTAGACATCATCGCGATACTCGGGATGGATGAACTGTCCGAAGAGGATAAACTCCTCGTCCACCGAGCCCGTAGAGTCCGCTTATTCCTCTCCCAAAACTTCCACGTGGCCGAACAATTTACCGGTCAAAAAGGGTCTTACGTACCAGTTGCTGAGACGATTCGTGGATTTAAAGAAATCCTGGCCGGCACCCATGATGACGTCCCTGAAGATGCTTTCCGCTTAGTCGGATCCATCGACGATGTCTTAGCCAAAGCCAAAACACTCGAAGGTTAGTATGCAGTTTTCACTCATTTCCCCTGCTGGGGTGCAATTTCAAGAAGCCATTGATCACTTTGTTGTGCAGTCACGCTCAACGGGGGATTTTGCGGTGCTTGAAGATCACGTCCCAGTCATTGCCGCGCTTGAGTATGCGACCATCAAATTAGTCACCAAATCCAGCACATTATTTGTCGTGGTCATCAACGGGAATCTTGAATTTTCCGGAAATGAAGCCTCGGTCATTGCCCAAGAAGCCAACGTGGGAAAAACGGAAGAGCAAGCCCTCGCGGCGCTGGAAGAATTCAGAGAGATTCGCATCGAAGAAAACCGCGAACGCCAGATTGATTTCACGAAAGCAGAAAACGAGCTGAAAAAGAATATTAAACAGGCAGGCGCTGGCCGCCGATAAAAACGGAATACTTGCAAAATTGTAATGATTACAATATACTGAATGTATCTTGATTAAAGGAGATACATGCATGAAAAAACTCGACATTATGCGCCAACTTGTGGCTGATTTAGCCCTCTTAAACACCAAATTTCATAACTTGCATTGGAACGTCAAAGGCCCACGTTTTGTCCCGGTTCACGAAGCACTTGAAGACATGTACGATGAATTTTTTGCCCAGTACGATGAGGTCGCGGAACGGATGCGGATGCTCGGAAGCTACGCACCTGCCGCACTCAAAGATTATCTATCACTCAGTCAATTTTCCGAACTTCCTGAAAAAGACTACGACGTCAAAGAGGTGGTAGAAATCGTGCACGAAACGTACACGACTTTAAAAGCAACCGTCCAGGAATTACGCGATGCTTCAGGCGATGATGCGGTCACCGCTGCACTGTGTGATGATTTAGAGGGCGCCTACGACAAACGCATTTGGTTTGCCGCTCAACAATTGAAATAACGCATTCCCCCGTCCAAGTTTGGACGGGGTTTTTTTATGGAAGAAAAAAGAAAGCGTTTTTCTAACAATCTTTAAATCTTCGGTATAATGAGCCATAGGAGCGTCTATGTATAAAGTGTTACTCGTTGATGACGAAGATGAAATTCGCGGTCGCATCGCCAATCACTTAAAAGATGTCGATGGGTTTACCATCGTTGGAAGTACCGGCAATGGCTTTGATGCTTTAGAATTTTTGGAGCAAAATACCGTTGACGTTATTTTGTCAGATATCAAGATGCCATTTGTTGACGGCATTGAAATGACCCGGCAAGTTCGCACGTTATACCCGTCGATTAAAATCGCCTTTATTACAGGCTATGACGATTTTCAATACGCCAAAGAGGCGATTCATCTAAAAATTGAACACTACTTAATGAAACCGGTCGCACCCGGTGAACTGCGGGAGTTTCTTGCCCGATTGAAAACGGAAATGGATGCGGCGGTCGAAAAGAAAAAACACGCCACGCAACTGCGCCACGAGTATGCCGCAATCAAACCGACTTTATTAGAAAAAATGCTCATTGCCTATTTGGTCTATGATCATTTTGACCGACGGGACTTATCCCGCTTGCAAGATATGGGCCTTGCTTTACCGGATGGAGCCTCCTATTACGGAATTTGGTTGAGCGTGCCGAAAGATTCCCGCCAGGATGACTTGTATTTTGCGATTAAAACATTTATTGATACAGAATTTAAATCCACGCCGTTTCAGCAACAAATGGTCTTTCCAGACGGCATATTTATCGTTCAAGGGACGCCTGAGCCTGGTCTAGAAATGCTCAGTGAAATGTTGTCAGAATGGACACTTTCTATCGAGCGATTCTTTGAAATAACGCCGCAGTTTTTAGTCAGCCGGGTCTTTCCCGACTTATATGCGTTGAAAAAAATGTTTACGGACATTACCTTTTTGAAACAATCGAATGCGGCCTTGGAAGAAAATTCACCGATTTTTTATGATGATATTGCGTCTACGTTGAAGACGATTTTATTTGAGGCCGAAGACTTAACGTTATTGAAACGGCTCTTTCAGTCATCATTAAAAGCCTTGAAAAAGTTCATTCAAGATAAGTTTGAAGAAGCGGAACGCCTGTCATTGGTGACGCTTCCTCAACTCAAAATGGAACTCCCAATGACCTTGATGCACGTGCATTCCATCCTCGACCAGATGGGTCATGAAGATCTTGATATTTCGCCGATAACATTTCAAGATGACACCGATATTGAAGGCTTAAAAGTGCATTTTGAATCGATCATTGTTGGGTGGCATATGGCCTGGTCAAGACAGCGGGACGGAGCCGTGCATAAGCTTGATGGCATTCTCGCTTTTGTGGATGAACACATTACCGATTCCGCGCTCTCTTTGGACGAACTGTCGCATAAATTTTATCTCAGTGTTCCGTACTTATCCAAACAATTCAAAGCAAAAACCGGTGTGACGTTTTCTCGGTATGTGACGCAAAAACGCGTTGAACGCGCGAAACAACTTCTGAAAAAGACACCCTCAAGCATCTCTCAAATTGCCTTAGATGTGGGATATAAAGATGTGTATTATTTCTCGCACGCCTTTAAAAAAGTCGTTGGAAAGTCCCCCAAAGAGTATCGCCGATGAAAAAAATTAGGCGTGATATGGGGTTTAATTGGAAACTTAACGTTGTGTTTTTCACAATTATTTCAGTGGCATTAGTGGCCGCATTTTTGGCGTCTTACTTTACAACTACAGGACGCTTTGAATCGGTCACGGAAAATAATGCCATCTCGATTAATCAACAAGTCACTTTAAACTTTGAAGCCTACTTTGAAGAACACCGCGTTTTGATGGGCTTACTGAGTGAGAGTATTGAAACAGAATCAAGCAGTGCTGCGGACATTCAAAATCTTTTAACGAGTTATCAGTTTTCGAATCCGAACGTGGAATCGATCACCTTATTTACCCCTGAGGGAGCCATTGTTAAAAATGATACCCCGAGTAAACTTTATAGAAGTCGGTCGGACGTTTCATTCATTGCACAATCCCTCGATAACCCATTGCTGTATATCGTCACGCCGCAACCAGATAATCGTTTATATTACGGCACAACATCGGATACGATTTTAATGTCTAAAGCGATGTATTACTACGACGAAGACGTCCGGCAACTCGGTGTTTTAGCATTTGAGATTGACCTAGCAGCACTCGAAAGCATTCTCGATAGTGTCTACACCATCGACGGCGGGCATTCACTTCTTATCGGTCCGAATGAAACAGTGATCTTAACGACCCTTTCGAATTGTAATGACGCGGAATGTGGGTCAGTTGATCTCGTATTAGATATGGTCATTGGCAGTGGGTTTGAGATGCTTGAGGATAGTCGCTACTACGTCAGCATTCAAACGATAGCCCAGACGCGGTTCCGTCTGGCCACGTTTATGAACGTCGACGTCTTGCAAACAACCAACGAAACATTATTTCTCATCATCTTTTTGATTTTTGTATCCACCCTTGTGGTTGGTCTGTTTGTCTTTAACATCGTTTCAAAAGCGATGACAAAACCGCTTATTCGCTTGCAAAACCATATGAAAGAATTGAACCACCGCGACCATTTATATCAAGAAGTGTCGATTACTGGGCAAAAAGAAATCGTTGAATTAGGCAACGAATACAACCGGATGATCCGAGAAATTAGAACGTTGTTGAAAAACTTAGAACATGAAGAAAATGAGAAGCGGAAAACTGAACTCATTGCCCTACAAACGCAAATTAATCCGCATTTTCTCTATAACACTCTCGATTCCATCGTCGGCTTGTCCGAACAAAATAAACACGAGGATGTCATAAATATGGTGGTTTCGCTGTCTCGGTTTTTCCGGATCAGTATCTCAAAAGGCCAACCGATTATTGCCATTCAAAAAGAACTCGAGCATGCGCAAAATTATTTGAACATCCAAAAGATTCGTTACGGCTATCAATTTGATTATCGGTTTGATGTAAATCCTGAGGTCTATCAGTATTCGACCATCAAACTCATCTTGCAGCCGCTCATTGAAAATGCCATCTATCATGGCATCGAGCAAGATGAAACGGGAGAGATTACCATTAAAGCTGACTTAGATGACGAATTCATTCATTTTTATGTCACCAATACAGGCTATGGGTTAACCGATGAACAAATCGCTACGATTTACCGAAACATCCATGACGATGCTTACACGAGTGTGGGCTTGAAAAATGTTTATCAACGTTTGAAATTGTATTATCAAACGCGCATTATATTTGAGTTTTATTCTGACATTGATGTCTCCACAACCATCCATATTGCCATTCCTAAGCACCCGATGAGGTCCGATGATGAAGCGTAGTTTAATGGGATTAATTGTTCTTTTGTTAAGTGTCAACCTGAGTGCCTGTCAAGGCGACGGGCAAGTGTCTATTCCCTTGTTGATTTATGATCAAGATGATTTGTTCATGCAGTCATTTGAACAATCCTTAATCAGTGAAGCAGAGGCTTATCCGTATTCCTTTGAGGTCTACGATGCCGAAGGCTCTCAGTTAATTCAAAACAATCAATTTAAAGCCATTGTGGAAAGTGAGCCACCGCTCATTTTAATTAATCCAGTGGATCGTGTCGGGGTGTACCCACTTATCGAACTGGCTGAGCAAGCCGGAATTAAGTTGGTCTTTTTTAACCGCGAGCCACTCAGTGAAGACATCATGCAATCGCGAAATGCCTATTACGTGGGGTCAGAAGCTTCACAGTCGGCCGTCATACAGTTTGCACTGATAGATGCGTTACTGACTGAGCGATCGTTAGATACGAACGAAGACGGTGCCATTCAAACCTTGATTTTAAAAGGACAACCCGGGCATCAAGACGCCGAAATTCGTACTGCCAACATTATTGATTTGTTAGAAAGTAGTCCGACTGCCTTTGATATCATCGATACAGAAGTCGCGTTTTTTGATCGCTTAGAAGCGTTTCAACGACTCACACAAAGACTTGCGAGTGATGCTTTTCATGTTGAACTCATCGTAAGTAACAACGATGCCATGGCTCTGGGCGCCATTGACGCTTTAGAAAATGCGGGATATTTCATCGATTCAGACACTGGTGAGATGTATGCCAATACCCATCCTTTGTGGCTCCCAGTGGTTGGCATCGATGGCATTGACTTGGCCATTGAATCCATTGATCAAGGCATGTTGCACGGGACGGTACTGCACAATACCGACTTAATGAGTGCGGTTATTACAGAACTCATTGATTCATTGCTTAAAGATTCTCAAGAGATGCTTGTTGATAATTATCCCCTGGTCAATGGTCGCTACATTTACGTTGACTATGCCGCTTACAGTGATGATTAAGATTTCCCAAAAAAGTGATTAAAATATCGCATGGTTTTGTAAACGTTTTCATGGTAATCTTCGTCTATACAATTTTTTAGGAGGATTACTGTGAAAAAATTATTACTGTTATTTGCCGTTGCAGTTACTGGCTTTACGCTCTCTGCATGCGGTTCATCCAATGTCGAAATAGGGATTGTTCTCCCTACCCAGAACGAAGAACGCTGGACCCAAGATGAAGCCCGGTTTGAAGCATACTTAGCAGATACTGAGTATTCATATGAGATTTTATTCTCGGATGGCGATTCCCAAGTGGAAGCCTCAAATATTGAAACTTTAGTATCCCGTGGTATGGAAGTTTTAATCATCACTGCGCACGACAGTGAAGCGGCTAAAACAGCGGTTCAAAATGCCATTGATGAAGGCGTCGAAGTTATTGCGTATGACCGTTTAGTGGACCTACCAGGCGTGGCTTTTTATGTCACATTCGACTCCATTGTCGTCGGTGAACAACAAGGTCAATTCTTGATTGATTCCATTGAACCCGGTTCAACTGGCAATGAATTATACTTATATTCAGGGGGAACCTTTGAAGCGAATGCCCCATTATTCTTCCGAGGTGCTTGGAGTGTTCTTCAACCCCGTATTGCTGATGGGACATTCACCGTTATGAACGCACCAAATCATGCTGATTTCATTAACAATCCAGACTTAACAACGGATGAAGCATTAGAAATCATGACGCAAGTTGATACAGAATGGGATCCAGATGCCACTACCACCCTCGCCCAAAATCATGTATCTACATTCCCACCAACCAATGATGTGGCGTATTTCTTAGCCCCCAATGACTTCACGTCCCGGGCCATTCGCCAAGAATTCATTGAAGTGCTCGATGAAGTTGTCATTACTGGGCAAGATGCTGACCGCTTATCGGTTCGTTCCGTTCAAGATGGTGAGCAATCAATGACCGTCTTAAAAGATGTCCGGACGCTCGTTGAAAATGCCTTTAGTGCAGCGGATGCCATCTTAAAAGGGGAAGCCTTACCAACCCCAACAAACACGTATGGTGAAAGCGACGTCCCTGCTGTTCCAACAGAAGTTGTTGTCGTGACACAAGACAACTTACAAGAAGAAATCATTGACTCAGGCTACTACACCCAAGAAGACCTCGACAACGCGGGTCAATAATCCAAAACTACTTTCCTGTAAGGTGGCACATTCCGTGTCACCTTACCCCTACAGGGGGATTTGATGGCGACAAACCCAATTTTAGAAATGACGCATATTACGAAGACATTTCCAGGCGTAAAGGCTTTGGATGATGTCTCTTTTTCTGTTGAAAAAGGGTCCATTCATTTCATTGTCGGTGAAAATGGTGCAGGTAAATCCACGCTCATGAAAGTACTCTCAGGCATCCATAAATACGGAAGCTATGAGGGGGATATTAATTTCGATGGAGAAATCCGTCAATTTTCTCGGATCGATGATTCAGAAGCTGCGGGGCTTGTCATCATTAACCAAGAACTTGCCTTAATTCCTGAGATGACTGTGTATGAAAATATCTTCTTGGCCCATGAAGTATCCAAAGGTCAAGTAATTGATTGGAATGAAACCATACACCGAGCATCTGAGGAATTAAATCGTGTTCAACTCACAATTAATCCGGGATTAAAAGTCAAAGATCTTAATGTCGGACAGCAACAACTCGTAGAAATTGCCAAAGCATTATCTAAAAAGGTCAAACTGTTGATTTTGGACGAGCCCACGGCGGCTCTCAATGAAAATGATTCAGAGCGCTTGTTGAATTTACTCGTGGATCTTAAAGAAGAAGGCATTACGTGCATTATGATTTCTCATAAACTGAAAGAAACCATTATCGCAGATCGCGTGACTGTCATGCGCGATGGGAAAACCATCTCAACGCTGGAAAAAGATGAAATTGAAGAAGCGCGCATCATCAAAGATATGGTGGGGCGCTCCATCGATGATATTTATCCCAAACGCCCAGACTATGTGCCCCAAGATGTCATCTTAGACGTAGCAAACTTAACGGCCTTTGATCACCGGACGGATCGCTACGTCGCTAAAGACGTCAATTTTCAACTGCGACGGGGTGAAGTGATGGGACTCGCTGGACTGATGGGAGCTGGCCGCAGCGAGATTGCCTTGGCAGTCTTTGGGAATCCCAAAAAATTCACGATGGATGCGACGATTAAAATGCAAGGTGAAAACGTCACCTTCAAACATCCATCCGATGCCATTAAGCATGGCTTATTTTATGTCAGCGAAGACCGTAAGTCCGAAGGGCTCGTATTAAAAAAAGATGTGAAAGAAAACATTACATTATCCAATCTATCAAAGATTGCCAAAAATTTTGTCATCGATAAAAATAGTGAAATTCAAGCCGCTGACGAATACGTCAAAAAAATGAACGTTAAGACACCAAGTCTTGAACAACTGGTCTTTTACTTAAGTGGTGGAAATCAACAAAAAGTATCGATTTCTAAAGCCCTCTTTGTCGGTCCGAAGATTCTCATTTTAGATGAACCCACACGCGGCATCGATGTCGGTGCTAAATTTGAAATTTATACACTCATTAATCAGCTGATTGCTGAGGGGATGAGCATTATCATGATTTCTTCAGAATTGCCTGAACTTCTCGCCATGAGTGACCGGTTGCTAGTGGTTGCCGAGGGCGAAATCAAAAAAGAACTCAAAAAAGCTGAATTCTCACCGGAAACGGTGATGAAATACGCCACGTCCTAAGGAGCATGACATGCAGACACTAATCAAAGATTTTTGGCTAATCTTCCGGAATAACATTCGGGATTACGGAATGTATATTGCCCTCGCAGGAATCTTTATATTTTTCACCATTACGACGGGGGGACTGTTTGTCTCATCGAGAAATATATTTAACCTCATTCAACAAACTGGGTTTATTGCTGTAGGTTCAATCGGAATGACGCTCATTATCGTCATTCGCCACATCGATTTATCGGTGGGGTCAATTGCTGGCGTTGTCGGAGCTATGGCTGCTGTCTTAATTGTCAGTTATGGAATGCCCGCTGCGATTGCTTTGCCGGTAGTTCTTGTTTTTGGGGCGCTCGCTGGATTGCTTACAGGGTTTCTCGTTGCGAAAGTCGGTATACCAGCATTCGTTGCATCGTTAGGAGGCATGTTCGCCTACCGTGGGTTGATTTTTAACTTCTTACAATCAACGGGAACTCTAGGGGTCAATGATCCACTCATTGAAGCCATTGGCCGGGGGACCATTCCGGGCCTTGCCACGGTCTTTGGCATGCAGCTGACTTCACTCATTGTCGGACTTTTTGCGATTGGCTGGTTGATTTATTCAGAACTCAATAACCGACAAAAAAAGATTGAATACAATTTTGACGTATTGCCTAAAAATCTGATGATTATTAAGCTCATCTTTATTAGTACAATTATTGCCGTGGTGACGTATGTCTTAGGGGCTTACCGAGGCATCTCTTGGGTGTTAGTGATTGTCGGAGTCGTGGTGTTTATTTATCATTTCATGACGACAAAAACCGTATTAGGACGCCATATATTTGCGGTTGGCGGAAATCCAGAAGCATCTGAACTGTCGGGAATTAGTGTCGAAAAAATTACCTATTTTGTCTTTAGCTCCATGGGCTTCTTATCGGCACTTAGCGGAATTATGTACCTTGCGCGTTTACAATCGGCCACCTTTACGGCAGGGGAAGGACTCGAGTTACAAGTCATTGCGGGAGCCTTTGTCGGCGGAACCAGTGCGGCTGGGGGCATCGGGAAAGTCACAGGCTCAATGATTGGGGCGCTCGTTATGGCTTCGCTCATAAATGGGATGCAGATGCTATCACTCGGATCAAACATTCAAAATATTATATCTGGGGTTGTCTTAGTTCTCGCTGTCATCTTCGATGTGAAAACTCGCAATATGAAAAAGATCGAAAAAAGCGCATAAAAAAAGAGCTTCGGCTCTTTTTTTATGGCGTGTTCTTTGACGTATAATGAATGAGTATATAAAAAGGAGTCCCCATGCGAATTGGCTTATTCACTGACTCTTACTTTCCGTCTATTAATGGTGTGAGTGTGAGCGTTCATAATTTATACGAAGAACTATTAGACTTAGGTCACGAAGTCTTCATTTTTACAAACGATCACGATGCAGCCACACCGCTTGCACACGTCATCCGGTTTAAAGCATTTAGGCCGCCTAAAAAAGCCTTAAAAGAATATCGCATTGGACTTTTTAGTGCGCATAAAATTAAAAAAGTAAGAACGTTTAAGCTCGATATCATCCATTGTCACTCAGAGATTACGATGGGCCGGATTGCCAGAAAAGTAGCCAAACTTGATGGGATTCCGTTCATCTACACGTATCACACGATGTACGAGGATTACACACACTTCATCTCTAAACGCGGAACGACTGCATTGAAACGATTTTTTAAATGGGTCAGCATGTTTTACGCAGAATTTGCGAGTGCCGTTATATTCCCAACGGAAAAGGTCGCCCAAACGTTTGCGGGATACGGCTTTAAAAACCCGTATTCGATTATTCCCACAGGCATCGACCTTTCCAAATTTCATACATTGCATCACCCCGAAGACTTAGCCGCCATCAAACAGCGATACGGCAAACCCTTTCCCCATTTGATTACGGTGGGTCGGATGTCCAGTGAAAAAAGCATTCAATCATTATTAAACGCCATAAAGACGTTAAAAGAGATTGGACACACGGTCCATTTAACAGCGATTGGGGACGGACCAGATCGGCAGGGTTATGAAGCTTTTGTAGAGGCGCACAATTTGCAAGATGTCGTCCATTTCTTAGGGATGATTCCTCATGATCAGTTGCCACTTTATTATCATATGGCCGATTACTTTGTCAGTTTTTCTAAGACAGAAACCCAAGGACTCACTACCATTGAAGCCTTGGCCAGTGGATTGCCTGTCATTGCGTATGAAGACATCCACCTTAAAACGCTAATCACCCCACACAAACACGGAATGCTGTTCAAAACTGAGGCGGAATTTATCACCCATATTAAAGCCATCATTAACGATCCAAGCGCTTATCAGGTCGCGCCTCAAGATTTGGTCGATATCACCCGGCCGTACGATAAAAAAACATATGGAAAAACAGTCTCATCGTTGTACGACTCGGTCCGTCAAAAAGACCATTCCAGCAAGTAAGCGGAATGGTCTTTTTTTAAGTACTGCCAAAGCCTCCATCACGAGGTCTTTTGGGTTTAATTTCTTGGTCGCTCACTAAATATTTGGAGAAAATCCCTTGGGCGATTCTTGAGTCTTGGGCAAGGTGAATGGGGGCGTCCCCATAGTTGTGTACGAGAATAAATATCGCCCCATCATTGGTTTTGTTTCCGTAATAATCGGCGTCGATGATGCCCACATGATTGGGCATTTGCAACGTGTGATTTTTAGCGACGGAACTTCGCATGTATATTTTTAAGACCTCATCATCCCCCATGTATGCTTTCACACCCGTCTCAACGAGTGCTTTTTGTCCAGGGTCAATGGTTAAAGCCTTTGCGACATAAAAATCATAGCCTGCACTAAGTGGTGTTTGTCGTTCTGGCAAATGGACCTGTGTATAGCCCTTTGCAACGTGAAATCCACGCATTTTTATCACCTCAAATCTTTCGTTATTATAGCATGATTATATTGACTATTTGACGGGTTTGGGCGTATACTACTTTTAACGTTTTAGGTCCATGCAAATGGTGAAAAGGGAATTTGGTGAAAGACCAAAGCTGTCCCAGCAACCGTAAGTCTGACGAAATGCATATGCCACTGCTTAACATGTTGAGCGGGAAGGCGCAAAGTAGGACGATGACGAGCCGGTAGACCTGCCTAGATCGATAGTGATTGAAGTACTCCTGGGTGAGAGTCTTTACGAGATTCCTAATGCTTTTTTTAAGCATATATGGTCATACGTAAAAACCGTCTAGGAGGATGGTTTTTTTTATTGAGGAGGTTCTTTTGAAAAAACTGTTCTCACTCGGTTTAATCGGATGGCTTCTAGTGAGTTTGGCGGCGTGCCAAGCACCTTCGTCTGACGATCTCGATGCGACTGATACGCAAATCCAAACCTTGCAAAATAGGGTGGACCAATTAGAAAACGAAAATACCCAGCTCAAAGATGAGTTAGCTGGATACCAAGCGGTCGAAGGGACCGTCACATTTGTCTTAGATACCACACCACCTGTGATTCGCTCGCTCTCTTATGACGACGCAGCGATGGCTACCCCGCTTGATTTGTTAATTGAAGCATTAGGCGACGATCAAGTCATCACGACTGAAAGTGAATTTGGCATTTTTATTGAATCAATCGGATCAATTAATCCTTTATATGGGTCTTACATCATGATTGAAAAGAACAACGAGCCATTGTCCGTAGGCCTTGCGGATGCCCCTTATAATGACGGAGATATCTTCCGGTTCTCCTTGGAATATTGGGACGCAAATGCCTTCCAAGTGAGAACCAGCATTGAGCGCTTTATCGCCCAAGAAGCTGAATCATTCATCGATGAATTCAATTATGATGTCTTGACAGGCTTATCAGTACTAAACGAACCACTGCCGGATGCGTATGCACTTCAAGGAACCGGTGAAGCCGGCTACTTAAAAGATATCCTCGTCCAAAAAGCACTGGGTGAGGTTGCGCCTTCTGCCATCGAGAACTATCAAGCAACCTTCGCAATGACCCCACTTTTTCGCGGCAGTCTTGGCATGATGGCCTTGTCAGATACAGCGGCCTATGAGGCTTTGATTGATGACTACTTGGCGCATCTTGAAACTGTTGAATTAAACACCGTGGGCTTTGATGATTTAGCGATGACCATTATGCATCTAAAAGACGCGACGCCCCCACGCATCATCGATGCGTATGAGACACAGGTACCTAACCTTGATAATGCGCCCTCGCTGGCACTTGCCATCATGGCCGAAATTGCCTTATCAAGCAATCCGTACGACACGGTGTTGGAAACGGGAGATACGTTGCCTGATGCCTTGATGAATTTACAAACCATAAAGGGCGGATTTCTCTACGATTATGCGAGTGGTCCAGCCTCGACCAGACAATTTTCGAGTCCCCAGAGTTTTTTAGCACTTACTGTGTTAGAAGCGTACTTAAATGGGGATTCCACCATGCCGTACGAATAGGAGCATCGCATGAAAAAAGCTTTTGTGACGATTGGCATGATGGTTGGGTTAGCCGTATCCCTATTTTTGTACGATCAAACATTGCCCGCTCCAACCGCAGGATCTGTGACCATCGTCTTATCTGAAGCTGGCGAGCCCCTGCAAGAAACAACGCATGCATTCACTGAATCAGACACGCTATTTAGCGTCTTAGATACGCATTATGACATTGCCTGTGCGGACCGCGAATTTCACCCAACCACCGACTGTGAGTCGTTGAGCTTTTCCGGAGTGGAAGGGCGTATTCTTTTAGAAATCGGCCCTTTAAAAAGTGACTGGTTTACCAGTTACATCGCACTGAATGTCAACGGCGAACACGCCGCGTATGGCATCGATCAATTGGCACTAGAATCCGGTGATACCATCGAACTTGACTTAGTTCCCACCTCTTAAAAGGAGCCTTGAAATGCCCGTAAAAAAATTGACCCTCATGGCTTTACTCACGACCCTTTTACTGATTCAAGAACAAGCCTTATCATTCATCCCCAATGTGCAGTTTTCGACCCTTTTGATTCTTTTATTTGCGTCGACGTTTAAACTGCGTGATTCATTGGTCATGTTGGCTGTCTATGTGTGTATAGATAGCTTATATATGGGCGCATTAAATCCCTTTTACATGATTCCGATGTACCTTGGGTGGGCCACTTTACCGGTTCTTTACCATACCGTGATAAAACCGCGTGAGTCGATTTACGCCATGGCGACGTTAGGATTTTTTGGCGGCTTCATCTACGGGGTGTTATTTATGCCGTTTGCCGTCATCCAAACAGGCATTGACCCACGGGCGTATTTACTCGCTGACTTTCCCTTTCAAATCATCATGGCCGCCAGTAACTTTTTGACCATCTTGTGGTTGTATGCCCCACTGAAAAAAATATACGGCTTATACGTCCCTAAAGAAGCCACACAGTAAAGCGCAAAAAGGCTTGCAAGAGCCTTTTTTATTTGATATACTTTATCACGCCGTAAATACTCACACATTGGGAGTGATTTAAAGGAGCCTACGGGTCTTAAATCACCGCGAACAATGTGGCGGAAAAAATCAATTTAGGAGGCCTTTAATGGCAGTCGTAGAAATGAAACAACTCCTGGAATCAGGAGTCCACTTCGGACATCAAACCCGTCGCTGGAACCCAAAAATGGATCCATACATTTACACATCCCGTCATGGCATTCACATTTTGGACTTGCAACAAACCGTCAAATACATCGAAGATATGTACCAACGGTTCGTAGAAATTGCGAAAGAAAATGGCAAAGTATTGTTTGTTGGAACTAAAAAACAAGCGGCTGAAGCCATTCAACAAGAAGCTGAGCGTGCGGGGCACTATTACGTTTCCAAACGTTGGCTTGGTGGAACACTCACGAACTTTAAAACCATTCGTAAAAGCATTCGTCGGTTAACCGACATTGAACGGATGGAAGAAGACGGAACCTTCCAAAGACTTCCCAAGAAAGAAGTTATCGGATTACGTAAAGAGATGGAACGGCTCACTGCCTTTTTATCCGGTATTAAAGAAATGCGTAATCTACCTCAAGCCGTGTTCATTATCGATCCGTTAAAAGAAATCAATGCGATTAGAGAAGCACGTAAACTAGGCATTCCAGTCTACGGCGTCCTCGATACAAACTGTGACCCAGATGACCTTGACCATTTCGTTCCAGCGAATGACGATGCGATTCGCTCCATTCGTTTACTCTTAAAAGTAATGGCCAATGCGCTCTTAGAAGGCGCCGGCGGCGAAGTCGAAGAAGTCGTCACACAATCCAAAGAAGAACGTGACCAAAAAGAAGCTGAAGCCAAAGCTAAAGCGCAAAAAGCGCGCGCTGAAGCGAAAGCTCAGGATTCAAAAGAGTCAGCAAGCGATGCCCCCAAAGCGGAAGCGAAAGCAGCCCCAAAAGCGGAAGCCAAGGCAGAACCAAAAGCTGAAGCCAAACCAGAACCAAAAGCTGAAGCCAAACCAGAACCAAAAGCTGAAGCCAAACCAGAGCCGAAAGCTGCACCTGAAGCACCCGCTGCAGCAAGCGCAGATTTAAGCAGTCACAGTGTGGCCGACTTAAAAGCGCTCGCTAAAGAACGCGGATTAAGCGGATACTCCAAACTTAAAAAAGCCGAGCTAATCGACTTACTTAAATAAAAAAAGAGCGCATGGCGCTCTTTTTATCGGGCACCCTACCGGCCCTTTAACTATGGTAAAATATACCCAGATAACAAGGAGGCACTCATCATGGCAGTAAATGCAAAAGCAGTCAAAGAATTAAGAGAAAAAACCGGCGCTGGAATGTTAGATTGTAAAAAAGCGCTCGACGAAACAAACGGTGATATCGACAAAGCGATCGATTATCTCCGGGAAAAAGGCATTGCAAAAGCCCAAAAGAAAGGGAGCCGTGTGGCTGCTGAGGGACTTGCGAGTGTCGTTGTTAAAGATAATGATGCGATTTTATTTGAACTTAACTCAGAAACGGATTTTGTCGCAAAAAATAAAGAGTTTTTAGAGTTGATCGACCAAGTGGGTCAAGAACTGATGAACGGAAGTGCCGCTGATTTAGAGGCTGCACTTGCATTACCGGTTGAAGATGGGTCGATGGCAGACTTAATCGTTAAAGCGACGTCACGAATCGGTGAAAAACTTGAATTAAGACGCTACGTCCGCGTCACTAAAACGGCTGACCAAGTATTTGGTGCGTATACCCACATGGGAGGCAAAATTGCCTCACTCGTTACACTGGAAGGGGCGGCTGAAGATGTCGCGCGTGATATCGCGATGCACGTCGCAGCTAACAACCCTAACTATTTAGACGAATCGCAAGTGAGTGATGATGTAATTGCGCATGAACGCAGTGTGTTAAGAGCTGAAGCACTCAATGAAGGAAAGCCCGAAGCCATTGTTGATAAGATGGTTGAAGGGCGTTTAAACAAAATGCTAAAAGATATTTGCTTAGTGCATCAACCGTTTGTCAAAAACCCGGATGAAACGGTCGCCGCGCATGTGAAAGCTGCCGGTGGGTCGATTGTGTCATTCGTTCGTTTAGAAGTCGGCGAAGGCATTGAGAAAAAATCCGAAGACTTTGCGTCTGAAGTTCAAGCGCAAATGAAAGCGGCATAAGCATTCACTAAAGGAGATCCAATGGCGAAAAAGCGACTGATAATCAAGCTTTCCGGTGAAGCGCTTAGTGGAGACGGTGGACTATCGATTGATCCGTCCCGCGTCAGTGACATTGCTGGTGAAATTAAAGCCGCATACGATTTGGACCAATTTGAAATTGGCATTATTGTAGGTGGGGGAAATATTTGGCGCGGCAAAACCGCTCAAGAAATGGGCATGGAACGTTCGAGTGCTGATTACATGGGCATGTTAGCGACCATTTTAAACGCGCTTGCATTACAAAATGCGCTGGAAGCCATGGGGGTTGAAACCCGCACGATGACCAGTTTGAATATCCCGCAAGTAGCTGAGCCTTATATCCGCCGCAAAGCGATTTCGAATTTAGCCAAAGGAATGATTGTCATCTTTGGGGGAGGAACTGGAAATCCTTATTTCTCCACCGATACGACGAGCGCCTTACGGGCTGCGGAAATTGGAGCTACTACGATTTTAATGGCTAAAAACGGTATTGATGGTGTGTATTCGTCCGACCCAAGAACGGATTCTCATGCGAAAAGGTTCGATCAACTTACGCATCACGAAGTGTTAGAAAACGGACTCAACGTCATGGACTCAACCGCTGCCGCCTTATGTAAGGATAATGGCATTGAGATTGTCGTCTTTGATATGAACATTCCAGGCAATATTAAAAAAGCGGCGATGGGTGAAGCCATCGGCACGCACATTAAATAAGTCGAGGAACTTGTATGGAAGAAACATTAATGCAATGTGAAATGAAAATGGAAGAAGCGATTGAACATTTAATGCATGCGCTCGCTAAAATCCGCACTGGACGTGCGAACCCCCACATGCTTGATGGCGTGTACGTCGATTACTACGGGGTTGCAACGTCGATCACACAAATCGCCAATGTCACAGTGCCAGAAGCCAATCAACTGGTGATCAAGCCGTATGACCGCAGTTTAACCAAAGAATTTGAACGGGCAATTTCCGACGCGCACCTCAACGTCAACCCGCAAAACGAAGGGGAACAAATCCGTATCGTCTTAGCGGCGCTCACCGAAGATCGCCGAAAAGAGTTGGTGAAAGAAACGAAGAAAGTCTCAGAAGATGCGAAAGTCAACATTCGCAACATTCGCAGAGACACAAACGACACCATCAAGAAAGCGGAAAAGACTCACGACATATCCGAAGATGAGTCCGCAAGTTATCAAGAAGATGTGCAAAAATTGACCGATCAATTCGTCGCCAAAGTCGATGAAAAAGTATCCCAAAAAGATGCTGAATTGATGAGCGTATAAACCACCTTCGGGTGGTTTTTTTCGTCTTTCAATTCTTTTTTGATGGTGTATAATATGGCTGTATATGAAAGAGGTTACTATGCAAACAAATGCGCCCACACATATCGCCATGATTTTAGATGGCAATGGCCGTTGGGCCAAAGCGCATAATAAACCGAGAACGCAAGGTCATGTGGAAGGGGCTAAAACCCTTAAAAAAATGATTAAAGCCCTAGAAAAGACATCCTGCAACGTCGTATCCCTGTATGTTTTTTCAACTGAAAATTGGCGGCGTCCGAAAGCGGAAGTCGATTTTCTCATGAGTTTACCGAAACGGTTTAAAAAAGACATCGAAGAACTTTCAGACGCATCGACCGGCATTCGGGTCGTTTTTTCGGGGCGTAAAGATCGTTTAAGCGAAGCCAACCAATCATTAATTGACTCATACGAAACGAGCTCCCGAGCGAACACTGGATTGATCGTCAATGTCTGTTTAGATTACGGCTTTAAAGATGAGATGGTCCATGTGACTCAACAGATTGCTAAAAATGTCAAAGACGGACTGGATCCCGCGGCCATCGATGAAGCGATGATCGAGTCCCATCTATACACGCACCCTTTACCTCCCGTTGATTTACTCATCCGGACCAGTGGTGAGAAACGGTTGTCGAACTTTTTACTGTGGCAATCCGCCTATGCTGAACTGTATTTCACCGATGTATACTGGCCAGATTTTGACGAAACTGAACTGATGAAGGCACTCGACTTTTACGCGTCCAGAGAGCGTCGGTTTGGGAAGGTAGATGCATGAAAAAACGTGCCTTGACTTCGCTTGTTTTAGCCGTTGTACTGATTCCGATTATTTGGCTTCCCACAGTTCTGTTTATCGCAGTTGTGGGAGTTTTTTTAACAGTCGCATCGTTTGAAATGGCGCGCATGATTTCAAAGAAAGACGCTTTATCATGGCGATATTATCTGATTCATGCGGCCACATCCATGACTTTGTATGTGAGTTTCATTATGTTTTTACTCAACAATGTGAGTGGCTTATTTGTATTGATGATTTTATTTGGAACAAGTGCCACGTATTTTTCGGTGCTTGTCATCGACCATACACTCAAATATGACACGATGAGCCAACTTTTTCTAAGCGGCTTATACATCGCGATTGGCTTTTCGGCAATTAGCTACTTACAAAACGTTGGGGTACTGACACTCATCTACTTATTTTTAGTCACCTTACTGACTGACATCTTCGCCTATTTAATTGGCATCCGCTTTGGTAAACACAAGCTAGCCCCGTTTATCTCGCCGAAGAAAACCTTTGAAGGACTCCTCGGAGGCATGGTTTTTTCCACCGTGTTTGCGGTGAGTTATGTCCGTTTGTTTGACGTGACGCTTTTCACGGAAGTATCACTCACCATGCTCAGTCTCGTTGGGTTGACCTTACTCATGTCGTTATCGGGCCAATTCGGTGACTTAATCGCCTCCAAGTTGAAGCGCGATTATGCACGTAAAGACTTCTCCAATATCTTCCCTGGACACGGCGGTGTGATGGACCGATTTGATTCATCATTGTTTGCGTCTTTTGTCCTCGTATTTTTAGTCCTTGTGTTACGATTATTTACACAAGGAATATAAGGTGATTTGATGATTATTGTTTCGATTATAGGATTTATATTTACCCTCGGCCTCGTCATATTGATTCATGAGTTTGGCCATTTTTACTTCGCCAAAAAGGCGGGGATTTTGTGCCATGAATTTTCCTTAGGCTTAGGGCCAGTGTTATGGTCCACGAAAAAGAATGAAACGCAGTTTTCCATTCGGGCCATCCCCATTGGTGGGTATGTATCGATGGCCGGCGAAGACGTCAATGAATCATACGTGAATGTTGGTGATACCGTGAGCGTAACCTTGGAAGACGGTGTCATTCAAGAAATTATTATTGATCCCTTGCAGCAAGCGGATGCCTTCACGGTGGATTCACTTGATTTAAGAAACGCCGATCAACTGCACATTAACGGAACGCCTGTGGCGGAAGATGCCTTTTTAGTATTTGCCAAAAAGCGCCTGCAAATCGCTCCGAAAAACCGTTCGTTTGAATCAAAGACGTTATGGCAGCGGTTCATAACCATTTTTGCAGGGCCCATGATGAACTTCATCTTAGCCATCGGCATTTTCTTTGTGATTGCCTTAATCACTGGGTTTCCCGTCGATGAGTCCACCGAACTGGGGGGTGTGAACGAAGGCTTTCCAGCCGCTGAATTTCTCGCAGAAGGCGACGTGATTTTAGCCGTGAACGGGCAATCTGTAAAGACGTGGACGGACGTAACTGATGCGCTTAATGACACCCTAGGAACACGCAACATTCCCATCACCTTTGAACGAGACGGTGACCGCCAAGAGGTCGCGTTGAATCCGCGCTTGTTTTTTTACAGCATTGGGTTTAACTCACACCCTGATGCGACTACTGATCTGAGAATTGGTCCGGTGGTGGATAATACGCTGGCTGAATCGGCTGGATTTTTAGAAGACGACATCATTCAATCGATTAACGGGCAACCCGTGAATGCTTGGCAAGACGTCGTGGAACGCTTGCAAGCGAACAAAACCGGGCAAGTGATGAATTTTGAAGTGGTCCGCGGCGATGCAGTGCGTAATCTCACCGTGACGCCCTATGAAGAAGCCATACTCGCCACACAAGACGTTGCCATCGTTGAAAGCTACATCGGGGTGGCTCCGACCAACGCCTTTAATTTCTTTGGAGCCGTGCAGTCTGGATTTACCGGAACGCTTGCCGCGGGTGCTTTAATCTTTGATACGCTCGGCTTACTATTCAGTTCTTCGCAAGTTGGGGCCGGTGATTTAGCAGGCCCGGTCGGCATTTTTCAACTGACTGCTCAAAGCATTAGTGGGGGCTTGCTTGTCTTTTTAAACTGGATTGGCTTACTGAGTGTGAACTTAGGGATCATTAACTTACTACCGATTCCCGCCCTAGACGGTGGCCGACTCGTCTTTTTAGGCTATGAAGGCATTACGAGACGGAAAGTCAACCCGCGGGTTGAAAATACGTTGCACCTCATTATGTTTTTCTTGTTGATGGGCTTTTTTGTCTTTGTCACGTTCAACGATATCCTGCGAATATTTAACTAGGAGACCTTGATGAAACAATCGCACCTATACGTTCCCACACTAAAAGAAGCACCGAAAGATGCAGAAGTCAAATCCCATAAACTGATGCTTAGAGCTGGGTTGATCAAACAAACCGCCGCCGGCATCTATACGTATTTACCACTCGGCTTAAAAGTTTTAAAAAACATTGAAGCCATTATCCGTGAAGAACTGGACGCACTGGGCTGTTCGGAACTGCTTATGCCAGCCTTGCAACCGAAAGACTTGTGGGATGAATCAGGCCGGTGGGATGATTATGGGCCTGAATTGATGCGCCTTAAAGACCGTAAAGACCGGGAATTTTGTCTGGGTCCCACCCACGAAGAAGTCATCACCGCCGTTGTGCGTGATGTTTTAACCAGTTATAAAAAGTTGCCACTAGCGCTCTATCAAATCCAAACCAAGTACCGAGACGAAATGCGGCCTCGCTTTGGATTGATGCGGGGTCGAGAATTTATCATGAAAGACCTCTACACGTTTTCGAAAGATGTCGATGATATGAATCATTGGTATGAAACGGTCAAAGAAGCGTATTCAAGAATCTTTGAACGCTGCGGGCTCTCAACCAAAATTGTCGCCTCAAACACCGGAGAAATCGGTGGCATTGAAGCGCATGAATTCATGGTAATGAGTGAAGTCGGCGAAGATACGATTCTCTATTCACCGTCTAGTACCTATGGCATTAACGCAGAAGCCACCACACTCCAAGCTGGGGACATGGCTCCCGATGCGAGTGGTCCTTTAAAATCAGGGAAAGGCATTGAGGTGGGCAACATCTTTAAAATCGGGACCAAATACTCCGACACCATGGGCGCCGCTTACCAAGATCAAGAGGGCCACATGCACCCGATTCAAATGGCTTCCTATGGCATCGGCATCAGTCGGACATTAATGGCAGTTGTTGAAGAACATGCGACCGAAGACGGACTGCGGTGGCCTGCGAGTCTGACACCGTTTGATTATCATGTACTGCCACTCACCGATGACGCCACAGCGACGGACGCGTTTTATCAGCGGCTGGCGAAATCCTACAAGGTATTACTCGATGATCGTAGGGAGCGGGCCGGGGTCAAATTCAAAGATGCTGGCCTGATTGGAATTCCCCGCCGCGTCATCTTAGGGAAAACCTTTAAAGATGGATTTGTTGAATTGGAAGTAAACGGGGAAAAAGAGACGCTGACAGTTGCTGAATTTTGGCAATCGGTGAACGCTTAAAAAACGCCTGCAAAAACCACCATTTGGTGGTTTTTTTATTTTTTTACAGTTCTTACACGTTTATCCTTGACACGGTTTGTGAAGTTGTCTATAATCAATTTTGCGCGTTGAGAAATCTTTGCTTCAAAAGCGGGATAATCAAGGCGTTAAAATTCTTATTAAAAGGCGCAATTATCATTGACATGCTCCTTAAAATAAGATAAGATATTTAAGCATTCACTCGAAAACTGAGTGGGTTCGTATGGTCTTTGAAAACTGAATAGAACAGAATTACTTTGAGTTTAAACAGTATCAAACGCAGTCATCTATATATATAGATGCGAACCATTTTTATGGAGAGTTTGATCCTGGCTCAGGATAAACGCTGGCGGCATGCCTAATACATGCAAGTCGAACGAGAGTGCTTGCACTCTAGTGGCGAACGGGTGAGGAACACGTAAGGAACTTGCCCCAAAGACGAGGACAACCACGGGAAACTGTGGCTAATACTGGATAGGATATAGATTCGCATGAACCTATATTTAAAGGTGCGTTTGCACCACTTTGGGAGAGCCTTGCGCAGCATTAGCTAGTTGGTAGGGTAACGGCCTACCAAGGCAACGATGCTTAGCTGGACTGAGAGGTTGAACAGCCACACTGGGACTGAGACACGGCCCAGACTCCTATGGGAGGCAGCAGTAGGGAATTTTCGGCAATGGGCGAAAGCCTGACCGAGCAATGCCGCGTGAACGATGAAGGCCTTCGGGTCGTAAAGTTCTGTTGTAAAGGAAGAATGATCAGAGGAGGAAATGCCTTTGGTTTGACGGTACTTTACCAGAAAGCTCCGGCTAACTACGTGCCAGCAGCCGCGGTAATACGTAGGGAGCGAGCGTTATCCGGAATTATTGGGCGTAAAGCGTGCGTAGGCGGCGTGTTAAGTCGAATGTGAAAGCCCACAGCTTAACTGTGGAGGGTCATTCGAAACTGGCATGCTAGAGTACGGCAGAGGTTAGTGGAATTCAATGTGTAGCGGTAAAATGCGTAGATATATTGAGGAACACCAGTGGCGAAGGCGGCTAACTGGACCGGAACTGACGCTGAGGCACGAAAGCGTGGGTAGCAAACAGGATTAGATACCCTGGTAGTCCACGCCGTAAACGTTGAGAACTAAGTGTTGGGGTGACCCAGTGCTGAAGTTAACGCATTAAGTTCTCCGCCTGGGAAGTACGATCGCAAGATTGAAACTCAAAGGAATTGACGGGTCTCCGCACAAGCGGTGGAGCATGTTGTTTAATTCGAAGATACGCGAAGAACCTTACCTGGGCTTGACATCCCTCGGACCGTCCTAGAGATAGGACTTTCCTTCGGGACTGAGGTGACAGGTGGTGCATGGTTGTCGTCAGCTCGTGTCGTGAGATGTTGGGTTAAGTCCCGCAACGAGCGCAACCCCTATTGATAGTTGCTAACATTTAGTTGAGGACTCTATCGAGACTGCCAGTGATAAACTGGAGGAAGGTGGGGATGACGTCAAATCATCATGCCCCTTATGTCCAGGGCTACAAACGTGCTACAATGGCCGGTACAGCGAGATGCAAAGCAGTAATGTGGAGCAAACCTTTCAAAGCCGGTCTCAGTTCGGATTGGAGTCTGCAACTCGACTTCATGAAGTTGGAATCGCTAGTAATCGTGGGTCAGCATACCACGGTGAATACGTTCTCGGAGATTGTACACACCGCCCGTCATACCACGAGAGTCTGTAACACCCGAAGTAGGTGGCCTAACTTTTAGAGGGAGCCTCCTAAGGTGGGATGGATGATTGGGGTAAAGTCGTAACAAGGTATCCCTACGAGAACGTGGGGATGGATCACCTCCTTTCTAGAGAAATCTAGCTCAAAGTAACGACGTTCTATTCAGTTTTGAGAGACTATGCAGTTTCTCAACAAGTGCTTTAACTTTTTTATGTTAAAGAAGGTCTTTGAAAAGTGGATAATGAAATGAAAAGTTAAGTAACAAAGAGCGCAAGGTGGATGCCTTGGCACTAGGAGCCGATGAAGGACGTGACGAACGACGATACGCTTCGGGGAGCTGTAAGTAAGCGACGATCCGGAGATTTCCGAATGGGGAAACCCACCAAGTGGAAGACTTGGTACTCGATTTATCGAGAGGGACACGCGGAGAACTGAAACATCTTAGTACCCGCAGGAAAAGAAAGCAAAAGCGATTCTCAAAGTAGCGGCGAGCGAAATGAGACCAGCCCGTGTTTAACATTGGAGTTACAAAAGTTTAAGTTAGTTGAATGGTGTGGGAAAGCCAACCAAAGAGGGTGAGAGTCCTGTAAACGAAAACTTAATCTCTCCGTTAAACGAAGAGTACGGCGAGACACGAGAAATCTTGTCGGAACATGCGAGGACCATCTCGTAAGGCTAAATACTCCCTAGTGACCGATAGTGAACCAGTACCGTGAGGGAAAGGTGAAAAGAACCGCGGGAGCGGAGTGAAATAGATCCTGAAACCTTGTGCTTACAACAAGTCAAAGCCCGTTAATGGGTGATGGCGTGCCTTTTGTAGAATGAACCGGCGAGTTACGATAACATGCAAGGTTAAGCCTTAAGGGGTGGAGCCGTAGCGAAAGCGAGTCCTAACCGGCGCATCAGTATGTTGTTGTAGACCCGAAACTGAGTGATCTAGCCATGAGCAGGTTGAAGTTGGGGTAAAACCCAATGGAGGACCGAACCAGGGTATGTTAAAAAATGCTTGGATGACTTGTGGCTAGCGGTGAAATTCCAAACGAACTCAGAGATAGCTGGTTCTCACCGAAATAGCTTTAGGGCTAGCGTCGAGATTAAGTGGTATGAAGGTAGAGCACTGAATGGTTGATGGCCCCATCAAGGGGTACTGATATCAATTAAACTCCGAATGTCATACTTACATGCTCGGCAGTCAGACTACGGGTGATAAGGTCCGTGGTCGAGAGGGAAACAGCCCAGACCGCCAGTTAAGGTCCCAAAATTTATGTTAAGTGGAAAAGGATGTAGAGTTGCACAAACAACTAGGAGGTTGGCTTAGAAGCAGCCACCCTTTAAAGAGTGCGTAATAGCCCACTAGTCGAGTGACTCCGCGCCGAAGATGTACCGGGGCTAAACATAATACCGAAACTGCGGATTCAGTAATGAATGGTAGGTGAGCGTTGTCAATGCGGTGAAGATCGATCGTGAGGACGGTTGGAGCGTTGACAAGTGAGAATGCCGGTGTGAGTAACGAAAAGTAAGGTGAGAATCCTTACCGTCAAAAGTCTAAGGTTTCCAGAGCAAGGCTCGTCCGCTCTGGGTTAGTCAGGTCCTAAGGTGAGGCTGAAAAGCGTAGCCGATGGATAACAGGTTGATATTCCTGTACCACCTTTTTGACTGATGGAGTGACGGAGAAAGATAGCAGTAGCGAGTCAGTGGATATGTCTCGTTGAAGCGTTTAGGCCGTGGTGTAGGTAAATCCGCATCACACATAGGCTGAGGCGTGACCAAGTAATTACTGTGAATCTATGCTTCCGAGAAAAACTTCTAGGGTTAATCAATCAGGTGCCTGTACCGCAAACCGACACAGGTAGACGAGGAGAGAATCTAAAGACGCGCGAGATAACTCTTGTTAAGGAACTCGGCAAATTGACCCCGTAACTTCGGGATAAGGGGGGCTCTTCGGAGCCGCAGAGAATCGGCCCAAGCGACTGTTTATCAAAAACACAGCTCTATGCTAAACCGTAAGGTGATGTATATGGGGTGACGCCTGCCCGGTGCTGGAAGGTTAAAGGGACGTGTTAGACTTCGGTCAAAGCACCGAACTGAAGCCCCAGTAAACGGCGGCCGTAACTATAACGGTCCTAAGGTAGCGAAATTCCTTGTCGGGTAAGTTCCGA
>CAJXLP010000002.1 GCA_913056275.1 uncultured Mycoplasmatota bacterium
CTGGTTTCTTCGCGGCTGGTTTCTTCGCGGTGGATGCTTTAGCGGCTGGTTTCTTCGCGGCTGGTTTCTTCGCGGTGGTTTTTTTCGCGGCTGGTTTTTTTGCGGGGGCTTTAGCGGCTGGCTTTTTTGCGGGTGCTTTTTTGACCGCCTCTTTTAAATCTGGGGTGCCTTCTGCTTTTACTTGGTCAGCCACTTCTTGCAAGGTTTTTGTGGCTTTTGGCTCAGGCGCCTCGGGTGCTTTTTTAGGCTCTACCACTTTTTCCATAGGAGTATCTTGAGCCGGTTCTTTTTTTCTTTTTAAAAAATCAAATAGTCCCATACATTCACCTCTTTGAAATTTAATAGTTGTCTTTATTATAAGGGATTTCCCTTAAAAAACCTATCTGTTTACATTTCTTAAAAGGCAATATTGTCAGGGTCTGGGAAAAATTTACGGCCGTTATTCAGCCCTTTAAGTATCTCGCGTTCTTCGTCGGTGAAGGTAATGTCTAAGATGTTTAAGTTTTCTTCAATACGGCTTGGGGTTGCTGACTTGGGAATGATGATAATGTTGCGGTCGAGTTGATACTTAAGGGCGATTTGAGGAATCGTGCATCCTTTGGCCTTGGCCATCGCTTGCAAGGTCTCATCAGCCAGTAACTTCTCAATCTCATGACTGGCTAAGGGTGCGTAGGCTTCTAAGTAAATGCCTTGCGCCATGCAAAAGTCATACAGTTTTTGGTTTTGCACAAACAAGTGCGTTTCGACTTGGTTCACCATCGGCGTGATGTTGGCGGTCTCTAATAGATGTTCAATGTGATGGAATAAAAAGTTTGATACTCCGATCGATTTGAGCAATCCAGCCTGATACATTTCTTCCATGGCCCGCCATGAATCGGCCGCTTTTTCATACGTTTTTGGCCAGTGGATTAAATACAAATCAAGATAGTCTAGCGCTAAGCGGTCAAGCGTTGCTTGCAATGCCGCTTTGGCTGACTCATAGCCTTGATCGGTATTCCATAGTTTACTGGTCACAAAAATGTCGTTTCTTGGTACCTTGGAATCTTTGATGGCTCGGCCGACTTCTTCTTCATTTCGATAAATCGCCGCTGTATCAATGTGGCGGTAGCCAACTTTTAACGCATGCAGCGTGGCCTGGTATGCTTCATTGTCTTTGGCTCGAAATGTGCCAAGTCCAATGGCGGGGATTTTGACCCCATTGTGTAAGGTAATGTGTGTCAAATGGATCATCCTTTCATCATGTATTCAAAGCCTGCAAGGGCACTTTTGGCAGACAATATGGTCTTATTACGTCGTTTGTATGTAAGCGTTACGTGAGCTGTAATGGATTCGTACACGGGCAAGGTCATGGCGCCCCCGTCCGTCGGTCCGACTAGCTCAGTCGGTGCGTGACGAGTGACGTCTACGATCAGTGTACTGAATCGTTTACGGACGGTAAAGCGTGTCAGTTCCGGCGTATGGTCAATGTGAATTCTGGAAAGATCATACGTCGCAAAGCGCATGTTTGCCTCCGGCGTATATAGCAACGCAAAAAATCCAAAGGGGCGAAATTTAATGGTCGGCACATGGCCCCCACTCATCGATAAGGATACGCCCGGAATGTCAAAGTGATTGGCTTGCACCCAAAACCACGTTTTAGGAAACTTCTGCCCGTACGTTTTTTCCATGTAGAGCGTGCCAGATAGATTTTTTTTAACGCCGTAAAGCGTCGCTTCTCCGCGCATCACACCATCCATGATGACGACTTCTTGAAAGGTTTCTAAGGGAAACTTTTCCAAGAGGCCCATGGCCGATTTCTCAGCATTATACACGGGATTTTCAAACTGGGCATCGAGTTTTAAGAGGTCCGTGTCTAGATGGACGTGGGACACAGATAACTCGTTGCCCGCAATCCATACTGTGTCATTGTGAAAGCGAAACGCGTCCGCATCAAACCGCAAATACGTATTGGTCTTTAGCGTCCCATCAAAGAGTTGAATGAACGCATGTGGATCATCTTCATTCGTGGTGTGGGCAAAAATTAAGGCCATGTTAAAGCCGATGGATGGGTCATTCAGCCTTAAGTACCACCCTTCAAAGCCGTTCGTTTTGACTTTACTTTTGAGCGCAAAATGGCCCATATGTCCCTCGTTTAGGGAGTTGCACTGATCGCTTCACTGGCGTGTGGGGGTTCATTATCAAACTGCAATTGATACAGTTTATAGTAATGCCCCTTCTCTTTCAGCAAGGTTTGGTGCGTCCCTTTTTCTAATATTTTACCATGCGAGAGCACGATGATTTGGTCCACATGCTGAATGGTGGACAGGCGGTGGGCCACGATAAAGCTTGTCCCGATTCCGAGCATTTTTTTCAGCGATTCTTGAATGATGATTTCGGTTTCGGTATCAATGTTGGCGGTTGCTTCATCGAGAATAATGATCCGGGGTTGGTGAATCAATGTGCGCGCAAAGCTAATCAGTTGGCGCTGACCGGCTGAATAGTTGTTGCCGCGTTCTAAGACGGGTTCTTCATAACTCCCTGGCAGTTTTTCAATGAAGCGTTCTGCGTTCACGTATTTGGCCGCAATCTCAATGTCTTTTTGGCTGAACGCTTCATCGCGCAAGGTGATGTTGGAGGCGATGGTGCCTGTAAACATAAAGACGTCTTGCAACATTTGGCCAATGAAACTACGCAAGGACGACCGTTTAATCGTTTTAATGTCAATGCCATCTAAGAAGATTTGACCGTGCTGGATGTCATAGTCACGGGTTAAGAGTTTGAGAATCGTCGTTTTCCCAGCTCCCGTCGCTCCCACAAACGCCACCGATTGATTGGCGTCAACTTTAAAGGTGACGCCTTGTAAAATCCATTCGTCTTTTTTATAGGCGAACCAGACGTCTTTAAATTCAACTTCACCGCGGACGTGGTCGAGTTCAATGGCATCGGCTTCATCACTGATGCGAGGCACAGTATCTAAAATCGAGAAAATTCGTTCACTGGAGGCAAAGGCACTTTGTAAGACGTTGAACTGTTCGGCCAGTTCTTGAATCGGTTGGAAAAACCGGCGCGTGTAGTTTTGGAAGGAAAATAAAACCCCCACCGTCAGCGTGCCTGCTAAGACTTGCGAGCCGCCATAGTAAAAGATGATAATGAGTGCTCCGATATAGAGCATATACATCGTTGGACGGTACACCGCAAAGACGAGCATTTGTCTAAGTTGGGCTTTCTTTAAGGTTTCAGTTTTGCCTTTAAAGGAGGTGTATTTTTCCTTTTCTTGGTTGAAAATTTGAATGATTTTCATGCCCGATAAATGTTCGGCTAAAAAGCCGTTGATGATTGAGGTGTTGGCGCGTACTAAGCGGTACGCTTTGCGTGAGAAAGTCCGGAATAAGACACTGAAAAACGCGATAAAAGGAATCACACCCATCAAGATCAATGCTAACTGGGCGTTTAAGACAAACAGTGCGGTAATGATTCCGATCAGTAAAATTAAGTTACGGAACACGTTGACCACCACACTGGTATACATCTCATTGAGCGTATTCGTATCATTGGCCACCCGGGTGACCAGTTTCCCAGTCGGGACTTGGTTAAAGTAATCGATGTCTTGGGTTTGCACGTGTTTAAACATTTGTTCACGGATATTATAAATAATCGATTGGCCCGTCTTTTGTAAGATGATGTTTTGCAAGTAGTTAAACAAGGCATTTAAAATTATCGAGCCAAAAAAGAGGCCCATCATGAGATACAGTAAGCCAAAATCAATTGGTCGGTCGACAATTAAATCGATGGAATAGCCGATAATAAATGGTTCGATGAGGGCGAATCCCACCGATAAAATCATGAAGATGAAGGTGATGGCGAACTCTTTTTTATACGGTTTTGCGTAGCTTAACAGTCGTTTTAAGATGACTTTATCGGAGTACGTATTCAGCCGTTTATCTTGATCAATATCAAACATTATACACTCTCCACTTCTTGTTCTAGCGTTTGTTGGTCAACCATGTGCTGGTAGAGCTCGGACGTTTTCATTAAGTCAGTGTGCGTGCCCGTGGCTGCCACTTTTCCGTCGTCAATTAAGACAATGAGGTCGGCGTGTTTCACCGTGGAGATGCGGTGCGCAATCATGATCGTCGTTTTACCTTGTCGCGTGGTTTTTAAGTTGCGTAAGATTTTTTCTTCAGTGGCCGTATCGACGGCACTCACCGAATCATCCAAGATGAGAATCGGTGGGTTTTTGGCGAGTGCTCGGGCAATCGCGACGCGTTGTTTTTGACCGCCCGAAAGCGTCACACCACGTTCGCCGATGATCGTATCGTAGCCGTATTTGAATTCTTGGATATTATCATGCACATCGGATAAGCGAGCCACGTCTTCAATGTATTGCGTCTCGGGCTCTTCTTTTAAACCAAGGGCAATGTTGTTTTTGATGGTGTCAGAAAATAAGAATCCATCTTGCGGCACGTAGCCGAATGACTCTCTTAATGTCTGTAAGGGAATGTCCATGATGTCATGCCCATCGAGCAATAAAGTGCCGTTTTCAACGTTGTAGATGCGTAAAAGTAAATCGACAATGCTCGTTTTTCCCGATCCCGTTCGCCCGAGGATGCCGACCGTTTGACCGGCTTCCACGTGGAAGCTAATGTCTTTTAAGGCGAGGCTTTCACCGTCGGGGTATTGGAAATTGAGATGATTAAAGGTAATCGATCCTTGCAGTGAATCAAGGGCTAAGACGTCAGCATGGTCATAGACATCCACCGGATGATACAAGAGTTCATCAATCCGCTCTAAGGATGCTTTCCCTTGCGAACGCATGCGAATAATCATGGTCAGTGCCATCATTGGCCAGACGAGCAAGCCAAAGTATCCAGCAAACTCCACGAGGTTCCCGACCGTAAACGGATCGGCGCTGCCCGCGGTTTCGTTAATCCGTGAAGCCCCTAAGATAATCGTCAAGATGATGACGATGGAGACCACGGATTGCACGAGGATTTGTAAGATGACTTGCATACGGACAAACAGAATGTTTTTGTCTTTCGTGTTTTGATTGGTTTTTAAAAAGGCCCGCAGTTCGAGTTGTTCTTTGACGAATGCTTTGACGACCCCGATCCCAGAAAAACTTTCTTGCACGAAGTCTGATAAGTCTTCAAAGGCTTTTTGGCTGTCTTTAAACCGCTTGCGCATTTTATTGCCGAGAATGGTGCCGGCAATCGCAATCGTCGATAAAGGAATGACCACTAAAAAGGTCATTTGTAAATCAAGGCGTGCCATCCGGTAAATGACTAAGAGCCCTAAAAAGATGGCATCGACCGTCATGATCATGCCGGGACCCATGGTTCTTCGGACGGCTTCTAAGTCATTGATGTATAGCGCCATCAAGCCGCCGACTTTTTTGTGCGAGTAATAATCATTGGAGAGCTTCAACGAGTGTGTAAACATCTCATTGCGAATGTCATACTCGATATTCCGTGAGGCCCCGATAATGCCATAGCGCCATAAAAAACGGCCGACGACAATGACACCTGCAATGATCGCCAGTTGGCTAACCAACCCGAGTAAGTCAGTTTGCGTGAAGCGTTGGGTTTCTAACCCGTCAATGAGTTGCCCGGTCAGCGTGGGAATTTCCAGTTGGAAATAATCCACCGCGACTAAAGACACAAAGCCAAGTAAAAATAAGTAAAAGTATTTTTTATAGTATTTATTAATCGTCCGTCCAAATATCATGGGTGGGTGCCTACTTTCTGTAGAAGTGCATGCAAGGTGGTGAGTTCTTCGTCACTCAAGGCGTGAAAGATGTGTTCGGTGAATGCTTCACTTTCCAGTTGGTTGGTATTGGCCATGACTTTGCCAAGCTCGGTGAGCTTTAAAATCATGATACGGCCATCATCGAGTGAGCGTTCCTTGGCAATGAGGCCGGCCGTTTCAAACTTTTGGATGATGTCGGTAATCGACGGTTTCGATAGATTAAAATGCTGCGCCAAGTCACTCATCGTGATCGTCGGGTCATGGTCGATGGCTTTTAAATACTTGAACTGCTTTTGCGTAAGTTCAGGCAGCGCCATCTTTTGATAGAGCGCTTTAGAGCCATCGTAATACACCTTCAAAAAAGCGTTTAACGTCCGCCGAAATTGTTCAAATTCCATCACCGTCTCCTAATTAGTTAGTTAATAGCTAACTAATTATAGAAAGCACACTCTGGTTTGTCAACGAAATGCACCTAAAATCGCTGGCGACAGAACGCTCCCACATCGGTGTAAATCACGTGTGATGGAATCCACGGAGTCACCAGGTGTCATACTTTATAGATTCGACTTTGGCAGATCAATGATCAATCATTCGTTGAATCGCAGCTGACTAGCAAAAACCCTCCAGCTATTCTGGAGGGTTTTTTAAGAGGGAGGAAGCCGATGATCAGGCTTTTCTTTTAAAGATGAGTAAGGCCGCAAAACTGAGTGTTAAGGCGCCCCCAATCATCATTAAAGGTGTTGGGAAAAAGCGGTCAGGCAACTCGGATTCAATGACGGCAATCCGGCCATTGTGGACGAATGTTTCACCGGTATTGGAGACGATTTCTGCGTGGTAAGCGTATTCGCCGGCTTCGTGGGCGTGCTCCGAGTAGTCATCCTGGATGACCGATAACTGGTCAACGATGATGCCTTGATCTAAATAATAGGATTTGATGACGTGAAAGAGATCCATGTCCGACATGGTAGACCCCAGCGGAACGACAATTTGGTCGTCGTAGGTAAAGATTGGGGGAATGTCATCTTCTAAGACGACGGTAATGGTTTTTTCGGCGGTATTATCGAATGAATCATTGGCCGTCAACGTTACATTAAAGCGGCCTGACTGGGTATAATCCACAATCTCAGTGGCACTAATGTGAATGGTTAGATCGTCCAGTGTGGCGCGGTCTTTTGCACTAAATAACTGGGTGATGGCTGGGTCATTGGGTTGATCGGATAAATAGAGTGTCACATTATCTGGGCCCTCAATGACAGCGGGAAGATTTGATTCAATGCTCACGGTAAACGATTTTTCCCGGACGTTCCCCGCTTTGTCTTGAGTTCTCACGACAACTGGATACTCACCAACGGTTGTTTTTTGACTGTAATCATCACTGACGATTTCATAGGATTCACAGTCCCCGTCTAACGCATCGGTAAAACTAAAGTGGTCCGTGATTAATGTGTCGATGGGAATTAAGTGATCGACTTGGACGGATAATGTATTCGGTCCTTGAATGACGGGTGGCACTTCGTCAATCACTAAAATAACAAGTTCAAATTGGGTTTCGTTGCCCGCTTCATCGGTCGCTGAGATGAGGACGATGTATTCACCAGGGATTTGCGCATTCCCCGTATACCCGTCTTCTAAAACTACAATGCTATCTGTTAGATCACCGTCGATGTTATCCGTCACCGTGACCGATTCATCGATGAGTGTGGCGAGCGATTTATTTTTCGCGTAGTTCACTTCGACCAGGCCCGCGCCTTGGACAAGGGGATGGGTGTCATCATTACTGCTTTCGTATGGTTCGTAGGCCGTGCGGGTTGAGCCGAGTTCAAGTTGAAAATCAAACATTTGGTAGCTGGTGTAAAAATTCGCCACAAAGCCACCCTCAAAGGTAAACATCAGACCGGTTTCACTGGCGTCTGTAGTAATCGGGCAATTCGTCCAGTATTCATCGGGGGTGCAAGCAACATTTTCAAGCATGGCTTCATCGACATACGTCGTGCCACTCTCACCCGTCACTAAAATGTGCATCTCATCGAGCATGTAAAAATCTGGGAACGAAAGCATGTACGTTTCACTGGATTCAACGGGTATGGCTTGGTCACTCATTAGCGTGTGGCCGGTTAAAACAAAGTGCGCGGGATTTAATAAGTTTTTCCCGCTCGCAGCGAAGGTGGTGGTGAAGGGCATCACCATCAGCAAGACTGCAATCAAACATTTCTTCATGGGTATCACCTCACCCAAACCATACAGTCAGATGATTTTTTTTCTTTCCTCTTGCCTAATTTTTTATTTGTTTGTACACTAAGGGTAAGCAAATATCTTCGGGGCAGGGTGCAATTCCCGACCGGCGGTGATAGTCCGCGAGTACACTCTGGTGTGCAGGAGTAGGTGAAATTCCTACGCCGACCGTATAGTCTGGATGGGAGAAGAAATCAGTGTGCAAATGTTGCACACGTCTTTTGATTTTTTAAACATGCGTAAAGCCCCGTAAATGAATGGGGCTTTTTATATGCACACACACATGAACGCAGCATTTAAAGAAGCTGCGAAAGCTGATAACAAGGTCGGACTCAACCCCAAAGTCGGGGCGATCATCATTAAAAATGACCGCGTCATTAGCACCGGGTATCACGCCGAGTATGGCCACGCCCACGCGGAGATCAACGCACTTAATAATGCGAAAGAGCCCGTCGAAGGGTCCACCATGGTCGTCACCTTAGAACCGTGCTCACACCACGGGAAAACGCCGCCCTGTGTGGACGCCATTCAAGCATCGGGCATTCAAAAAGTCATCATCGGGACCTTGGACCCAAACCCCCATGTGGCCGGTCGAGGCATGCAAATTCTCAAAGATGCTGGCCTTGAAGTCGAACTGCTAGATGCCACCGATCAGCAACAGGCGATTAACCGCGATTACTTAAAAAAAGTGACCACCGGTCGCCCCTATGTCACCTTAAAAAGTGCGGTCAGCCTAGACGGTAAAATGGCTCTTAAAAACGGTGAAAGTCAGTGGATCACCTCCCCGGAAAGTCGGGACGTCGTCCAAGCACTGAGGCGTGACGCCTCGGCGGTCTTAGTTGGGGTGGGCACCATCCTAAAAGATAACCCCCGGTTGACTGTGCGCGGTAGTGCTGCCGATTCACCGGTCCGCATCATTTTAGACAGCCACTTGCGCACCCCGCTTGATTCAACGGTGGTCCAAACAGCATTAGAGGTGGACACGTGGATCTTTACCGGGCCAACAAGTGAGGCTGAGGCGTATATAAAGGCCGGTGTGAAAGTCTTTCACGTTCCACTCACCGATGATCACTGTGACTTAGACGCGGTCTTTGACCAGTTAAACGCCCTTCCCTTAAAGCACATCTTAGTCGAAAGTGGTCCCACCCTTACCACCGCCCTCATTCATGCACAAAAAATAGATGAGTGGCGAATCATGATGGCACCCACACTCTTAGGGGCGGATGCCTTAAGTCTGATTAAAGAATTAACGCTTTCTCGTCTGATCGACAGTCCGCAGTTTCAATTGCGTGAACTGGACCATGTCGCAGGCGATATCCATCTGACCTTGATTCCAGAAAGGACCTCCTAATGTTTACAGGTATTGTTGAAGAAATGGGCACCTTAAACGCCCAAACCTCCGGTGAAAAAAGTGTGCATTTAACGGTTCAAGCGCACACCGTATTAAACGGCACGAACATCGGTGACAGCATTGCGACCAATGGCGTCTGCTTGACCGTGGTGCAAAAGACGAGTGACTCCATCACCGTCGATGTCATGCACGAAACTTTAAAAAACACCAACCTTGGGTCACTCAAAGTTGGTGATTCGCTCAACTTAGAACGCGCCTTAACGCCTGCGTCTCGCATGGGCGGCCACTTTGTCACGGGCCACGTGGATGGGGTTGGCGTTATCCAAGAGACCGCGCAAGACGGTATTGCCTGGCGGATTACGATTGAGCTGGCTGAAGCGCTCACTCAATCGATTATTCCCAAAGGATCGATTGCGGTCGATGGGATTAGCCTAACGGTTGTCGATTTAACGAAGACGACGTTCACTGTCTCGATCATTCCCCACACCCAAGACGTCACCACCCTGCTTAGTAAAGAGGCGGGGGATACCGTGAACATTGAAACTGACATGATTGGTAAATACGTCGCCAAAATGGTCAGCCCTGGCACGGAAATCTCTCAAGATGACTTAAAAAAGTGGGGGTACTAACGTGACGATGCTTAATGTGATTGACCGCTATAAAGACGGCCAAATGCTCATCGTTTGTGATGATCAATCCCGAGAAAATGAATGCGACTTAGTCATTAGCGCTGAACACGCCACCCCAGAAGCCATTAACTTCATGGCCACCCACGGGAAGGGGTTAATATGTACACCACTTCCCTTAACACTGGCCAAGCGGCTTCAGTTAACCCCGATGACCGACAATAACCAAGATCCACATCGCACTGCTTTTACCATTTCCATCGATGAAAAATCGACGACGACTGGCATCTCCGCCTTTGAACGCTCGACAACCATCCAAGCCTTACTAAACTCAGACGCGCGCGCAAGCGACTTTAACCGTCCCGGTCACGTCTTTCCGTTAACCGGGCACCCAGGTGGCTTAGAGGCCAGACAGGGCCATACAGAAGCGGCCATTGCCTTATCGAAAATGGCCGGGTTAAGCGGCGTCGGTGTGATTTGTGAAATCATGAAAGCGGATGGCACGATGGCCCGTAAAAAAGACATTCAAGTATTTGCGAAAGTCCATGACTTACCGGTCATCGACATTCATGACATCGTGCAACTAAACGCACAAATGTCTCCAGACAAAGCGCCTAAAAAACCAAAGGGAGACTTACCCACCTTTCAAAAGATTTCCGAAGCAGAAATGCCCACCGAATACGGACACTTCACCATCGTCACCTATGAAAATGCCGATCAATCGGCCCATCACGTCGCCTTAGTGATGAAAGATAACCCAGACGCAAGACCGCTGGTCCGCATTCATTCTGAATGTTTAACGGGTGACGCCTTCTCATCCCACCGCTGTGACTGCGGTGAACAGCTCATCGAAGCGCAAAAACAAATTGCAGCGCGGGGCCACGGAGCCGTCCTTTACTTGCGGCAAGAGGGCCGGGGCATTGGCCTCGTCAATAAGATTAAAGCCTACGCCTTACAAGATGCGGGTGCTGATACCGTGGAAGCCAATCACCAACTAGGCTTTGAAGATGACTTACGACGCTACGATGTGGCCGTTGAGATGTTGCACGACTTAAAGTTCAACACCATCGATTTACTGACCAATAATCCGAAAAAGATACAAGGCATCGAACCGGGTGGCATTACCGTCCACAGCCGCATTGGCATCGAATTGTCACCGCGGGCGGAAAACATCAAATACATGCAAACAAAAAAAGATAAAATGGGCCACTGGCTCAACCTTGGAGGAAAACAATGATTTACGAAGGAACATTAAGCGCCAAAGGACTCAAACTTGCCATCATCGTTGGCCGCTTTAACAGCATGGTTACTGAATCACTCTTAGGCGGCAGCGAAGATGCCATCCGTCGCCACGGCGGTGACCTCGATGACACCGACATCGTCTATGTACCGGGCGCCTATGAAATCCCATTAACGGCCCAAGTACTCGCACAAAAAGGCACATACGACGCCATCATTTGCCTCGGGGCGGTGATTAAAGGGTCCACCGATCATTACGATCACGTGGCCAGTGAAGCGGCCAAAGGCATTGCAAGTGTCTCTTTAAATGAAAACGTCCCAGTCATCTTCGGCGTCTTAACAACACAAACGACTGAACAAGCCTTAGAACGGGCAGGCTTAAAAGCCGGCAATAAAGGGTATGAGGCAGCCATGGCCGCCATCGAAATGGCCAGCGTCTTACAAACCATTCAATGATCAAGACCCTCTTCTTTGATTTTGACGGGACGATTCACAATGCGGTGCCGATTTATTTACCTGCTTTTCAAGCGGTCTATGACGACTTAGTCCAGCAGGGATTAAGACCGAAAAAAACGTGGGATGACGCCAGCGTCCATCCATTTTTAGGCCAATCGGCCAAAGAAATGTGGGACACTTTTGCCCCAGACATTCCTGTCGATAAGCGAAATGCATATGCCCAACAGATCCGTGACATCGAAGCGGACCTCATTAAGCGTGGGCAGTCTCAGTTGTTTGACGGCGCCTTTGAAACGCTCAAAGCGTTAAAACAAGACTATCACATGGTTTTTTTCAGTAATTGTTCCAATCAGTATTTAAGTTGGATGAAAGACGCCCACCACCTAGACGCCTTATTTGATGACTATTTAACGGCGGAAAATTTTAATTACCAGCCAAAAGCTAAAACCTTAGCCATGGTGAAATCATATTTTCCAGCAGACTACGTTTTTATTGGAGACCGCCACCATGATTTTGAGGCCGGTCAGGCAAATAATGTGCCCACGGTTGGCTGTGCGTACGGATTTGGCGGCGATGAAATCACGCAAGCGACCACGCAGATTGCGCGCATTACAGACTTACCGCAGATTCTTGCACACTTCCCTCACCAATAAATATGACCACTCAGGGATTGAGAGTGTGAACATCGCTGCCGTCCCTTCCCGTATTGAGGTCCCTAGCCTCAGGCAGGATGTTCCATTAGCGAAAAAAAAGAGTGACCAATTCGGTCACTCTTTTTTTCTGATGATTGGGGAATAGAAAAAAACGACGAATGATTTCGTCGTTTTTTTTAGAGAGGATGGATGAAATTAAAACGAGTTAGGATGCGACGCCGTCGGCTTCTGAGTCATCGGTGTCGGGAACATTTGGGCATTCACCGTCGCCCGCATGGTGGCCGGCCCCTCGGTTTTCAAAGCGGCCACTCATCGCTCCAAGGCCTTCGCCAATGGTTTTCATAAAAGCTTGGCCTTGAGAGAGAACGGTGCGGTAATCACTCATCGTGATTGACCCCTCTGTGACGGCGGCTTCAAACAGGGCGGTGACGGCGTCTTCGCCGAGCGCAACTAAGCCTTCGGTCGTTAAGGACGGATCATTTTGGGCCAATATGACGATTTTTTTAGCCAATCCCACGCTGATATCCTCAGTTTCCAGTAAAGCATCGAAGTCAGCTTTGATGAGATCTAAATCCTCATCGACTTCCTCAACCGCGTCTTCGATATCTAATTCTTCGGCTTGTAATGCGATACTGCTAAACCCCACAATTCCAAGTACTGCGATCATGCCTAATGCAAATCCGGTGATTAATTTTTTCATATGAATTCTCCTTTCACCTTCTTAAACCGTTCAGAGCCTGTTTTGTTGGAACTTTGGTCATTTTTTTTATTTTTTTCACGCGTATAATATAAGGATGGACCTATTAAAAAATAGCGTTTCCGGAATCATCCCCAACAAAAATACACCCTGAGGGGTTAATAGGGTGAAGGATCTAGGGACTTATGACTAAACTCAAATTAGAACGGTATGTGAATGCTTTTAAAAAAGGGGATTCTGACGCTTTCAGAATGCTTTATGAAGAAACCAAAAGTCGCGCGTACTATACGATTTTATTGATCGTAAAAAATGAGACGATCGCCGAAGATCTCTTACAAGATACGTATATGAAAGTGGTGGACAAAATTCACATGTACGAATCGAACACGCATTTTTCGGCCTGGGTCAATACGATTGCCCGCAATCTGGCCATCAAACATTTCAACCGGGCAAAAAAAGAAACGATCCAAGACGTGCAAACCGATGATGTTTTATTTGGTCAGACCGATTCAACGGCAGAAAGTGAGTCCTACTTAAGCCAACTCATGCAACATCTCGATCCAATCAGCCAAGAAATTGTGATTCGCCACGTCGTATTAAGAGAAAAACATAAAACCATCGCCGCCGCGATGGATACCCCGCTAGGCACCATCACATGGAAATATAACGAAGCGATTAAGCGCTTGAAAAAGGTGGCAAACGATGAAGAAATTTGAAAAAAAGATTGAAAATTGGGCCCAAAAGTCTGTCCCTGATGTCTTTGAAAAAGTGCTGGAACAAAAAGGCATGCCGGCCGTGCATAAAGCGCCACATTCAAGACGCTTAGGGCGGTTGGTGCCCTTGCTGATTGTCCCCATCATTGCGGTATTGGCCTTACTCTTATCCCCCGCAGAAACCATCGAAGCAAGCAGCGTATATCTCGATTTTGATACAGCCATTGAAATTCAAGTGGATGCGGATAATCGCATCGTGGAGTTACGCGGTGATAACGATTCTGGTCTCGCCTTCGTGGATGTGTTAAAAGCCAATTCAAACTGGGAGAATGCTGAGTTAGATACGTATTTGCAAGTGCTCTTTGAAACCGCTCATGCCCAAGGCTTCATTGCTGCGAATACTCCCGTGTTAGTCGGAGCGATGGCTGAGACAATGAGTCGCCGCGACACCTTACAATCATCGGTCATTGATCGCATGCAAAATCTTCCCGCGCAGGCCCGTCCATTCGGAGATATTTATGATTCGCAGTATGAAACAACGCTCCCAGAAGATTCGCAGGAAACGCACGGCCGAATGAGTATGATGCGAATCGCGTTGATTGAAAAAATCGAACAGGCAGATGCCTCGCTTACTTCCAGTGAACTTTCATCACTCAGCGTGAGTGAACTCATCGCGGTTGCCCAATCCTTGGGTGTTGAACTGTCGCCGCGGCCTGGCATGCGCCCATAGAGCGTTTTCATTTGCCTTCCACGCCCCCTTAATATGTGATAAATGGTTAACATATTAAGGGGGATTATGCTATGATAAAGATGCAAGGAGGGTCTGATGATTGAACTCAATGGACTGACTAAAATCTACCAAAAAAATGTTCGCGGAATGCTGGATATTTCACTCCGTATTGAGCGGGGCGAAATCTTTGGGTTTATTGGCCCAAACGGTGCGGGAAAAAGCACCACGGTACGGACGCTGTTAAATCTCATATATCCAACGAGTGGGACGGCGACCATCGACGGGAAAGACATCGTAAAAGATGCCAAAGCGATTCGCCGTCAAGTCGGCTATATTCCCTCAGAAGTTCACTTTTACGCGTCGATGGATGTGCAATCATTTTTGGATTTTTCGGGCCGTTTTTACGGACGCGATTTTCAAGCACGCCAACGTGAGTTAGTCGCCTTATTGGATCTTGATGTGACGCGAAAAATTGATGCCTTATCATTCGGCAATAAAAAAAAGGTCGCCATTGTAGCCGCGTTACAACATGCGCCCAAAGTTCTCATATTGGATGAGCCCACCAGTGGACTTGACCCACTGCATCAACACGCCTTTTTTGATTTACTCCTCGCCGAAAAAGCCCAGGGAACGACGATCTTCTTTTCCTCCCATATTCTCAGTGAAGTCGAAAAGATTTGTGACCGAGTCGGGGTGATTAAAAACGGTGAACTGATTCAAGTATCGCCCATTGAAACGTTGCGTAAATCGACGGTTAAACGGGTGTCATTGATCGTGAAAGAGCCCTTTGAATCACGGTCAAAGCGCATCAAGGATTTAATCATCGACGGCGATAAAGTGTCGTTTGTGTATACGGGCCCCATCGCTCAATTACTTAAAATCGTCGATGCGCAAGCAATCCACGATCTGACGATTGAAAATCCGTCACTTGAAGAAATCTTTATGCACGTCTATGAACGGGGGACCGCATGAAAAATTTGATTGTCAATGATTTTAAACGGTTGTTTAAATCGCTCGTATTATGGACGGTCATTGTCGGTGGCTTGGCGTTACTAATGCTGTTATTATTTCCCGCCTTTGAAGATATTTATGCCGACTTAGAAGCGTTACTGGAAGGCTACCCACAAGGCTTTTTAGAGGCCTTTGGCCTCGGTGAAGATGGCTTAGTGCTAGAAAATATTTATGGATGGTTTGGGGTTGAGGGCTATTTATTTGTCTTACTGATCGGATCGGTGTATGCCGGATTACTGGGCGGAAGTATTCTTTCTAAAGAAGAGGACGATCAAACCATCGAATTCTTGCTGACCCGGCCGATTACTCGCAGTGAGATATATCTGTCTAAGCTACTTGTCATCATGGTGAATCTTCTCATATTAAATGCGGTGGTGGCTGCTGTCTTAGGCGTCACGTTTGCGACGTTGGATACGATGAATTGGATGCTTTGGGCCTTATTTAGTGGGGCGCCGATCATCTTGCACATGATATTTGCATCAACCAGTCTATTAATCAGTGTCTTTGTGACGAAATCACGGACGGTGATGTCCATCGCCTTAGGGCTTGTCGTTGGCTTGTATGTCGTCGATATCATTTCATCGCTCAGTGAATCGGCAGAAAACTTGAAATACATCACGCCGTATGAATACGTGAATGCGGTCACAATCGTCAATGACGGACGATTAGAGCCGCTTTACCTCGCCATCAGTGCGGCCATCATTGTGGTCACTTTACTGCTCGGTTGGGGCTTTTACCGAAAAAAAGACATCACAGCGTGATGTCTTTTTTTTTGCATCGTTTACCCTTGGATAAACGCATGAATGGCATTCACCACAGTGTCTGGTTCATCGGTGATTGGTGAGTGTGAGCCGTTTTCTAAAATCAAGGATTCAGCGTCTGGGAAGGCGGCCACATTTTGTTGGAACATGACTTCGGGGATGACGTAATCTTTCTGTCCCCAGATATTGAGTATGGGTGCTTTCACATCTTTGTACGTGCCATCGCCTGGGACTACCCCGTTATGCGTATCACTCATATTAAAAGTCATCAGGGCCCAGTCGATATCAACGAGGTTGACTTGTTTGAGTGATTCCGCAATGTAGGCGTCAATGGCATCGGGCACATGGACGTTGTAAATCGCCGCTTCCCAAACACTTTTTAAATAGGCATGGTTCTTCTCTTGCATGGCTTTCACCGCCGGTGCAACTTGCACAGGGTCGGCGGCCATGGCCGCTTTATCTTGGTACATTTTGGTCAAAATCGGTTGGAATTGATCGTCTTTTTGGAAAATGGGATAGCCCATAATCGACGCACTTTCGATCAAAATCAGATGATCGACGCGCGCGGGATAGCGGGCCGCAAGGCTCATGATGACTCCACCACCGGTGGACCAACCGGCAAAACTCGCATGCTCAATGCCGAGTAACTGACAGAATTGCTCCAAATCATCGGCTAAATCATGCAGGCTTTCCAGTGGAATGTGGTATGTGGAATCGCCAAATCCGCGTAAATCGGGCGCAATCACGTGATAGGTTTTGGCTAGATCATCCATGATCGGGGTAAAGTGAAATGAACTTGACATGTTGCCGTGCACGAGGATGAGTGCTGGCTGATTGGGATCGCCCGCTTCGAGATAGGCGAGCGTTTCACCGCTTTGTAATACTTGGCTTTTTTTAGACATAATAACTCCTTAATTAAGGGTAATTTCTTGATTGAATACATGCCCTAAAATGAGGGAACTAAAGAGGGTTGGAGCTTCATACATACTGGCATGCCCGCATCCTGGAAGCGTGACAAGGGAGGCGTTTGGAATGGCCTCGGCCATTTTGACTTGTTCACTGGGCGGGGTTAGCACGTCTTTGTCAGAGCTAACCACAAGCGTGCGGACTTGGATGGTGTTTGCCTGCGCTTTTACATCATGGGTTTCGGCACTATCGGTTAAGCGGATTTGACGGTCTAAAAAGATAGGATCGGCAAAAATATCTAACAAGACGTGTTTTCTCGCGGCCATCCAATCCGTGCGCGCTTCATAAAACGTATCAGAATAAATGTAGGGAATCGTAATGTGATAATAGGCGAGGGCATTGCGTGTTTTAGCCACTTCATTCCAACCGCGGCCAATGTCTCTCAGCCACGAAGATGTCTTAAGCACGCCGTTAAATAGCATTAAACTCGCCAGGCGGTCTTGATATTTCACCGCGTATTGCAAGGCAATGCTCGCCCCATAACTAATCCCTGCCAGATGAATATCGGTGAGATCTAAATGATTCAGTAAGGCTTCTAACATCTCGACTTGCACATCTTGGGTGTAGCCGGCTTCTAAAGAGGCACTTTGTCCTTGATCATAAAAATCAAGGCGTAAGAGTCGTGTCTGTTTGCTAAACGCGGGCTGAAACGCTTCCCAGGATGTCGTTCGCATCATGATGCCATTGAGTAAGACAATGACTGGCCCACGTTCACCGTCTAGTTGATAATGAACCGGGCCTTTGGCAGACTCAAATATCACCGGATGTACCCCATTTTCTTCGCTTCGCGCGTGAGGTCATCCCGGAATTTAGGATGAGCGATCGCAATCAACCGCTTGGTCCGCTCAGAAAGACTCGTCCCCCGTAGTTCAGCCACTCCGTATTCGGTCACTACGTGATCGACATCATTTCTAGAAAGCGTCACGAAGGCGCCTGGTAAAAGGGTCGGGACAATTTTAGACGTTTCCACGCGGGTGCCGTCGGCCCCTTTCACCATGGCCGTTGAATAGAGGGCAATAAATGAACGCCCACCGAGAGCTTTTTGGGCCCCGGTTGCGGTATCACTTTGTCCCCCGGTTCCGGAAAACTGTGTGGACCCGATTGATTCAGAGGCACACTGACCGGCGAGGTCCACTTGCAAGGTCGTATTGATGGAGACTTGATTGTCATTTTGCGCAATTACAAACGGATCATTGACGTACGCACCGTTGAGAATCGAAATGCCTGGATTATTGTCTAAAAACGCATACAATTCTTGCGTGCCTAAGGCAAACGCCGCGACCATTTTACCGGGATGCAACGTTTTTTTCGTATTCGTAATAGCGCCAGCTTGATAGAGTTTCATAAACCCTGTCGTAAGCATTTCAGTATGCACGCCTAAGTCTTTTTTCTCATGTAAGGCGTTGGCCACGGCATTGGGAATGCCCCCGATACCCAGTTGAATGGTGTCCCCGTCATGAATGTAGTCGGCGATTAACGCGCCGATTTTTTCATCTTTTTCATTGGGCGCTAAATCAGGAAGTTCTGGCACTGGGTAATCAACGTCAACGAGATAATCGATGTCATCAACGTGGACTTCCACATCGCCAAAGGTGCGGGGAAGATTCGGATTGACCTCTAAAATAACGGTTTTGGCCGCCTTGATCATCGCCTTTTCATACACATTGCCCAGCGATAAAGACACGTATCCATGTTTATCCGGGGGGGTCGCATTGCCTACGTAAATATCCGGGGAGATGTGCTGAATGCGTTTCGATCCAGCAAGATGAAGGTGATTCGGGATGTAGTGGATATTGCCGTGTTTAAAAGCTTTTCGCAAGTCGCCACTGAAAAACCAACTGTTGACCGTAATTTGATCGACATAGGCGTCATCGACCATAAATGGATAGGCTTTTAACGGCAAACAATTATCGATTGAGACGTGTCTCTCATCGCTTAAAATCTCGTGCAAGCGCTCGAAAAACGCCCGGCCTTCACTGGCCGCCATGCCGGCAACGATGTGGTCCCCGTCTTGGACGAGACGTAGTGCGTGATCAAGCGTAATGGATTGTGCCATAAACAACTCCTTTGTGGGTAAAAAGGGTGAGATTATCACCCTTTATTCAAAGATTATGTCCGGACGTTTAGTCTAAAATTTCATCAATGGTGCGAATTGGATCAACCGTCGCAAAGCTCGCAAGCTCATCAGCGACTTCACCTTTTAAGAACGCCATGGCTTGCGTTCCAACCCGGGATCCACTGCTGTAGTCTAAGACCACGCCGAAGGGAAGTTCAACCAGTGATTCTTCCATCGCGGCAATGTAATTGTCCCACGTTAAGACATCCTCGCCAACGCGTTCTAATCCAGCCACAAATGTCGCGGCTGCAATCCATCCGGCAAAGGCAAAGGAGTTGGCTGCATACGCTTCATCGTAGCCACTAATGACCGTTGCAAATTCGTTGTAGTCTTCACTGAAACTGACGCCATCTTCGGCAAAGATGTTAATCCATGCGGAGGCGTACACGTCAAAGTTAGGGAGTACTTCTTGCACGCCACTGAGCCATGTGGCATCGGCATTGACATACGACGTAATGATCGGGATGTCAGAGCCTGCTAAGTTCAACGCACGAACCGCTGTCGCAGCAGGAACTTGGTTTGAGGCGACTAAAATAACGTCTGGATCAAAGTCGAGCATGGTTTGGGCCGCACTCGATAAGTCATCGGATGTTGGGTCAATTTGGACGCTTTCTAAGTCAACATTTAAAGCATCGGCACGTAATTCAATGCCGTTAAATAGACCGAGTCCCGCATCATCGTTGGAATAGATGACCCCAATTTTTGACGCACTTAAATCACCCACTGCACGGGCGACCATGACTTCTCCTTCTGCGTCATAAATCGGTTGCACTGGGAAACTTGCCAGTTCTCCGTCTGCCGCATTTGGGGCAAATAATTCAGAAATCCCTGTGGCGTAATAGACGCGAGGAATGCCCACACCATTTAAGTATTCGAGGGTCGCAGACACCGTGGGTGTTCCGAAGTGGCCCACCAAGGCAAAGACTTCGTCATCTTCGACCAAGGATTGGGTTAACGTGAGTCCATTGGCGGCGTTGAATTCATCGTCGTATTGAATGTATTCAATGGTCCGACCATTCACGCCTCCTGCGTCATTCACCATGTCAAAGTACGCTTCCATGGCAGTTCTAAACGGCACACCAACAAATGCTAAGTTACCGCTTGTGGCGACCGTATTACCGACCGTGACGGTTGTATCTGTCACGCCTTGGGCTGGATCTACTGCTTCGTCTCCCCCGCAGGCAGCGAGTGTGACGACTCCGAGTAATAATAAGAATGATAGTAGTAATTTTTTCATGTGGTTCCTCCTATTTTTTAAAAATCGTTGTTAAGATTTTTTACCAAGGTAAGCATCGATCAATTCAGGATCTTCCATTAATTCTTGGGCCGGGCCTTCTTTGATGATGGTGCCCACTTGCAAGACGTATGCGTAGTCGGCAATTTTTAACGTTTGCAAGGCATTTTGTTCAACGATGAGGATCGTCATGCCTTGCGCGTTCAAGGTGGTCAATGTTTTAAAAATGTCTTTGATGATCAGGGGCGCTAAACCCAGTGACGGTTCATCGAGGATGAGCACATCGGGTCGGGCCATTAAGCCGCGCGCAATCGCCAACATTTGTTGTTCCCCGCCGGACAGTAGCCCACCCGGTTGACTGGAGCGTTCTTTTAATATGGGAAACAAGTTGTAAATATCATGTAAGACAGAGGCATCGTGTTGAGCGCGGGGGACGCTGAACGCGCCGATTTGTAAGTTTTCATACACCGATAGATCGGCAAATATTTTCCGGCCTTCCGGGACGTGGATGATTTTTTGTCTGGTAATTTTTTCCGGGGCGATGCCGTCAATGCGGGTGCCATTGTAGACAATCTCTCCACTGGCGGGGTCAATCAAGCCCGATATGGTTTTTAAGAGCGTCGATTTTCCCGCCCCATTTGCCCCAAGAATGGCGGTGATGGATTGGTCTTTCACGTCAATTGAAACATTTTTTAACGCGTCAATGACGCCATATTTGACGCTTAAATCGGTTGTTTTAAGCATCGTCATCACGTCCTAAGTAGGCTTCTTGAACGGCCGGGTTTGCTTGAATCTTTGCTGGGGTATCAATGGCGATGAATTTGCCAAAGTTAATCGCACAGACGCGGTCACAGACGTTCATCACAAAGCCCATATCGTGTTCGATGATCAGTAAAGTGACGTTGAATTCTTTTTGAATGATTTTGATGATTTCTTCTAAATCATCAGTTTCTTGGTCGTTGAGTCCAGCCGCCGGTTCATCGAGCACGATGAGCGTGGGATCACTCATTAACGTGCGGGCAATTTCAACCCGTTTTAAGATGCCGTACGGTTGGCCTTTGACGTAGAAATCTTTCATCGCCGTTAAGCCGATGATGGCTAAGACGTCTTCGGCTTTTTTACGCAACCGCGCTTCTTCGCTGGTCGCGCGTTTCATCTTGAAGACTTCTTCGATGAACGTATCCTTGGTGGACGCATGCGCCCCAATCAGTAAATTATCAATGATTGAAAGATCGGGAATCAGTTCGATGTTTTGAAAGGTTCGCGCCAAACCGTGATCGATGACGTCGGTCACTTTTAGTGTGCCTAAGTCAACTGGCGCATCGGAATATAGCGTAAAGGTGCCTTCGTACTCTTTATAAAATTGCGTGAGGCAGTTAAAGAGTGTGGTTTTACCGGCTCCGTTTGGGCCAATCAGCCCAACAATCTCACCGCGGTGGATGTCAAAGCTAATGTCATCCAAGGCTTTCAAGCCACCGAAGGTCATGGATACGTGATCAATCGAGAGGAGCTTTTCCATGGGACCCTCCGTGGATGCGTCGTTTAAGTTTTGCATACAGCAAGCGAATATCGACCGCGAGGTAGGCGACCCCGTTTTGATAGAACAAAATGACTAAGATGATGAGCAGTCCAGAGAAGATATACGAGACATCCCCAAACAGGTCTTTTAAATATAAGTTCGGGATGCCATAAATGATAAATGCGCCGATAAAAGTGCCATAAATCGATTTATACCCGCCAACCACCACCATCGCAATGACGAATAAACTAAGGTCTAACGTCCACTGAGTGGTTGGCACTGATTGGTTGTATAAGGCGTACATAATGCCGGAAAATGTGGCAAAGAACGTGGCTAAACTAAAGGCCATTAAGCGGTATTTCAAGAGGCTCACACCCATCGCTTGAGCGGCGGATGACGAGCGACTCATGGCCAGTAACGCCCGGCCTGTTTTACTTTTTACAATGTGTTGCATGAGAATCATCATGCCCACGAGTAAAGCTGCAATAATCGCAAACAGGACGCGTCGTTCACTTTGACTAAAGGTGGAAAGTTCGATGAAGCCAAATAAGGTGACAGAGCCAATCATGATCGATTGCCCCCCAAAGATTGGGACGGTGGTGAAGATTTGTCTTAAAATCTCCCCGACAAACAGCGTCGCGATGGCTAAGTAAATGCCTTCCACTTTCAGTGAAAATAACCCGATTAACGCGCCTAAGGCGGTTGAAACGATCAATGTGGCGATGGCCGCAAGTTCAAACGGTAAGCCGAGGTCTAAAAAGACCCCAACGCCGAGCGCTCCAGCCCCCACAAATCCAGCCGTTCCGAGGCTAATTAACCCACTAAAGCCAAGTAAAATATTCAAGCCAAGCGCCGCCACGGTAATGACGACAATGTAGGCAAAAATGCCGAGTTGTCCGGAGCTAATCACATCCACCGAGTGAAACAGTGGAATCAGCCACAAAAGCAGTAAAAATAATCCATACCCGGCATACGGCACGTTTTTAAAAAAACGGCCGAGTGCGTTAAAGACGGTATCTAACGTATTAAACACTTTCACACCTACACCTTCTTCTGGGGCTTTTTACCAAAGATGCCATACGGTTTAAAGTACAAGAACACGAGTATGCCCATGTAGACCATGACATTGCCCCAAATATCTGAGATGTAAAACGTCGTAAAGTTGCGTAAGAATGCAATGATGTATGACCCAACAACGGGGCCTAAAAAGGTGGAGAATCCGCCCAACGTACTGGCAAAAAATGCACTGATCTGGACGTTTAATAACATGTTGGGATAAACACTTACGCGCGGCGCTACAAAGAGTCCAGCGAGTGTCGCGAGCATGGCGGCACTGGCCCAAGCAAACATGGTCACCGTGGCGGTGGGAACGCCCATCAGCTTACTGGTCGTTTCATCCGATGCGGTCACCCGAATGGCGAGTCCCCAGCGGGTTTTTTGAATGAACCAAAACAACAGTCCCATGACGGCAAATGACACCGTAATGACGAAGATGGTATTAAAGCGTAACGTGGCACCGAGTATGTCGATACTTCCGGTCGGAAAATAAGACGCCAGTTGAAAATTATTGACCCCAAAAAGAAAGGGAATGATGCCAATAATAATCATAATGATGCCGAGCGTAATAATTTGTTTGGATACCGGTAAGACGTTTTTAGCGGGCCGAATCATCAAGGTATCAATGGTAATCCCCGTTAAAAAGGCAGTTGCTAAAGCAATCACACTGACCAGCCAGATTGATAAGCCAAAATTGAGCGCCACAAAGGCCGCGATATAGGCATTGAGTGCACCGATCATTCCTTGGGCAAAGTTGGTGGTTTTTGAGGTCCGAAAAATCAGCACGATGCCGAGTGCTGCCAGCGCGTAGGCACTCCCAGTCTCAAGACTGTTAAAGATGATGCGTAATATTTCAGCCACGAATTGGCCCCCACTTCACAATGGATGCCGCCCAGACGTATCCCACGCCGGCCGCAAGCATCGCAACATTCGTTCCTGCTTGTATTTTACCGTGTTTGAGACCGATTACTAAAGAAAGCACTTGATCGAGTTGACCGAGATGCCCATAGTCCTCTAAATAGACGGTCTGTTCAGGCGTTAAATGCAGCGCATCAAGGATGCCTTGATGGCCCGATCTTTTAATGTGTAAGATGTTGAGATAGTCAATATCAGCGCGCGTCATGTGCGAACCTGCGAGCGCTTTGTCTAAACACGTGAACCAATTGTTCACGCTCACTTCGTTCAATCTCGATTTCATTTTATCGGCGTCAAATAAGCGCAAATGAAAATCATTTTGCGTGTTTGGATCGATCGTTCCACCGCTTGGAACCCCCACGGTGTTTGCCAGACTGCCATCACTAATGATGTGCGTACTGAGCACTTCGTTTTGATCGTGTCCACGGCGTAAAATCATCGCCGCTCCGCCGGTGGATAAATTAAACATGAATGACGTTTTTTGATCGGTAAAGTCAATCAAATCACCGTTCCTGTATCCGCCGGCAATGAGGACGGTTTTAATGGCAGGGTCAGCAATCATCATGTCTTTGGCAATCTTGATGGCAGACAATCCCGTAGAACAGCGGTTTTGCAGATCAATGCCCCAAGCATTCACCGCCTTAATTTCATCTTGGATCACCATGGCGGTCGTCGTTAAAGGACGCTCTTTCCATTCTTCACCGATTGATAAGATGAGATCAATCTCTTGAGCCGTAATATTCGCATCGTCCAATGCTTCGCGTGAAGCTTTCACAGCCATCGCTTGGGTGCCGTCTTCGGGGCCTGGCCGGTAGATTTGGTTAATGCCAAGTTTCGCGCGGACATTCTCAGCGGTCCAGGCGCCTTCGGTCCGTTCGGCAATGGCTTCGGCCGATAAGGTGTTGTCTGGGAGATAAATCCCTAACCCCATGATGCCGACGGGTTCACTCATAAGCGCATGCCTCCGTTTGCTTCAATGACTTGACCAGTAATGTATGAACTATCATCCGACGCTAAAAACAACGCGACTTGGGCGATTTCATCCGGTTCACCGAGGCGTTTAAGCATCGTCATACCCGCAAATTTATCGAGCAGGTCTTGGGGCACGGTTTTTAAAATATCCGTCAAAATATAGCCGGGCGCAATGGCGTTCACGCGAACGGCTTCCCCTTTACGGGCAAATTCTTTGGCCCAGGTTTTGGTGAGACCAATGACGCCCGCTTTGGTCGCCGCATAATTGGCTTGACCAATGTTGCCATACACTCCAACCACGCTGGAAATATTAATGATCGAGCCGGATTTGTTTTGATTCATATGGGGGCCGATTAAGCGGGTTAAGTTAAAGACCCCTTTTAAGTTGACATCGATGACTAAGTTCCACTGGTCATCGGTCATTTTTTTGGTCATCGCATCGCGCGTGATGCCGGCGTTATTGACTAAAATATCAATCTGACCGTAGTCTTTAATAATGGCGTCAAAGAACGCTTGGACATCATCGGTAGATGTGACATTCAAGACGCGACAATCAATCGCATCATGGGTGGTTTCTTGCATGTCCACGCCAATCACTTTAGCGCCTTCTTTGATAAATGTTTCAGCCATCGCTAAGCCTAAGCCTTGTGCAGCGCCGGTAATGACAGCGACTTTATTTTGGAGTCTCATCGCATCCTCACAATCGTGGCCGTGCCCATGCCGCCCCCAATGCAGAGCGAGGCTAGGCCAATCTTTTTATTTTGGTGTTTAAGGGCGTGTAATAAGGTCACCAGTATGCGGTTTCCACTCATCCCAACAGGATGCCCTAAGGCAATGGCGCCCCCGTTCACATTCGTTTTTTCACGCAGGGCGTCTATGGACGTATTATACGTGTCTGAGAGTTCTTTTAAGACGCCCAGTGATTGCGACGCAAACGCTTCGTTGAGTTCGATTAATTCCATCTCCTCAAAGCTTAACTGACTCATCGCAAGGGCATTCGCAATGGCCGGCGTTGGACCTAATCCCATGACCGATGGGTCGACTCCCGCTTGCCCAGTAGCGACGATTTCAGCGAGCGGGGTGAGATTGTGCGCGTTCACATAATCTTCACTGGCCAGGACTAAGAAACTCGCCCCATCATTTAATCCGGAACTATTTCCGGCCGTCACAGAACCCTCTTTTTTAAAGGCGGGCCGTAACCGACTGAGAATTTCCCGGGATGTTGTGCGGTTCGGATATTCATCGTCTTTAAAGGTAACTGTCTCTTTGCGAAGGGCCACTTCAATCGGCACGATTTCATCCTTAAAGGCGCCTGAATCAACAGCCTGAATGGCCCGTTTTTGGGAGTCCCAGGCAAACTCATCTTGCGCCTCACGGCTGATTTCATAGCGGTCTGCAATGTTTTCGGCAGTGATGCCCATATGGTAGTGATGGAAGGCATCGGTAAGCGCGTCATCGATCATGTGATCTTCCATTTTTGGGGCCCCCATCTTTTTACCCTTACGCGTGTCTTTGAGTAAATATGGTGCAGTGGACATGGATTCAACGCCACCCGCAATGACTAAATCATGCAGTCCCAGGGCGATGTTTGAAAAGGCATTCATGACTGATTTCATGCCGGATCCACAGACCATATTGACCGCATGGGCTGGAACGTGAGTGGGAATCCCCGCATCCACCGAAATTTGCCGGGCTAAATTCATGCCGAGGCCAGCCGGCAAGACATTTCCGATGATTAACTCATTAATGTCGGCAGGGTTTAATTGATTTTTCTCGATTAAATGGTTGACGACTGTCGCCCCATAAACGCGTGGGTGGACATTGGAAAGTGTGCCAAGAAACGACCCGATGGCCGTCCGTTTGGCATCGATGATCATGACTTTTTGCATGGAGTGCCTCACTTTCATGATGGGGTTTGTGATTTTGATAGTTGCCGTTTATACTACGGATAAGCCATTCACTCATGCGTCATTCATACCTGAATAGTCGTTCATAAAGTGAATGTATATTCATATAATAATGGCAAACGCTTACACTGTCAATAGAAAGAGGCCCGGATGCTTGAAAAAATCAAACTACCCACGACACGTAACGGGAAAGCCACGTTTCATTTACTCTTACGCGCGGCGGAGCTCTTATTTTTAGAAAATGGCTATCATAAAACCACCGTCGCTGATATCACCCAAAAGGCCGGGGTAGCGGCAGGCACGTTTTACGTCTACTTCCCGAGTAAGATTTCTTTGTATCAACATTTACTAACGGATATCTCACATTCCATCCGTAAAGAGATCGCGGAGAAAATTAAAGATAAAGACTCGCGCCGGGATAAAGAAAAAGAAGGCATCAAGGCCTTCTTAGAATACGCGGTGAAAAACCCGCACATGTATAACATTATCTGGGAATCGTTTTACATCGACCGAGCGCTTTTTAGAGATTATTACGAATCGTTTTCTAGACGCTACGTCAGAGGATTAGAAAGTGCTTTGAAGACCGCTGAGATTGCCGATGTGGATTTAGAGGTTGTCTCTTACATCTTGATGGGGGTGACTAACTTTGTGGGCCTCAAACTCATCTTAGATTTAGGCGATACCCCCAAAACCATCGAATCCGTCGTTGATACGATCATGCACGTCCTTGATCACGGATTATTTTCCAAAAAATAACAGCGCCTTAGGCGCTGTTTTTTAGTGGTTCTAAGCGGGCATTACGAGCCGTCTTTTTAAGTTTTTCTACGCGTGGTTCGAAGCTAATTTTTTGATAGAACAAGGCGCCAATAAAAGCCATCGTTAAGTTACTAATGAGAATCGCATACCAAATCCCACTCGGGCCAAGTTCTGTGAACTCACGGAATATGAGAATCACGGGAATCCGTAACGCCCACAACCGAATCACGGCGAGTAAGAATGAATAGCGCGTATAGCCCGTGCCGTTAAAGGTCCCGATAAACGTTTGATAGACCCCCATTAAGGGAAGCGCTGCGAGAATGTAAAACAAGTATTCGACGGACAATGCTTTAGCGACCGGGTCGTCTTGAATAAACAAGCCCACGATATAAGGGCGCAAGGGCATCATAATCATCGCGCCGACAAAGAGAATGCTCGTCGTTAAGATGAGTGCTTTTTTAAAGACTTCGCGGGCCCGCTCTTTTTGCAAGGCCCCGATGTTTTGACCGACAAAGGCACTAATCACACTGCCCATCGCCATGACGGGGAGTAAAACCAATGTGGTAATCCGGTTGCCGATCCCAAAGGCCGCGACAGTCGCCACCCCATAGGCAAATATGATGGAGTTGATCACGCCAAATCCCACGGCGGTCAATGACTGACCAAACGATGCGGGAATGGCAATTTTGACGATCATGCGCATGACTTTGAAATCTGGTTTTAAGGCCCGCAGTTTTAAGCGAATCCCGGTTTTTGCGAAGAACAGCCGATGGATGGCAAACGGTAGCATGATGTAGTTGCCAAGGACCGTGGCGTAGGCTGCGCCTGGGACACCAAGCCCTAAGACTTGCACAAAGATCGGTGAAAAGATGCTGTTTAAAATGAGCGCCGCCCCGCCAATATACACCGGAGATAAGGTATCACCGGATGATTGACGAACGGCTAACAAGGCAAAGAATGTAAAGACATAGGGGAGTTCAAAGGCGCGAATTTGAATGTAAGCGACGGTATTTTCAAACACATACCCGGTCGCGCCCATGGCCCCGACAATTACGGGGGCTAAGACATATGCCATCGTCGTAAAAATGGCAGCGGCAATGAGTGCCACCCAGACGAGTTGACCGGCATAATGCAAGGCGTCCTCATACTTTTTGGCCCCGATGAATTGACTAATTAAGGCCACCCCAGCAACGCTTAACCCAAGGGCTAAGGCGATAAAGACAAACATGATGGGAAACGAGAGCTGAATGGCGCTTACGCTCTCTGTGGAAAAGCCTTCGATGCGGGAGACGAAAAACATGTCCACGATGTCATGTAAAGTTCTTAGTAAGTTGTTTAGCATTAAAGGTAAAGAGAGGATTAGCAGACCTTTAAAGATGTTTTTGTCTTGTAAAATGAGGAAGCTTTTTTTCGCATCTGTGGACATAATTTTTTCACCTTTTTACAGTCTAACATAAAAAAGACACAAAATGTGACAGATTGACACATTTTGTGTTAGTCCTTGAAAAATTGGTAGAAACGCGCCTTGATGGGGCCGTTGAATAAGACCCGTGTCTTGGTGGGAGTAAGCCCCAGTTTTTGCTCCGTCCCAGAGACACTTGAGATGAGGTAACGGTCCACCTGATCGAGCCGTTTGAAGGTGCGTCCGATGGCTTTATAAAGCGCATCGATTTCTCGCGCGTTCATTAAGCGTTCATCGTAGGGTGGGTTGGTAATGAGGGCGCTCGGTTGATTGGTAAACTTATGCATTTCAAAGCGGGCTTCAATAAAGTCAATGTCTTCATCCACCCCCGCGCGCTCCGCGTTGGCTTTGGCCTTGATGAGCACTTTAGGGTCATAGTCAAGCGCGGTAATCGCCACGTCTTTATCTAGATTAATCGCTTGATAGGCGGCTTTTTTCACGGCCTTAAACGCGTCATTCGAAAACGGGATTAAATCTTCAAAGGCAAAGGTTCGTGCTAACCCTGGGGGAATATTGCGCGCAATCATCGCCGCTTCAATGGCAATCGTTCCCGACCCACAAAAGGGATCGATCAAGGGGCGCTTCCCCGTGTATCTGGCGAGTAAACACAGTCCTGCTGCAAGTGTTTCTTTGAGCGGGGCAGCCCCAGCGTCTAGCCGATACCCTCGCCGGTGCAACGCCTCACCCGATGTATCGAGTTCTAACCGAAAGACATCGTCGCTGACAGATGCCCGGAAGGTATATGTGGGGCCATTTTCTGGAAAATCGTAACGTTTTGTGCTGGCTTTTAATGACTCAATGAGCGCTTTTTTGGTGAGTGATTGAATCGAACGCTCACTCATTAACGTCGATTTTTTGGCTTTGGCGTTGATGATAAAAACACCACTCGGATCAATCCATTCAGCAAACGGTAGTGCTTTCACCGTATCGAATAAATCATCAAATGTAGTAAGCGGCGTTTCTTCTAAGAGGATGTAAATGTGTTCAGCCGTTCTTAGATAGAGATTGGCACGCATGATGGCTTCAGCGGTTGCGTCAAAATAGACTCGGCCATCCATGGCTTTTTCAGGATGTAATCCAAGCCATTCAAGTTCTTTTTTTAACACACCTTCTAAACCGAAGGCCGCACTCGCCGTACACTTCACTTAAGATCGCCAAATAACATCTGAATATAAAAGGCGGGGACAAAAAAGAGTTGAATAATCCCTTTGTTGAGTTTAGGTAAGGCGAGGTAAAAGATGAACAAGACAAAGAAATCAACCGTCATCACGTGCACAAACGTATCGGTTTGAAAGGATTCTAAATACGTAGTGAGTGAGCCAAATCCGAGGCCATACGCCATCACCGCAATGGTGATGAGCAAGCCAGCAATGATGACCCTGCGGGTCACTTTTGGGGTTTTTTCTTCGGGGGGGAAGACAAAAATACCGCCGGTCGCAAACCCACCGAACACAAAGCTTCCGAGTAAAAACACGTAGTGATACCACTTGAGCTGGTAATAACTTTGAAAAAACACAAAAAAGGCAAGGGGAATCATGCCGAGTAAATTAAACACCATAAAGGCAAACGGATCGGCATTTCCAGCAAATAAGTCCGCTAAAAATGTGCTGCCGGGATTGATGAAAATGGAATAATACCCCCCATAGATGAGCAAGCCAATCCATGCGATAATCGCGATAATTCGTGTCATTCAGTCTCTCCAAAGGTTTTGATTTTTAAAGCGTCTAAGGCGTGGGTCATCAAGGTTTCTTGGATGCGTTCATCTTCAACTTCGGGCAAATGATGATTGGGTCTTTCGTAGGCGTAGTAGACGTATTCAGCCGGCCGTTCATTGATCAACTTTAAGTACGTTGGGACGGGACCTTCCGGGGGTTGGCCGGTGGCTGAAAACAGTTTCCACATCTTATCGACGAACCAGGAGGCATTTTTCGCCCCCAGATCGGTTTTTACGAGGCCTGGGTGAACGGCGTAAAACCGGGTGGGCTGTTTGCCATACACACGGTCTAAATAGTAAGAAAAAATTAAGTTGTACAGTTTCGTTTCTTGGTAGCGCTTAAAAATCTTATAGCGCGTTTCATCGCGCAGTGCTTTTTCCTTGAAATGCGTGCGGCGGTGCGCGTCCGATGAGGTGGTAATGACCATGCCGTTATTGGCCTTTAACCCTTTAAAAAACCGGTGGGTCAAATAGACCACAGCGAGATGATTCACTTGCAGCTGCATTTCAAAGCCATCTTCCGTCATCTGCTTGTCGGCGCTTGTAGCCCCGGCATTATTGATTAAGATGTCGGTGGTTGTGAGAACGTTGGAATGCGTAGATAAGGCCGCGTCAATCGACTTAAACGAGGCTAAGTTCATCGTCACAGGATGAAAGCGTGTGGAGCCTGCTGCGTCACTTAAGGCCTTGAGTTTTTCAGCGCTGCGCCCCGTGCCATAGACCGTATGGCCGTCTTTGATGAGTCTTAAACAAAGCGCTTTACCAATGCCGGATGTGGCACCTGTTAAAAAGATTGTGGCCATAAAAAAACACTCCAATCATTTGAAGTGTGGGGAATGATATGGTGCCGCTTGCTGGATTCGAACCAGCAACCTTTTCCTTACCATGGAACTGCTCTACCGGTTGGAGCTAAAGCGGCCAAAAGCTCTATCATTTTACCACACGATTTTTCGTTTGAACATAAAAATTTGCGTCCGCTGTTAGTTTATCATAGGTTAAGCGGTTTAACGCAGCCTGACGTGCTACAATATAACGTTAAGGAGCGCTTTTATGTTTGCACTGACAGTGAACCATGACACGCACCATTTTGACCGTCCGGTCGTTCTCAAAACTTTGCTTGATGACCCTGATCATCGCTTCTTTTTAGCGAGCGTCAACGGGCGGTTATTTGAGTTAACCGCACAGATTGACTATGACGCGACCGTTGAATTTTTGGATCTCACCCAAAGTGAAGCGGTTTATACGTACGAAGCCTCATTGCGCTACCTCGTCGCCATGGCCCTGTATCAGCTTTACCCAAACGCACATTTTAAATTTTACTTTTCAGTGTCCCGTGGTGTCTACTTAGAATTTACAGAAGGGGCCCCGCGACTCACCTTAAAAGCGTTAAAGCGGCAACTGGAAAACACGTTACAATCTTTGATTGCTGCCGATCTTCCGATCATCCGCAAAACCGTATCCAAAGACGCTATCAAGGCGCTTTATGAAACGTTTAATTATCCCGATAAAGCGCACATTTTAAGTTACCGACCTGAAGACACCGTGCACGTGTATGAGTGCGGAAACTACATCAATTACATGTATCATCACATGGTCCCATCAACCGGCTATTTACACACCTTCCGGTTGACCATGGAACACCCTGGGTTAATCATTGAATCTCCGCGCGCCGAATTTGCCGGAACGATTCCGGAGTACCGCCCAGAACCTGTCTTTAAAGAATTTTTAAAACACGCCAACCGGCGCAATGCCAAACTTGGCACGGAAAGCATCTACGCCGTCAACGAAAAAGTATTGCGTGCTCCCAAACGATTAATTGATACCGCGGAAGCTGAACATCAGGATGCACTCAAGCAAATTCGTCACCATTTAAAAGTCTTTGATGCCGTCCGTTTAGTGGCCTTAACGGGGCCCTCATCATCCGGAAAAACGACGTTTACGCACAAACTGTTGACCCATTTAAAGGCGGAGGGTCAGCCCGCCGTGATGATATCCTTGGATCACTACTACAAAGACCGCGATCAACTGCCGTTAGTGAATGGGGCCCATGATTTAGAAACCATCCATGCCTTAGATATTCCACGGTTTAAAGCGGACATTCAAACGCTCATTGAAACCGGACAGACAACCATTCCCCAGTTTGATTTTGCGACCGGTTCAAGGCGCGGAGAATCACCGTTAAAGATTCAACCAGGGACCTTGATTTTAATTGAAGGCATTCACGCATTAAACCCACTACTCACCGATCATTTAGATAAATCATGGGTCTTTAAGATTTTTATTTCCCCGCACTTACAAATGCGCTTAGATGATCACAATCCCTTACGCATTACCTCGGTCCGATTATTACGACGCATCGTCCGCGACATCGCCTTTCGGAGTACCGATGCGCTTGGCACCTTGACGATGTGGGAAAGCGTCAGAGACGGTGAATTCACGTGGATTTATCCGTTTTTAGAAGACGCAGACTTTGTGGTTAACAGTGCACTCGCCTATGAAATGGGTGCCTTGAAACCCCTCGCCTTAGCTGCCTTAGAAAAAATTGACCGAAAAAATCCCCACTTTATTACGGCCAACCGCCTCATTAAATATTTGAAATACTTTAAAACCGTGGATCACGCTGACATTCCCAGTGATTCGCTACTCCGGGAATTCATCGGGGGCCTAAAGCTTTAAAAAAAAACACACCCTTAGACGGATTAAGTCTAGCTGGTGTGTTTGTCATAGACGAACCATTCATCGCGTGAGCGATCCGGGTTAAAGGTGAATCCGTCCACGCTGATTTCTTTTAAATCATCGCGGGTTTTGACGAAGGCTTCACTGCACGCTCTGACCATCAAGCCCCGGCATTTTTTGAGCATCATCGCTGGGCGTTTTTCTTTGCCATCTTTGATTTCAACGAAATCAATGGTGACCGTATCTAAGTCATTCATGTGCAATGCATCCCGGTATTCTTGACTGAGCAAGTCAATGATGAATTCATCGCGTAAGTGGGCACTGATTGAATCGGCCCAATAATCACTCAAGGGCTGGTCAAGACTGACGCCCATGGGCAAGCGGTAATGGCCGATTTTATCGGTCATTCTGACTAATCCGTACAAGCCAGAGACGATCATTAAGTGCCGTTCAATGTAGGAGATGGATTCGTCGGATAAAGACGGTTTATCCATCATTTTAAACATGTATCCGGTATACGCATGCATCGCATTATGGGTTTCTTGAAAGTCTTGAAAGCGCGCGTAGTTCACCTCGGCAATCTTTGTTGACACATCAAACAGGTCGGCGAGGTCTTCGACGCTTTTTTTTGCGAGGATATTCAGCAAGGCTTGCGTTTTATTTGGAAACAGCGGAGTGGTATGCGTGTCTTGAGGCGCATTCGCCATTGTTTTTGAAGGAGCGAGTAAAAGTTTCATTCAAACAGCGCTTTGTATTCGCCGAGGCCTGCGTCTTCCAGGTCTTCTTTGGGGATGAATTTGAGTGCCGCTGAATTGATGCAATAGCGCAGTCCCCCTCGATCGGCTGGGCCGTCTTCAAAGACGTGCCCTAAGTGGATGTCTGACGCTTTCGTTCGCACTTCGATTCGCCGCATGCCGTGTGACGTATCCATTTTTTCTTCGATTTTTTTTAGGGGTTTCGTGAAGCTTGGCCACCCTGAGCCTGAATCAAATTTATCCGTCGAGGAAAAGAGCGGCTCACCGCTGACCACATCGACGTAAATGCCTTCCCCTTTGTAGTCATGGTATTCGTTATCAAACGGGGCTTCTGTCCCGTTTTCAAACACGACATGAAATTGGGTCGGGGTCAATTTTTCTTTCATTGCTTTTTTATCAATCTTCATAGACCAAGTCTCCTTTAGATACGCGTCACGGCCGGAGCCTTTTTTGTACGCGGTGTAATGAAATGGATTTTTTATATGGTACATCTGATGGGATTCTTCAGCCGGATAAAACGCAACAACTGGGGTCACCTTGGTGACGATTGGCCCGTTAAAAACTCCCGATTGATTGAGCGCACGTATCACCGAGTTGATGATCGCCAATTCCGCGTCATCTGCGTAAAAGAGGGCGGTGTGATAGGGCTCACCGCGGTCGGCAAATTGGCCGCCCTCATCGGTCGGGTCAATCTGTGTGAAAAAATGCTGGATGATTTTTTCAAAGGATAGGTAGGCCTCATCGTAAGTGATTTTCACAGCCTCAAGATGCCCGGTGTCCCCTTTTTGCACGGCTTTATAAGTTGGGTGTTCAAGCCGACCACCCATATATCCTGCCGTCACGTGATGGATGCCAGGCAAGCCACTAAATGGTTCGACCATGCACCAAAAACACCCGCCGGCCACATATGCATCTTTCATATCCACCTCGCCTTAAGTATACCGAATTTAGGTAAGGCGGTCTCATCAAATGCTTGATTTGACATTAGACTGGGAGGTTATTTAAATCCTCATTGAGGTACGCTTGGATGGCTTTCGCAATGACCACATATACCCCCATCACCGCCGCGCCTTTGAGAATATTAAACGGCACGTAAACAATTAAAATGGTCGTCAAATAAGTGCCGGTGCCTGACAAGCCAAAACTCGATAAGTTCAACCAGTCTTGAACGCCTAAATACGTCCAAGACCCAAAATAAATGGGGGTGACAAAAAAGTAATTGACAAAGGTCATCAACAGCGTGACCTCTATAATGATGAAGCCGGCCCGTAAAACGCCGTGGTTTTTTGCTAAAACCTTGAGCATGACAAAGAGCCCAAATACGTACCCCATGGACGCAATAAAGGCGGAGATCTGCCCGATCGCAATCGGCCCGACCGGACCAAAAATCAGCACGTTCACCACCGCTTTTAAAGCCCCAACAAAAGCGGCCTCTTTAAAGCCATACAATAAAAAGGCTAAAAGGACGGCCACATCCGAAAACTCAATGCGTAAAAAAGGCACCGGTGGATACGGCAATTGAATGAACGCCATCAAGACAGCCCCAAGGGCTGATAGGACGCCTAAGATGGCGATTTTTTGAACCGGATTATTGGTGTGTAATGTCACGTATGTCGCCTCCTGACCATGATGAGTGGCACTGTATTTGTGCGCGTTTGTTCGATTTTAGTATGCCATAAGTATGACTGAGTGGCAGAAAAAAACACGTCACGCACGCCGCCTTAATCCATTTTATGATACACTTTTTTTAAGAGGTGAGCCATGAAAAAAATAGCCATTGTGGGCGCGGGACCAGGCGGTTTAGCCGCTGGATTAATTCTAACGTCCAAAGGATACTCCGTTGATATATACGAAAAAGATGACCGCATTGGAGGCCGGTCTAAACGGCTTTATTTAGGCGACTTCATGTTTAGCATGGGGCCTTCTTTCATCGTCTATTTTGATGCGTACAAATGGCTCTTTGAAGCGGCCGGATTAGACATTGAAAACGAAGTCAACGTGACACGGATTGATCCAATATATCAACTGAATAAACCGGATGATGTGTGGAATGTTCCAGGAAATCCTGATGCACTATTAAATGACATTGATCAAAAATTTGGTGAACGCGCCGCTTATGAAAAGTTTATGAAACGAGAAGGTAAGACAGTCGAAGCGATGCATCCCGTGATGGTGAGGCCCTTCCACTCTCGCTTATCATTAATCAACAAGCACGTCGTTCATTTTGGGCGGTTTGTGGGACTCGGGAATGTGGAACGTAAACTGAACCGGCACTTCACGAATGAATCACTCAAAGACATCATGCAATTTCAGACCAAGTATTTAGGCATGACCCCACAAGAAACGCCGGGGTTTTTCACGATGCTTTCATACCTTGAACATATGGATGGCATTTATCACATTGAAGGGGGCATCCCCCATTTAATGGATGTGATGGCGACGCATATCAAACGCTGGGGTGGAAAGATTCATGTGAACGCCCCCGTAGAAAAAATTCTTACCACAGACGGTACGGCCACAGGGCTTAAAGTCGATGGGAAGGACCATGCGTACGATGAAGTCATCGTCAACGCGGACATGCCCAAAATGGTAGAAACCTTAATCGACAAAGCTGATCAAAAGAAATACACAATGAAAAAAGTCGATCAAAAAGCCTACTCGGTCTCGGCGTATATGCTGTATTTAGGCATCAAAAGACGCTTAGATTTTCCGATGCATACTTTAGTGCTTTCGGATGACTATAAAGCGTACACCGAAAGTCTCAAAGCGAACAAAGATTTAACCGATGATATGAGCTTATACATTTATCACCCGTCAGCACTCGATGAATCGTTTGCGCCTGAGGGTCAAAGTTCACTGATGGTTTTAGCCCCCGTCCCAAATACCGATGCGGCCATTGACTGGGACGCGCATAAAACCCTCTATAAATCCAAAGTCTTCGCGCAAATGCAAAAACGGCTAAACTTTAGCCCTGAAGATATCACGATTGAAAAAGTTTATACCCCCGATGATTGGGCGAATTCTGGGGTCTATAAAGGGGCGACGTTTGCGATGAAACATACGATGAATCAGCTCTTACACAAACGCCCGCACAACCGTTATGAAGACATTAAAAATCTCTATCTCGTGGGTGGCTCAACGCATCCAGGCAGTGGCCTTCCGATTATCTTTGAATCAGCCATGATTAGTGCCAACTTAATCACCGATAAACACCGTTAAGGCGGTGTTTTTTTTGGCCAAAAAAAAGACCCTCAAAAGGTCTTAAGTCGAAGATTATATGACTGGCGGAGGAAGAGGGATTCGAACCCCCGCGGCGGTTTCCCGCCCTAATCGCTTTCGAGGCGATCCCCTTCAGCCGGACTTGGGTATTCCTCCGTGACAGATAAGATGGCGGAGGAAAAGGGATTCGAACCCTCGCGCCGGTTTCCCGACCTACTCGCTTTCCAAGCGAGCCCCTTCAGCCTCTTGGGTATTCCTCCGTCGCAAGGAGCATTATAGTTGAAACGCACGCCCTCTGTCAACGTTTTATCAGAGTTTCGCGCGCTTTTTCACTTCTTCAATGAAGCGCATCTTATCGACCGGGGAAATCAGTTGCCAGAGGTGTCCATTTTTATAAATGGCCACGCGGTCTAAGGATAGGGCCATCCCTGATAAAATGTTTTTGGACGGTTTAATGTCGGTGATTGACGTGTAGAGAATTCTTAGTTTAAATGGGCCAAAGAAAATTCGTACAGACTGCTCATCGAGGAGATAATAACTTTTTGCGTATATCTGCCAGATTAACGCACCCATGAATAAAAAGATAAAAAACGGCACTAAAGTGGGCGCGGTGTCTGAGTCTGTGGGGGTGAATGCGAGTGAAGAGAATATGGCGATGAACCCAACCCCGAGTGGGAGTAATATAAGGGCGATGATCCAGCGATCTTTTTTTACGTCAAATCTCATGGGCGCTCCTTTAAGAATGCTTGATAGTGGGTGTGAATCGTATCTGCTAAATCGTTGAGCGATCCAGAATTGTTTTCTAAATTTAAATCAATGTGTGTCAAGTTATCTGGATGAAAAGTTTCGTCATCAATGTCTAAGCGTTTCCAGATGACTTCTAAATCATCGTCGCGCTTTAGCATTCGGTACTTGCGTGTATCTTTATCGGCTTTTATGTAGACGATGTAGTCTTCTCGGGGGCGTTTACTGTAAAAAGCGTTGATGCCACTGGGGTCAAGAATGGCAACCATGGAATCGTTGATTTGATCGGCCCGAGAGCCGTATTGATTGGTTTGGTAGTCCGTCGTTTCAATGAACCCACCATCCATGTTTAGTTTGTTGAATAGTGCACTGTCTAAAAAGTAATAATCAATGCCGTCTACTTCATGTGGTCGTTTCGGGCGGGTCGTCGTCGTAATGAATTTATGGTACGCATACCGTTTAGTTAAGAGCTTAACGATTTCGGTTTTTCCTGAGGCGCTGGCTCCACAGAGCAATAACATGATGACCATCCTTTATAAGGGCTTAGTCCTTTTATTTTAGCATGATTGGTGTATAATACTTAAAAATAAGGAGGCACCTACATGAAAAAATGGATGGGATTATTATCCGTAATGACAGTGCTTGTCCTCGCCGCATGTGGCGGTGATGGAACTGCTGATAACGCGGGGGTTGTGGCAGAATTAGAGTCAGCAGCCGCGGCCATTACACTGTTTGATGTACCATTAGAAAGCAACGTAACGTTACCTTCCCAAGACGGAGATGTGGCCATTACATGGACCACGTCTAACGAAAATATATTAAGTGCAGATGGCGTGATTGCACGCCCAGCCTACGGTGAAGCAGATACCGCCGTCCAAGTTGTCGGCACCTTTGAAAAGGACGGGGAATCATACACTGAATATTACAATGCAACCATTGCGGCAGAAGGCGAAGAGGCCATCCTTGCGCAACTGGATGCGGCGGTTGACGGCTTATCGTTCAACGGCGCAACGGTGTCATCACGCATTGATTTACCCGATGAAGCGGGGGATGTCGAATTCACGTATGCGACGTTGACACCTGATGTTATCTCACACCTCGGGGCTGTATTTAAAGACCTTGACGCGATTCAAGAAGGTGTTTTAGAAGTTACTGCAAGTCTGCAAGGCTTAGAAAACGTGTACGAAGTGCCTGTGAATGTCGCACCATTTGACACGATTGCCGTCGTTGAATCCAATGAGGTAGAATTTAAAGGCATCGACGGTGAATACACCGTATCCGATGGCGCACTAACCGTGCATACGATGTCAAATAGCATGCCGTATGTCGATATTGAATCCTTTGTAGAATTAATATCGGGGGCCGTCATCTATGACCGCTTAGATTTTGTGGAAACCGAAGATTCTCTGACGATTACCTTGTTCGAAGAATCGGACGACCCCCTCTATGATGACGTCACGTATGAGCTCATGTTTGACTTTGCAAATAACGAAGCTACCGTTAACTTCTTCTCCTTCTTTGGCGCGATCAGTGCCGATACCGAAACAGATTTTGGTCGGGGCTTAGAGTTTATTGCCTATGAAGACAACAGTGATGATATCGATCCTGTGGTATTTGACCTCGATCAATATTACATGGAATTGTATGCGGGCGAAGAAGGCTTCTTAGCACCTTTACACTTAGTCAACTTATTCCTCTCAGGGTCTGTGTATGATGTCGTCTATAACGGTGACCGGCTCTACGGCCAAGATGCTTATGAGTTCAACGATAGCATCAACCGGTTCAACCGGTCGAGTCTCAATGATGAAGACATGCCGTATGATTTACAACTCATGACGTACCATTTTACCGCGTTTGTGATGGACCACTTCTTCGGTTTACGCGAAGATCTTGGCATTGACGATTTCTACACGGTCTTAGATGACTTCCAAGACGATTGGTTTTCAGACCGCATGTCACGCCATTACCGCTCAGTCTTAGACATCGTACTCAGCCTAGATGATTTGCATACATCACACACCATGGCTGGTCCGTACGATGATGAGCCAACCTTCCAACTTGCAGTGACCGACTTTGGTCCAAGAGGCCAAAGATTTTACAACACGTTGCTGTATGACATGGACGACACCACGTACTTCTGTGGCACTGAAGACGGTGTTGAATTCTTTGAAAACGATACTGTGGCCATCATCCACAACGCTGGATTTACCGATGAGAGCACACAAATGTTCACTGCAGCGATGGCTGAAATCGAAGGAAAAGGAACGGTGGAAAGAATCGTTATTAACCTCGCCTGCAACTCCGGTGGTATCATTGGGACAGCCTGGCAAATGATGGGCTATCTCACCGATGAGCCGATGGACTATTATTCGCTCAATGCCGGGGATGGCTTGCAAGCAAAATCCACCTTCACCTCAGAGAACACTGTTGAGGGAGACTACGAATGGTTCGTCTTAACTAGCCCAATTACTTACAGTGCGGCCAACATGTTTGCCAATATGGCCAAAGATATGGGCTTAGCGACGATTATCGGGACGCAATCATCCGGGGGAGCGGCGTCGGTCAAACCGATTATCTTACCGAATGGATCGGTCATCCGGATTAGTTCACCGAACATTTTAGCGAATAATTTATACGAATCGACCGAACTCGGGATTCCTGTTGATATTGAAATTCCCGTGAGTATTTTAGGCGATGATACGCAAAATATTGATGCGGTCATCGACGCCACCGAATAAGCGTTTAACCCCCCATTTTTGGGGGGTTTTTTCTTGAGTATATGAATTGGGAAACCCTCGCGTATTCGCTATACTATTTGAGAAAGAAGGGAAAAAATGCTGACACTAAAAAATGTGACCAAATCGTACCAAGTCGGAGATTTCATGCAAAACGCCTTAAATGGCGTCTCGCTCTCCTTTAGAAAACAAGAATTCGTGGCTATCTTAGGCCCTTCAGGCTCTGGGAAAACGACGCTTTTAAACATGGTGGGGGGCCTTGACCGTTATGATTCGGGCGACCTCATCATCGAAGGCAAATCAACCTTACATTTCGATGACAACGATTGGGATGCGTACCGCAACCATGCGGTCGGTTTTATTTTCCAAAGCTATAATTTAATCACCCACACAAGTGTCTTAGCGAACGTTGAGCTCGGCATGACGCTGTCGGGCCTTTCACACGAAGATCGGACGGCGCGCGCCCTTGAGGTGTTAGAAGGGGTAGGCTTAAAAGATCACGTCTACAAAAAACCCAATCAACTCTCCGGGGGACAGATGCAACGCGTGGCGATTGCCAGAGCGATTGCCAATAACCCAGATATCGTCATGGCTGATGAACCAACCGGTGCCATTGACTCAGAAACGAGTGCGCAAATTATGGCACTCATTCAAGAGATTGCAAAAAATAAACTCGTCATCATGGTCACGCATGATGAAGCCCTCGCGCACAAATATGCAGACCGGGTCGTCAAACTCAAAGACGGCGAAGTTATCGAAGATTCAAATCCTTATTCAGACGCGCAGGAAGTTCAAGGGTCATTGCTTCTCAAAAAAACGTCAATGGCGTTTAAACAAGCACTCAAACTCTCCTTTAATAACTTGCGGACCAAAAAATTCCGGACGCTGATTACCGCGTTTGCCGGAAGCATTGGCATTATTGGGGTGGCTATGGTCTTAGCTTTAGCCAATGGGTTAAACAATGAAATTGACGATTTAGAGCGCTCGACCTTGGCGCAATTCCCTTTGCAAATTGACCCATTCCCCATCGATATCGAAGCGGCGCAAGGCAACTTTGGCCCGCCTGGCCCACAGATGGATGACGGCGGATTCGTTGAGTTTCCGGAGGCTAGAGAAGTCTATCCGTTTGAAGCCACTGTCTCAGAAAACCAACACATTAACGTAATTACCCAAGACTACTTAAGTTTTTTAGATACGTTAGACCCTGATTTATACTTTGAAATCAACGCTGAATATGACGTACGGATGCCGCTATTGCTTAGAGAAGCTGAGAGTCAATTCCGCGGGGTCGACCAAGGGGGCGGTGGGGTTGACTTTGAACCGACGGTGACCAGTGAAGAATTTCTCTCGCAAAGCTACGACGTCATTGACGGACGCTTGCCTGATAATGCGAATGAACTTTTACTGGTCGTCGATCAAGCCAATCGCTTAAATATCCGTTTCTTTGAAGCGTTAGGGCTCAGTTTTGAGGTTGAAAGTTATTCATTTGATACGTTATATGACCTCGAGCTTTACACATTCTTACCCAATGATTACTATTTAGAAAACGCAGACACTGGACGCTTTATCCCGTCGGGCGACTATGAATCAATTGTTCAAGCGGGGGACGGCATTCCATTAAGAATCGTGGGTGTCGCCAGGGAGAGTGCAGATTCACTGGCGGGATTCATCGATCAGGGGATTAAGTATCATCCCGATTTAGAAGAACTTTACATCGATGCGGCCAAAACCTCTGACATTGCGCTGGCACAAGCTGAGTCATCCATCTCTGTCATTACCGGCCGAGAACTCTCCGAGCAACAAAAAGTCGGGGTTCTTAGACAACTTGGATACGACGATACGCCGACCCAAATACTCATTTATCCAGTTGACTTTAACGCAAAAACAGAAATTAGAAACGCTTTAGATGCCTACAATGAGCCGTTACCCGATGATGAACAAATCATTTATACGGACTTAGCAGCACTTGTTACGGATTTAACGGGTGACTTGATCAATGGGGTAAGCTATGTCCTCATTGCTTTTTCTTCCATTTCTCTGTTAGTCTCATCCATTATGATTGGCATTATCACCTACGTGTCGGTCTTAGAGCGGACGAAAGAAATCGGCATCCTGAGAAGTTTAGGGGCCCGAAAAAAAGACGTATCACGCGTCTTCAATGCAGAAACAACGATCATTGGCTTTACAGCCGGGTTAATTGGCGTTGGCATTGCTTTCATTCTCACCTTCCCGCTCAATTTACTCATTGAAAGTTTGGTCGATGGCATTGATGGACTGGCTCAGTTATCATTTCTAGCCGCCATCTCACTCGTCTTGATTTCCGTAATCTTAACCTTTGTGGCCGGCCTCATCCCATCACGGATTGCGGCCAACAAACACCCTGTTGAAGCATTACGCGTTGAATAAAAACTTAGGAGGCCCTCATGAAAACACTGATCACTTTGTTAAGTATTTTCGGCCTTTCCTTCTCGCTGATGGCGTGTGGAAGTGCCGACGAACCGATAGATGATCCAATGGAAGGTGTCACCGACCCTTCCGAAAGTCCGGCAGACGATTCGGGCGATGATACCCTGGACAATAACGATGACTCATCGGATGATGCCATGGACGATTCAAATGATGATGCCGTAGTTGATTCAAATGATGATCCCGTGGATGATTCAAATGATGATCCCGTGGATGATTCAAATGATGATGCCGTGGATGATTCAAATGATGATGCCGTGGATGATTCAACGGATGATTCGGGCGATGATTCAACGGATGATCCCGTGGATGATGAGGCGGATGATTCGAGCGATGACGGGTATGAAGATCCGAGCATCCCGGATGATTCTGACGACTCAGAAACAACCGATGATAATGGCTTAGACGGACCTGGTCGGATTAATGCTGATGGAGATATCGAATTGACACTCGATGAGCTCAGTTATTACGACGGGACGGACGGTAAAAAAGCCTACGTGGCGGTGGATGGCATCGTTTATGACATGACGAATTCCAGTCGCTGGCGAGGTGGCAGTCACAATGGCTACCAAGCCGGTCAAGACTTGACTAACATTATTGATAATGTATCCCCGCATGGACGGAGGAATTTAACCCGCGTTCCACAAGTTGGTGTGCTGGTTGAAAGCGAGGATGAATAAGATGTGGACACTTAAACGATATGGTCTCATACTTGGGGTGTTCGTGATGGCCCTGAGTCTTGCAGCCTGTGGAAACCCCACAACTGAACAAGATTTGGAAGATGTAGAAAACTTAGAGTTTTCAACCCCCGTTGCGCCTTCTGGGGATGCGCCTGGTGTGATAGCGGATGATGGGGCGTTAGAACTCACTCTCGAAGAGCTCAGTTACTACGATGGCCGTGATGGCCGCCGCGCCTACGTCGCGGTCGACGGCATGATTTACGACATGACAGATTCAAGCTACTGGCGTAACGGTGGACACAATGGCAATCAAGCTGGGCAAGATCTATCGAATGCAATCGGATCGTCCCCGCATGGCCGGGGCAACTTACTACGTGTGCCGAAAATTGGGCGCATCGTTGAATAGAGGACTCCATGAGTAAAGTCGTACTGATTGGCACGGGATTTGTCGGCATGAGCTATGCCTATGCACTCGTCAACCAAGGCACCGTGGAACACTTAGTCTTAATTGATGTCAATCCTGATAAAGCCGAAGGCGAAGCCATGGACCTCAATCATGGGCTCGCTTTTGGGCCGCGTAAAATGACCATTGAGGCCGGCTCTTATAAAGACGTGGCAGACGCTGACTTAGTAGTCATTACCGCAGGGGTGAATCAAAAACCCGGAGAATCCCGGCTTGATTTACTCACGCGCAACGCATCGATTATGAAATCGATTGTCGCGCAGGTGATGGCCGAAGATTTTAAAGGCCTCTTTTTAGTCGCCACCAATCCAGTGGATATCTTAACGCACGTCGTCTACAAAGAATCAGGGCTTTCCAAAGAGCGCGTCATTGGCTCAGGGACCTCGCTAGACACTGCGCGTTTACGGTATGAAATCTCTAAGCTCATTGCCATTGATACACGCAACGTGCATGCGTACATCCTCGGTGAACACGGCGACAGTGAATTTGTCTGTTGGTCGAATGCGAACATAGGCGCGAAACCACTCAGTGATGTCTTAGATACGATGGATGAAATAGGCTTTGATGATCTAGAGAAAATTGCGACCCGCGTACGGACCGCCGCCAAAGACATTATTGACCGCAAAGGCGCGACGTATTACGGGATTGGCATGGCCTTAGTACGAATAACGGCGGCGATTTTCAACAACGAGAATCGCATCCTGCCGCTGTCTGTCCTCAATGAGGGGGAATACGACTGCGATCCGGTGTATATTGGATTGCCCGCCGTCATTAATAAATCAGGCATTCACCACATCGTGAAACTCAACTTATCGCCGTATGAAAAAACGGCGTTAAAAAAATCCAGCGCCTTATTGAAAACGGCACTGGATGAGATGAATTATTTATAAACACACCGCATGGTGTGTTTTTTTATGGCGTATAGGCAACGGCGATCTCTGCAGCTACCTGCGCGTTATGTTTCATCAACGCTAAATTGGCGGCCAGTGATTTGCCGTCTGTGATCGTTTTGATGGCGTCGAGTAAAAACGGCGTAATGCGCTTGCCCGTAATCTGTTTCGCTGCGGCATCTTTGAGGGCTTGGTCAATCGCGGCGTTAATGAGTGTTTCATCCATCGCATGGGCGTCTGGAATGGGATTGGCGACCAACAGACCACCATCGATGCCTGAATCAAATTTAGCATGCATGAGGGCCGCAATATCGGCCGCGGTATCGAGTCGGTAATCGACTTTATACGGACTTGTCCGTGTGTAAAAAGCTGGGAAAAAATCCGTTTGATAGCCAAGCACTTCCACCCCTTTCGTTTCTAAATACTCCAGGGTTTTCCCAATGTCTAATATGGATTTAACACCGGCGGATACAACCGCCACCGGTTGTAACGCGAGTTCTTCTAAGTCTCTAGAAATGTCCAAGGTTGTTTCACCGCCTCGGTGAACGCCTCCTAACCCACCAGTCGCAAAGACCCGAATGCCAGCCATGCTGGCGGCGAGTAACGTTCCAGCAACCGTCGTGGCCCCCAGTTTTTTACTGGCGAGTAAATAGGCAAAATCCCGTTTACTGGCTTTTTGCACGTCGTCGCTTTCTGCCAGCGTGGTTAATTCGGCATCGGTGAGGCCGATTTTAATCGCTCCGTTCATCATCGCAATCGTCGCTGGGGTGGCCCCAGCTTCACGGATGATGGCTTCTACTTCTCTGGCTAACGTGAGATTTTCTGGGTAAGGCAAGCCATGAGAAATGATCGTGGACTCTAAAGCGACCACGGGTTGGTTATTATTGAGGGCGTCTAGGACGTCGGCTTTGAATTCTAACATCGCGTTGCTTCCTTTCATGCATAAATTGGTCAAGGCTGAGTGCATCAATCGTGGCGCTCTTTGACCCGGCGGTCAAAGCGGCCAACGTGAAGGCTGATTGCATCTGGCTTTGGCTATCATCTCCGAGTAAAAATCCGGCCATAAAGGCGTCCCCAACGCCACTTAAATGGACCGCCTTAAAGGGAGCGACATCTTGGTAGTGGATGATCTCATCGGTCATATGGATGGCACCAGCAGCGCCTAATGTAAGTACGATTTCTTGGAGATCTAAACGGGCTAAGTGCTCGGTGGCTTTGTCTGTATCATCATTATTCATCCAAGTTTGCGCTTCGATTCGATTGAGTTTGATGCCATGCACATATGGCAATAATGCATCCACTTTTGAAATTTTGTGTGCACTTGTCGCTTCCACCCAAATCTTTGCGGGAGTCTCTTTTGCGACCGTTTTTAAAAGCGCCACCGGAAAATTTAAATCCATGACCAGTGTGTCGGTCTTTTTAAGCGCGTTTAAGGCGGTTAATATGGGTGTGACTTCTAAGGATTCTAAGCCATCCATGGCCGCAAAGGCGACCGTCATATCGGTGTCCACCACCGCATAATATGCCGGAGGTTGAGCGACTGAAACAGACGTGACGCGTGTTAAAGACAGCGCGTCATTAAAGGCGGTTACGAACTGGCTGTCTGAGGTTAACTGGTCTAAGTGATGCGCGATGTTATACCCCACACCCCCTAACGACACATGATCGCTGACCGGATTTGAGTCGTGCATTCTTAACGGTGCGTTTAACTGGAAGCTATGATCCGTATTGGTTGCCCCTAACACCCAGATGCTCATTTTTGTTTAACGACTAAGTGAGGATATGGCATGGCAATGCCTGCGTCACTAAACGTTGTGACTAAGTCTGCCCGGACGGCGCGGCTTGCGCCCCAATGCTCACCCGGTTTTGATTTAATCAATAGCCGGCAATTGATGCTTGAACCGGCGAGTTCGGTGACCCCTAAGAAAATCGGTTCATCAATTAAGGCTGGGTGTTTTTCTAGCATTCTTGGACCGAAATCTTGCATCACGGAAGTCAATTTTTTGAGGTCTGTATCATAGGCGACACCAAAATCAATGGTCGCTGTATTATCGTTGCGCGACCAGTTGGTTAAACTGGTAATTTCACCTTGCGGAATAATCCGCTCAGCCCCAAGATAATTGACGATTCGCACTTCTCTCAACGTCATTTTACTGACGACGCCGGTAAATCCACCGACTTCAATGATTTCTCCCACGTTAAACGCATTGTCTAAAAAGTGGAAGAATCCCGTGACGATATCACGAACTAAATTTTGACTCCCGAACCCAACCGCGAGTCCTAAGACCCCGGCACTGGCTAAAATGGGAGTAATGTTTAAGCCCACCGTATCAAGCGATAACAAAATGACTAAAAACCAAATAACGGCAGTTAAAGTCGTGTTGATCAGCTGCGTCAACGTCTTCGCACGCTCCGACCCTTTTGCATCTTGGACCCAATGAGCTAAGTACCGCTTAATGACCCACCGGATGACTTGTGCCGCGAGGATAATAATGACGATTTGTAAAAGATTAATCAGGGCAGCTGCAATTGACTCTGAAAGTTCTGGAAACCAGGTTTGGAGCCATTCCATAAATAAAGTTTGCATCGTGCACCTCCTCACTCCATTATAAGACGTTTAGGTCATTAAAAAAAGGCTCAAGAATGAGCCTTTTGACACGCCTCACAGACGCCATAAAAATTGAGCGTGTGGTGCGTCACTAAAAACGCATGGGATTTGCTGAGATCGGCTTCGTAGTCGTGGACCGGACAACTCTCCACGTGAATGACTTTTTCACATTCTGTGCAAATCAAATGGTGCGCGTGATGCGCGTGCGCTCGCTCATACAGCTTCACCGATGACGTTTCCACATGCACGTCACTGATCAACCCTTTTTCTATGAATTGATCCAAAATCCGGTAAATCGTCGACAGCGGGACTGGGTGTCCGTTTTTTTCAAACGCTTGGGAAATGTCTTCAGCGCTTAAAAATTGGTCGTGCTTGGCAAATAACCCTAAAATGATTTGCCGGGGATACGTCTTTTTTAAATCATGCGCTTTGAGGGTTTGATCAACAGTCATGTAAGACCTCCTCGTAACTGTTTCACACTATAGGTGAATCCAAAAATCAGGGCGTTTAGTAAGACAATCGTTGAACCGGTCGGTAAATCATAGACAAAAGACGTCATAATCCCAGCGAGGACGGTCGCTAGGGCAAAGCTCAAGGCAATGATCAAAGTCTTTAAAAACCCCTGGTGAAATTGCATGGCAATGATGGTCGGAAAAATAATAAAGCTGGAAATCAGAATCGTCCCAAGAAGTTGAATGCCAATGACAACCGTCATCCCTGTGAAGATCGCCAAGATCAGATTCAAGCGTTTAACGCGAATGGTCGATACTTCGGCAAACACCGGGTCATATGTCATCGAAAATAAATCGTAATAATACATGAGGCCAAATCCAGCGACCGATCCAAACAAGAGAATCGAGAGCCAAATATCGGTCTGTTGAACGGTTAAGATGGACCCAAATAAGTAAGAATTAAGCTCGGTTTGAAAGCCGCCATCCACACTCGCTAAGAGCGTGCCAAGTGCCATCGCTACAGTGGCAGCGAGCCCGATTGCTGCATCACCGTGCACACTTGTTTTTTCCGAAAGTTTTAAAATTAAGATGGAGACCACGACGACAATCGGCATCGCAATGAAAAGCGGTTGATCGCCTAAAAGTAAGCCAATGGCGACCGCCCCAAACGCGACGTGTGCGAGGCCTTGCCCAATCATCGCAAAGCGCTTTAAGACAAGGAATGATCCTAAAAATGCACCACTTAAGCCAATTAAAATCCCCGCAATTAAAGCGCGAACCATAAATCCGTAAGAAAAAATATCTAGAAGGGTCATTTATGAACCTCATGAGTATGCGTGGCGTGCGTATGAATGTAAGGACTAATCGCTGCGTTTTCACAGTAATCCGCAAATGTGCCATCAAAAATAATCGTTTGATCGAGATAAATCACCCGGTCTAAGACGTCACTTGCACTTCCCACATCATGGGTAATGAGCATCATCGTCATACCACCCTCATTCAAGTCCTTAAGCAAGTCATAAAACGTGCTGCGCATGGAGGAATCTAAGGCACTGGTTGGCTCATCCATAATCAAGATGTCGGGATCACTCATTAAGGTGCGCGCAAGCAACACGCGTTGTTGTTGGCCACCTGAAAGGGTCCCAATGCGTTGGTGTTTTAAATGCGCAATAGAAAAGTCCGCTAAAAGCGTATCCAGCTTTTGATGCATGGCAAGTGTCGGACGTTTAAAGCCTTTTTGATAGGCTAAAGCACCCGTCAAGATGACTTCTTTGACGGTGGCTGGAAACGATCGATCTTGGACATTTAAATGTTGAGGCAGATACCCTAAGCGAATCCCTTTTTCCCAGGTAATAATCCCTGAATGTGGTTCTTTTAGACCGAGTATGGCTTTGATCAAGGTAGTTTTTCCTGACCCGTTTTCCCCTAGTACGGCTAAAAATTCTCCATTTTCAACGGAAAAATTCACGTCCTTTAAGGCCGTGAATGATTCGTACTTAACGGAGAGTTGCGAGACGTCTAATAGACTCATGCAGTTCCCTCTTTCAGTAAAAGTTAGTCGTGGTCATGATCGGTATGGTCATCGTGGTCATCATGGTCGGTATCCGCATGGTCGTCGTGCTCGTCATGGTCGTGATCGTGGTCATCGTGATCGTGATCATGGTCCATTTCAGGTCCTGTATAGCCAAGTCCAATCATAAATTGTTCAAGGTTATGATCCATCATGTCAAATAATGTCATGCCATTGGCTAAATCATCGGCCCCAACTTTTCCCATGCTGTAAAGAACCAGGGTCTCAGCGCCGGTTTCTTCCGCGATGGTATCAGCCACACTGCTTGCAAGTAAGGCTTCTGAGAATAAGTATTCAGTGTTATATGTGGCCATGGTATTAATCATATCACTCAAAGCACCCGGTGTGGGCTCAGCATCATCAGAAAATCCTTCGTACGGCACAACCATATCTAAATCATAGGCGTACGTAAAGTATCCAAACGCACTGTGGCCCCCGTGCATCATGGTCGTGGTCGAAACGGATGCTCTCAATGTTTCAAACATTTCATCGAAATGATTGAGCTCATCGACATAAATATCGGCCTGCGAGGCAATGTGATCGACGTCGTCTGGGGCCAGGCGTTCGAATTCCCGGCGAATTGCGTTGGTCATCAGAATCAGATTGTTTGGGTCGGTCCAAAAATGGGGATCGACATCGCCGTGATCATGCCCATCGTCATCCGCATGGTCATGGTCGTGGTCACTCTCAGCTTCCAACAAGACGACAAAATCCGCCATCTCAAGCATGACGACCCCAGCATCTACAGCGTCATCATAAATACTTAAGACCCAGGGTTCTAACATTTCACCCGTGTAAATGAAGATGTCGGAATTGAGAATATCAGCGACCGTCCCGGGTGAAGGTTCATAGTCATGGGGGGACGTTCCAGCCGGTAAGACCAGCGAAACATCGGCGTCTTCTGGCGCGATGCTACGGGCAATATCAAAGTGCGGAAACAAGGTGGTGGTAACGGTGAGTTGATTGGTATCAGGGTCAGTGGCTTCCCCGCACGCGGCCAATGTCATGACGAGCGTGAGGGTAAGTAAAGCGATCCATTTGCGCATCGTAAAACTCCTTAAATGATAAAGATAGTTTTTATTATACGCATTTGTTTCCTAAATGCAAGTGATTATTATTTAGATTGACTGGTTTCTTTAAAAAACTGCGTTAAATAGCCCTGAATATAATCATCGTCTTCTAAGTATTTCGCATGATTCCAGTGCGTCGGCCACAGGGATTGATAAATCTCATCGCGGTACCGGTCATCCATAAAAATGGCGACTCCGCGGTCCGTCTCTGTTCGGATTACCCGGCCCACAGCTTGAATCACTTTGGTCATCCCAGGATACGTATAGGCATAGTGAAACCCATCCTGATACTTTTGGTTAAACCGTTGAATTTCTAATTTCTTTAACGGCGTGACACCAGGCAATGCGGTGCCAATAATTAAGACCCCTTTTAATTGATTATCACTCAGTTCGACCCCTTCTGAAAAACTGCCACCCAATACACTGATCAACATTTTGGCTTCATTTGAAGGCGCCTTAAATGCGTGAAATAAAGCCTCTTTTTCTTCGGGCGTCATGGCCGGGGTTTGGATGAATAGGTGTGACTCGGGGAACTTGGCTTCTTTTAGTACGCGCGACATAAACGCAAAAGAGGGAAAATACGTGATCGTATGATACGGGCCCATTTCAAACATTGCAATCATCGTGTCAATGATTCTAGGGATTGCGGCTTGACGGTCTTTATACCGTAAGGAATGCGACACATCGACAAAAACGCCTAAGCGTTTGGGATTAAACGGACTCGGCAACTGTAAATCGCCGCCAGTCCCCCCAGTGATCAAATTTTGATAGTAGGCAAACGGCTCAAGTGTGGCGCTAAAAAGGGTGGCACCTTTGGCTCGCTCACTCAACGTTTCATGCAAGGCTTCGGAAGGATCCAGGCATAAGATGTTAAATGAGGACTGCGTAAGGTTGACCTCAAAGACGAAGGCATCGCTGTAATATTCGCTAATTCGTTTAAATTCTAGCACGTGAAAATAAAGATCTTTAAAGGCTTTGCGGGCGGGGTGAAATTTATGCCGCTCAAGCAACGTTTCGCAGACAGCCAACACGGGTTCAATGGCGTCAATTAAGCGCCGTGGAATGTCTTTAAAAAGTACGGCATCTTCGTTGTTTTTTCCCGCATGGTGCCCAATGATATCAAGCGCTTCGAGTAAATCATCGATGGCGTTGATTGGGCTTGGCTTAATCGTCATGAGCGGCAGTCTTGCCGCGCGTATCTGGGCGCGTTCTAAACGCGCTGAATACATCGATTTCCCGCGGTCAACGAGATTGTGCGCTTCATCAACGAGTATTTTGGGATGTTTGGCTTCATCTTCAAAAAAGCGAATTAAGCGAATCCGTGGGTCAAACGCATAATTGTAGTCGGCCACAATGACGTCGGAAACTAACGAGACGTCTAACGCAAGTTCGTGGGGACAGACTTTATGGTCCAGGCCAATCTTTTTTAAGACGTCCACATCAACGTCATCAGTCAATTGATAAAGGGCTTTTAAAGCCCCTTGGATGCGATCATAGTAACCTTTTGCAAACGGACAAATCTCCGGATCACAGTCCACTTCATCACGCAAACACAAGCGTTCTTTGGAAGATAAACGGACCGTTTTAATCGCGGTATTGTCTTGCATTTTTTTAAGCGCCGCGACCGCCGCCTCTTGGCCACTGCGCTTGGCCGTCACGTAAAACAGTTTATCGGAGTCATTTTGGACGCTTTTGAGCGCCCCGTGTAAACTGGCCGCCGTTTTACCAATGCCGGTGGGCGCCTCAATAAAACTCACTGACTCACTCACCATGGTTTCGAACGTTTTTTCGATAAACGCTTCTTGGCCCTCTCGGAAACTTTGGAAGGGAAACGGCACCATTTGAAACCGTTCAGTTTTATTTGCGCGGTGCGCTTCTAGGATACGCCACCATGATAAATACGTTTCTAACGCCGTTTCAATTTCAAACTCTAAGTGTTCAAACGTGTACGTCTCTTTGAATACTTTTGTGTGTTTAGACGGATGCTGAATGTAATACAGTTGGCCAGCCATCTCTTGGATGCCGTGGGCTTTCATATACAAATATAGATAGAGTTTGAGTTGTAAAAAATGGGCGGGATAGGTGGTGGCTTTGATTTGATCGAGATCTAATACCGTGGATTTGATTTCTTCAATCAACCGAACGTCTTTAAAAAGACCGTCCATGCGGCCGGATAGTTCAAACGTGACGTCTCCAAGAGTGACTGACCCTTTGATCGTGACTTCTTGATCGGCGGTTTCATAAAAGCTTTGCCGGTACAGATGCAACTCTTGGCCGATTTTCTCTCTTTGACTCATTTGGCTGGCGGTATGAAGATCGCCGGACGCATACACGTATTGGGCGACTTCTTTGACCGATAAAGAAATAGTTTTCATTACGAACCTTGTCTTAAATGGTAGGCCATTTAAATAGGGAATCTACGTTAGATGCGTTAAAATATACGTACTTATAGCTTACGTGTGAATGCCTGATTACGCAAGCCTTCACACGCTGGGAGGACCCATGGTTTCAGTGGTATGGCTCACGCATGATTTAAGACTGCACGATCACGCCGCATTTGCTCAGGCTGCACGGGCCAAGCGGCCGATTGTGGCGGTCTATGCGACCCAATTTTCACATCCCACCTATCAAAAAAATGAAGCGCCTTTAAAAGCGGCGGCTCGTTTACATGCGCTGCATGATTTAAAGCAACAACTCGATGTTTATCAGATTCCCTTGATGTACGTTGATGCGCCCGCTTCTCAAGCCCTTGATCAAGTGGATCAATTGTTTGGGATTGATACGGTATACGGACACTACCATGCGGCCCCATATGAACGGTATGAAGCGTTAAAGATTCAAAAGGCTTATCCGCTTGAACTGTATGAAAGTGCGACCCTCATTCATCCAAATGACTTGCCATTCGACGTTGAGCGGACACCAAACGGCTATACATCGTTCCGAAAAAAAGTTGAAAAGCTGTGGGTGGTGCGTGATTTAATTCTTTATGATTTATCGGTTCAAACGCCTATGGAACACGCCTTTTCTCTTCCACCCGTGGACGTTAACGACTTTATCTTGACGCCTGGTGAAACGGCGGGATTAAAGCGGCTTGATTATTACACGTTCCAATCAAAAAAAGCATCCACCTATAAAAAAACGCGGAACGGCATGAAAAACCTTGATGACTCCACGAAGTTTTCTATGTACCTCGCGCACGGAGCTTTATCTCCACGGATGATCTACCATACCGTGAAAGCTTATGAAAAAGCGCATGGGTCTGATGAAAATACGTACTGGATCATTTTTGAATTGTTGTGGCGGGATTATTTTAAATGGCAAGCTCGCAAACACTTAAATACCTTTTTTCACAAAGATGGCATTCAACAAAAACGGATTGATTGGATTAAGGATGATTCGCGGTTGCAAGCCATCCAAACGGGCACTACAGGATATCCACTGATTGATGCGAACATTAAAGAGCTTTTAGCCACCGGGTATATGTCGAACCGGGGGCGTCAAAACGTGGCGAGTTTTTGGACAAAAAACTTAGGACTTGATTGGCGCCTTGGGGAAGCGTTTTTTGAGAAACACTTGATTGATTATGACGTCGAAAGCAACACTGGAAACTGGCAATACGTCACGGGTATCGGCAATGATTCGATGCCATTTCGCTATTTTGATGTCATCAAACAAGGGGAACGCTACGATGCGCATGAGTCGTATCTTTTAAAATGGCTCCCAGAACTCAAGAAAGTGACCACTGGGACGCGTTACCGTTGGCCCCGTATGGCGCCAAGCGAGCGTCACGCATACGCGCTTGATTATCCCGACCCAATCGTAGATTTTTACGCCAGTTTAGAGGTCATGAAAAAGCGGGTGGGCGCATGAGAGTCTTATGGCTTTTGCCCTTTCAACTTCATCTTAAGCAGCGCGCCTTTCAAATGCTTGAAGACGATGATTTAGTCCTTTTGATTGAGGATGATGCGTTTTACCGGATGCATCCGTTTCATAAAAAACGGATTGCGGCGCTCATGAGTGCACTGCGTCATCACGCAGAGACTTTAAAAGCCTTAGGCTTTAACGTGACGTTCAAGCGCGGAGATACGACAGACATACTCGCACCGTACTCTCACGATGAGATCCTCCTCATCAAAGCGACCGATACCGATGTTGTCACGTGGCAAAAAAATCTCATTAAATCATTTTCGTCTGTGACATGGTTTGACGATGCACAGTTCATTTTATCGGAAAATTCTGTGAAAGCCCGCTTACCCAAACGCCCCTATAAAATGGATCCTTTTTACCGTCAAATGCGGAAAGATTTTAATCTGCTCATGGACGGGGATAAACCACTTCATGGTGCGTTTAGCTTTGATAAAGAAAACCGTAAAAAATTACCCAAAGACATCACGATTGACCCGCCTTTAGACATTGAACCCGATGCCATGACTAAAGACGTACTGGCGTATGTTGATCAGGCATTTTCGGATCACCCCGGTGAGACCACGGGGTTTAAATTACCCGTCACCCACGCGGACGCAAAAGCCTTAGCCGATCACTTTTTTACCAACCGATTAGACACGTTCGGGCCCTATCAAGACGCTTTAACCACGCGGATGAAAGATGTCTCTCATTCAATGATTTCTCAAGCCCTAAATACCGGATTACTCGATCCTTTAGAGATTGTCCGTGACGCAGAAAAGGCCTTAGATGACGGCGCACCGATTAATAGTGTGGAAGGGTTTATCCGGCAGATCATCGGTTGGCGTGAATACATCAGAGGTGTCTATCTGTTAGAAATGCCGGGGTATCACTCGGTGAATCACTATGAGCACACAACAAACCTTCCGCATTACTATTGGGACGGAAAGACCGACATGCGTTGCATGGCAGAATCCACCACCCATGTGATTGACGATGGCTATGCCCATCACATCCAACGATTGATGGTCTTGGGCAACTTTGCGAATCTCGCTGGGGTCGATCCCAAACAAGTCAACGATTGGTTCTTAGAGATGTTTGTGGACAGTCATGACTGGGTCACCACGCCCAATGTGATGGGCATGGCACTGCATGCTGATGGTGGTGTGATGGCCACCAAACCATATATTTCATCGGGGTCATACATTCATAAAATGGGCGATTATTGCGATCAATGTAGCTATGACGTGAAAGAAAAAACCGGCCCTAAGGCCTGCCCATTTAATGCGTTATATTGGAACTTTATTGAACGCCATTTAGAAACCCTAGAAAAAAATCCCCGCATGGGAATTCCCTTGTCTATGTATAAAAAGATGGACCCAAATAAAGTGATTGCCTTGAGAAAACAGGCGGAATGGATCATAGAAAATATCGAGACATTATAAAGGCACTCTTTAATAGAGTGCCTTTTTTATGGGGATTACGAGACTCCTCATCACATAAAAATTAGTTTTTAATCGCTGTTTTTAACCAAAACGAAAATTTCAAAGAGCCACGCCACAAAGAAAAGTTGAGTGGCTCATGGTCAGCATCATAATTAATTAGTTTGGCCCCTAAAATGGCGTGTTGATTAGGGATGTTTAAATGCTTTGCTTCTTCTTTGGTCGGCTTAATCGCAATGACTTCTCGGCTGAAATGGACCATCGGATGGTCCAATTCTTTTTTGAAATACGTCAGGAAGTCGATATCTTTTAATGGGAGTGAATGGCCTTCAAAGTATTTGGGAAGGTTGTAAAAATCGACGAGAAATAAGGGATTCCCATTCACTCTATATAGACGCCGCTGAAAGATATAGGGCCCTTTCACGCGCGCTTCAATGTCTGAAAATTGGGCGGGAAGTTTTTCAACAACACTCGCATCAATCTCTTCACTGGCAGGGGTGAACCCATGTCGTTCAAAGGTTTCAAAGACCGAATAAAAGCCGCGCAAGAAGCCTTCCATCATCTGCAAGCGGACCACTTCATAGGCCCCATTTTTCACCGTGACAAACACCGAATCAATTAAATGTTGATACGCTGTTTGGACGATCGATGCATCGATATTCAACGTCTTCGATAGCGCCATAGGTGAAGGTAAAAAGTCCCCAGCGTTGAGATGTTTGTCGCGAATCAATAGTTGAATTTGATTGCTAATCTGCTCGGCTGGTGACGCTTTTTTACGGGTATCAATTTTTAGAGATTGATATAATTTTTCCAGTTCCTTTTCCATGACTTTTCCTATTGGCGTGACTCGAAATGTACATAATCACTGGGGAAATAATTATCCGATTCCCCAATGAATTCATGATTCGGGCCATACATTTTGGTTGTTAAGCGAATGATTGGATCGCCTGGTTCGATGTGCAGGATTTGGGCATCGATGGGGGACGCACTTTTCGCAAGAAAATCGGTTTCCAAAGTAGTCACATCGATCGGCGCAATTGTATTGATAAAATCAAGATCAATGACGTTGCCTTGATGCATTTTTAAGCGCGTTTGATCCACGGGAACGGAAAATTGATAGACGTGATAACTCACGGGATAATCGTTGAGATGCGTGTGCACATGAACTTCTGTGGTTTCTCGTTCTTGGTCGATATAGGAGATGTAGCTTTTTAATTGCCAGTTTTTATCGGGCAATAAATGCTCAGTTTTATAAAAAGTGTCAAGTGGTATTACCACGGTGGGACGCGCATTGACAAAGGTCCCTTTGCCTTTAATGCTGGTGACCCGGTTTTTTTGCTCAAGCAGTTCATAAGCTTTTCTTGGCGCCATCACCGACACATTAAAAAATTGCGCGACTTCACTGACAGTTGCCAGTCGGTCGCCATGTTTTAATAGCCCTTGATAAATCGCCATCTCAATGCTTTGTTCGATTTGTTGGTAATAGGGCTGAGATGATTTTTTATTGAGTGACAAGTAATGCATACGCGTCTCCTACCTCAATATTATACACGAGAATTAAAAAAAGCCTGAGCTGTCCCAGGCTTATGATTGACTATTCAGGGGTGGATTCAGGAATTTCTAACACGTCTGATATGGTATGGATGATGCCGATTTGACCGGTTGTTTGGGAATCTTCTATCGGGACTCCGTTGACATGAAGCAAGTCGTTGATGACTTCGACTGTCAGCGTTTCACCTTGGAAACTGACGAGTTCAATCGGGGCTTCTAAAAAGAGTGTTTCTGCAGTGTATTCGCCTTCGACAATATGGTACGTCAACACGTCCGCTATATCCGGTTGATTCAATAATTCGGTCACCGTTACGCCACGCGCTTCAGCAAGTGCTTCAAAAGCTTCTTGATTGGGGGCAAAAATCGTAAACTCACTGCTTAACAGTTCGGTCACATCGAGGTTGAGATCACCAAGCGCACCGGTAAATAAGTTGATGGCTTGGGAATTAATGACGCCTTGCAGATCACCTTCGAAGGTGGACGGAGGTAATAACACCCCATCGACTTGGTGCATGGCGATATCGGTGTTGGGCTCATTGGTGCGCACCACCCGGTTTAAGACGTTTAAGGTGAGAAATTCTCCGTCAAAATCCATATTCAAATTTGAGCCCTCCATGGTTTCAAAGACAGCAGGCACTTCTGCGAGTAACCCTTGGGCGGTAAACTCTTCGGCCACGAAGTGATACATCACAACGTTGTCGAGTGAGTCACTCTCTAAAAAGCCGTTTAAGGATAGCCCCAGTAAATCAAGAATCGTGTCAAACGCTTCGTTCGTCGGAACAAACACCGTAAAGTTATCACCGAGTGTGGTAAGGTCTAAACTGGACGCTTCTAAGGCTTGATTAAAGAGTGAATAATTGGGGTTTTCACGGACCGTTGTTCGCCAGTCCACAGCTTCTATAATCAAAGGAACGGTGGGGGATAAGTCATCCGGGTTTTCAATGCCTTGCAGTAAGAAACGCCCGTCGAGTGAGGCTTCACCAATGCGGGTATTGTCAAACCGTGCTTCCGCGACATCCCAGTTTACCGGAATCGCTTCTTGTGACCCATCATTGTAAGTCACATTCACAAAATCAGGTAAATCAAAATCCGCGAATTCAGCAAACCTAGGCACCGTTAATGGGTCGAAGGTTTGCACGGATTCAATGGCTTTGGGAGACTCACTGCACGCAGCTAGAACAAAGGTTAAAATTAAGACTGTTGTCAATACAATACGTTTCATATTATCACCTATCTATAGTATACGCCTTCCCCATCATTTTAGACAATTAAGGCGCAACCCATCCTCCAAAATCAGGCGTAAATGCTATACTCATACAAGGAGGTCGCGATGATTAAACTAGTTGTCTTTGATTTTGATGGAACCATCGCCGATACGGGCGCCTTAAGTGTGGAGATATTTCAAGAGATGTCACGCAAGCACGGCATCCCAGTCCTCAGTGCGGAAGAAATTGAGGAGATGCGAAAACTCCCCATCCGTAAACGCTTAAAACTCGTCAGTGTCCCACTCAGAAAAGTCCCTAAGTTAATGAAGGAGTCATGGGGCATGATGAAAGAAAAAATTGGATCAACCCAGCCTTTTGAAGGCATTGTTGACGTTTTACATCGCATCCAAGGCAAAGTGCCGTTGGTCATCTTATCATCCAACCATGCCGATAATATTAATACCTTCATGGCCGTCCATAACTTAGATGCCTTTGACAACGTCATTGGTGCAGCGAAATTATTCGGTAAAGAAAAACCACTCCGTAAATTGCTGAAAACGTATGACTTAGCGCCCTCAGAAGTTTTGTATGTCGGCGATGAGATTCGTGACATCGTGTCCACGCAAAAACTTGGGATTCCCATTGCGTCGGTCAGTTGGGGCTTTGACGCAAAAGAAGCGTTAGCACTCGCTGACCCAACGATTTTATGTGACACACCCGCTGAACTACAAGATGCGATTCTTTCACGCATTAAAAAAGACGCTTAACTGAGCGTCTATTTTTTTACTCATGGCGTTCCGGGAGGGATTTGAACCCCCGACCCACAGCTTCGGAAACTGTTGCTCTATCCCCTGAGCTACCGGAACCTGCGCGAGTATTATTATACGATATTGTGAAAACTTTACAAGTCACGGTTTCAGCGCATAAGAGACGTCAAAACCTTTTGGTATTGATACACTAAATATGAGGTGAATATGGAAAAAATGATAGAGTTTGCACGCATTGGAAACACATCGTCCTTGGCGTACAACTGGATTTATAATCCAGACTATTTAAAACAGGTCCAAGCGTCACATACATTGTTGTTTCAACCGCTTGACCCGGAAGATTATGTAAAAAGTGAAAAATCGTTTCTCGCCTATCCCACCATGAAAGTCGGGGATTTAAGTGCCCAAGGCGACATTTTAATGTGGCTGTATGACGCACTCAAAGACAATCCAGATTTAACGGCCAAAGCGTATCAAAACTTAGTCTTTGACAAAGTGAAACCGGGCGGTGCGTATGTCGGCTTTGTCGAGTCTTATGGCCGGGCCCTCGTATTTAATAAGATTGCGAAGTTGCACAAGTTAGACGTCCCCCCGATTCCCATGGATGATGATCAAATGATCGGGTTTGCGCCTTACGTGGCGGCTAAAGCGCTAGAACTTAGCAATGACCGAGCCTTCGAGCTGGCGAGTGCCTTTACAAACCGGGAAGATTTTAAAGCGTTTTACGAGGCGTTTGATACACTGCTTAATGCGCTCGAGAGTCAATCCATGGTCGAAGCCATTCAATCGACCATTCTGACCGATATTCCGGTGCAAGATCGCTTCCAAAAAGCGCTCGTGCAAGACACCGATACGTTCATTACTGAAACGGTCAATACGGCCTGCCACATATATGATGCAGTCCCTTTAGTTTTTCACATTTTATACCGCACCCAATCGTTCACCGAGGCCTTAGAACTCAATGCCCAAATCGGTGGCGCCTCCAGTGACCGAGGCACCTTAATTGGCGTGCTGTATCATACGACTGGGACAATCCCACCAAACGCCCCAAAAATCTAACACCCCATGGGTGTTATTTTTTTGTATAATAGATGGTGAGGTTTTTATGAATCCATTCGGAGTGGGCGTCGCCCACGGTAAAATGATTTGGTTTGGCGAGCACGCGGTGGTCTATCATCACCCAGCCATCGCCTTACCGCTGACTGACAAACGTGTGACCGTTAAAATGGACCCCAGTTCAAAGACTGAACTGATTAGTCCTTTTTTTAACGGGCCTTTAAGTATGGGCCAAGGCTTTGACGGATTGGTTGCTTTAATGGAGGCCTTGCGCGAGCGTTTACCGATTGGTGAGGTGACACTCACATTAACTACGGACATTCCGGTCGGGGCGGGATTTGGGGCAAGTGCAGCGATTGCATCGGCCATTGTCCAAGCGGCGTATGATCTCACAGATACCCCCTTAGATGCAGGGACCCATTTTGACTTGATTCAACACTCAGAAAGTTATTTTCATACGAACCCGTCAGGCATTGATGCCTATTTATCAATTCACAACGACGCGCTCAGATACCGCAAAGATCAATCACCCGAATCATTGACGATCGATTTAGACGCCCATTTAGTGGTCGTTTACTCAAACGTCAAGGGGTCCACAAAAACGGCGGTTGAATCCATCCAAACAATGATGACAAAAAAATCTAATACGCGGAAAATGGCGGATCTTGGTCACCTGACACTCGACGCACTAGAGGCGATTAAACAAAAGGATATCTTAGGGCTTGGTCAGTTAATGACGAAAGCACACACCTATCTCAAACATTTCAAAGTCTCGCATCCTGTGCTGGATGAATTGGTCGATCAAGCAATGCACAGTGGTGCCTTAGGCGCCAAGCTTTCAGGGGGTGGCCTCGGGGGCATTATGATCGCTTTATTCCGGTCATACGATCAATCCAAAGCGTTTCAAGAGGCGCTGCATGCTGATGGGTATTCCCACGCCTTTATCCGGTCTTTAGCCTATGACAGTTAACGCCCCCGTCAACATTGCGCTGATTAAATACTGGGGCAAAGCCCAAGTTCATCCCGTGCGTCCTTCGACCCCGTCAATCTCCCTTTCCCTCAAAGGACTTGATACGACCACCAAGCTAACACCGGCCGATGATTTTTCTTTTACCCTTAACGGTGAACCACCGAGTGATGAATCACTGGACCGCTTAGTGAGGTTCATTCGCCAATACACCAAAGACTTAAACGTCCACGTTGAGTCAGTCAATGCCGGTCCCACAGCGGCGGGTGTCGCCTCCAGTGCCTCCGGATATGCGGCTTTATCACTCGGCTTGAAAACCATGTTTGACACGCATTTAGACTGGGCCGCATTTGTTGAAAAGACCGCCAATGGGTCCGGATCGGCAGCTCGGTCTTTATTAGGGGGCGCTGTGCTATGGGATGAAGACGGCACCATTACCCCCGTTGAGTTTAATCATGCAAATTATCAAATGGCGATTCTACTGCTCTCTAGGTCACCCAAACAAATGAGTTCCAGAGAGAAAATGGCAGCGTCGACAAAACTTCCTGAATTTGCCCGGTGGCAAGTGCGTAACCGGCTTCGCAGCACGCGCATGATGGAAGCGATGGCGCGTGATGATTTTTCAACGATCGGGGCCCTCATGGAAGCCTCCACCCTCGACATGCACGCACTCACCGCCTTAGATCCATTCAGTCCCCCTTATTTAACCAAGGAGAGCATTCATCTCTGGCACGCTGTGCGCGAGGCGCGTGCTAAGGGTTTAGCCATGTACGTGACAGCGGATGCAGGCCCGAATATTAAAGTGCTCTTTAAAAAAGCAGACCACGACCGAGTCGTCCCCTTTTTAAAGACATTCACCCATCCTGTTTTGGTTCATGACATTGCCGATGAAGGAGCGCATGTATGCGCGTAAATGTGCCCGGCAAAGTATTTATCATGGGCGAATATACGGTCATCGACCGGCAATCTGGAGCCTTGATTGCGCCAACGAAAGCCCGCTTAAGTGTGACCATTACCCAAAGTGATGTTTGGCAATATGAAAGTGCACTCGACGGATTTTTTAAGGCACATTCGTGGGACGTCTTTTCCACACAAATGCCTTCAAAAATTATTCGGTCCGTGCTACCCTATATACAATCCATTGACCGAAATAATCAATTAATTACTCCGTTTCGCCTTCGCATCGACAGTCAGCTTGATGATGGGAAGGTGCCGTATGGACTCGGTAGTTCCGGCGCACTTCGCGCGGGCGTGATTAAAGCGTTCTTTGCGTATTTCAATATGCCGCTTGATGCGTTACTCATTTTCCAGATGGCAGCCCTGTCTTCGGCCAGTGAGACGTCATCGTACGGAGATCTCGCCGTATCAAGTTTTGATCAAGCCATACACTATCAAAAGCCAAAAACCTTAGACCCCTTGTCCCACATGGTGGTGGACCCCGTGGGTTTACCCCCATTCATCATCGTCCATACAGGGTTAAAGGTCAGTTCTACACCATTTATCAAACGCTATATGGCCAATCGCGATGACCCGTTTATTCAGACGTATAAAGACCAAATCAATGATGCGTTAGAGGGGTTTAAAGAGGCCTCAATCTCTGATCAATTGGCCCGGATTAAAGCCTCCCACATTGCCTATCTACAGATGAGTGAGACACTTGATCCATCGATGGTCCCTGACCACTTTATTCCCATATTTACGGCCATTGAAGCGACGGGGGGCACTCCCAAAGTGTCTGGGGCTGGCGGTGGTGACACCATCTTAGCCTTTTACCCCGACCAACGCACATTAGAAAACGCCCAAGCTCAACTGAGTATGCACTACCCACTTTTCCTGTCTGCGAGGTAAATGATGCAACGAAAAAATGATCACATCCAAGAAGCTTTAAAACAATCATTCACACCCAATGATTTTGACAAGGTCCGATTTGAACCCGTCTTGTTGCCGCCAGTAAATGTGGATACGGTTGATTTATCAACCCGCTTTGCAGGCGCAACATTTCCCGTACCCATCTACATAAATGCGATGACTGGGGGCACTGATAAAGCCAAATCAATCAACGAATCACTGGCCGCTCTGGCCGCGAAGTTTCACTTACCAATGGCGTCCGGAAGTGCCTCTGTGACGCTCAAAGATGCCGCCTCTACTGACAGCTTTTCAGTCATCCGGTCGCACTTAAAAAATGGGTTTGTGATGGCCAACATTGGGGCCGATAAAACGGCCGATGACGCGGTTAAAGTGGTCGAATTGTTAGCCGCCAACGCACTTCAAATTCACGTCAATGCCCCCCAAGAAGTTGTCATGCCAGAAGGCGAAAGAGACTTTGTCCATTGGGCAGAAAATATCATGGCCATGCAGCAAGCGGTCAACGTGCCAGTCATTGTCAAAGGCGTCGGCTTCGGCATGACCCAACGTGACGTCCGTGAGCTCAAAGCACTTGGCGTCAAAACCATCGACGTGGCAGGGAGTGGAGGCACCAACTTCATTACCATCGAAAATGCCCGGCGTGCGCATCCGTTAGATGGCTTAAAAAACTATGGCTTTTCAACCGTAGAATCACTGCTCGATACCCGCGACATTACAGACGTTGACATCCTCGCCTCCGGTGGCGTGCGAAATGCGTACGATGTCATTAAAGCGCTTAGTTTTGGCGCGAAAGCCGTTGGGCTATCTCGCTACTTCTTAAAGCTTGTCATCGACTATGATTTGGAGCAAGCCAGTGCCATCTTAGAGACGTTCATCGAAGACTTGAAGAAAATTACGGCCTTACTCGGTGTGTCAACCATTGCCGGGTTAAAAGGATTGCCAAAATTGTATGACCGCTCCTTACTTGATTTCATCGATCAACGCTAAAGACCCAAATGGGTCTTTTTTTTTGGCCAAAAAAAAGACGACCGTGTCGTCTTTACTCGTATTTGATGAGGTCTTTGAATGCCTGAAGGGCGTCCTCACCTTGTAAGGTTTCGATAATCGCAAAGACAAAATCATAGACGGCCCCTGCACTCCGTGCGGTAATCAGTTTCCCGTCGACCATGGCTTTGGGCGCACTGTGATAGGTGCCTCGTTTTTGATCGACTTCAGCCCCTGGGAAATTGGTAAAATCGCCGTCAATGAGATCGGCTTGCATGAGAAAGCGCGGGCCGGCGCAGATTGCCATTAAGTATTTATCAGCCGCTTTGAAGGCGGTGGCTAACGCTTTGATCTTGGTGTCTGCATCAACCGTCTCTTTGACATACTTTCCCCCTGGAATGATCAACCCATCATAGGGCGTGATGTCTTCTTTGATGAATGTGTCCGCCGTGATGCGTGTCCCGTACGCGGTGGTGATCTCTAGGGATGATTCAAATGTGCCAAGCTCAACGGGTAAGCCAGCCCGTCTTAACAGGGCGGCGCTACCGAGACTTTCAATGTCTTCCATCTGATGAGAGACGACCATTAATAACTGCACGTTTGGGCCTCCTTCCGTAGAATACGGTGCCGTATACCCCAATTAATATCATAATTGAGCCAATGTATTGGTTCAAGACTAACACTTCATCTAAAACAATGGCCCCCGCGATTAAAGACACCACCGTCGCTAAGTTTGCATAGATGCTTGATACATGGGCCGGCAAATGCTTAAGCGCAAAGTTGACGAGGAAAAATCCACCGATGCTGGCGACGAAACCCAAGTATAAAAGTGGCCAAAGCACGGTGCTTAACGTGAGGTTTAAGAAATAGTCGGCGAGGCGGTTTTCAAGGATTAGCTGACTTACGTAAAAGCTGTTAAAGGTGAGCGCCCCCGTGAGCATCATGAAATAGGTAATTTCCGCCGGATTCAAGACTTTTGAGGCACTGCGTGAGGCGATGTTAAAGGCCGATGCACTCATCACCGCGAGCAACATTAAGCCAAAGCCTAAAAGATTTCCCCCTCTTAAATCGGCCAGTTGAATGAGTAAAATACCCGCCACCGAGAGTAAAATAAACCCCACTTGAATCAGACTTGGCGATTCTTTTAAAATCAGCGCAGAAAAAATCGCCACAAACACGGGAATCAAAGCAATCATCATCCCGGCTTCGGCACTGGCTATTAAGTTGAGGCCGTAAATTTCAAATAAAAAGTAAAGAATCGGTTGAAAGATAATGACCGTACCCACCGGTTTGATGAATCGCCGGTCAAAACGAATTCGAATGATTTTCAAGCGCCGTAAAGTTTCCATGCCGATGATCGCCCATAAAAACCGGTAGGCAATTAAAGCCATCGGGGTGATGGCGTCTAAAACGACTTTTGAAAACATGAATGTAAGCCCAAAAATGAGGGCGAACATGAGTGAACCAAGATGAACTTTTAACATGTAAACTCCTTCAGATGACGGGCTTTATTATACCAAAAAAAAGACGCTTTCGGCGTCTATTTAAAGGGGAGGTGCGACTCGTTTTTGAGTCTTCATTTCATAAAAGTGTGCGAGGGCGATGAGGGTTGCTTCACTCCACTTTTGGCCCATAAAGACAAACGATTTCGGATGAAGATCACGCGTTAAATCTTTGGCCGGAACAACGATGCTCGGATGACCGAGGGCGGGCCCATACGAATTCCAGCTCAAGGCGATCATGGCATCCACCTCATGCGTGCCATACAAACTGGCAAACGTTTCGGCTTCTTGATTGGCCTGGGCTCTTGCGTCTAGATAGGCGTGACTGTGTAAATCACCGCTTAACGCATCGGCGGCTTCGAGGATCGATTGGCCGTATTTTAAACAGGTGTCTGCGTGTGCGTTATTGAATGCAATAATGTCTGACAGCGTGGTCATAGAAATCGGTTGAACGGTCTTTAAGTAGGCATTGATGCCCGCTTTAAATTCATGCAGTAATGCGGGAGTCACCGTGTGCTCAAACGGCTCAAAAGACAGCTCTTTAACCGTCACACCCTCTTGGCTCAAGTGGCCTTTAAGTTCGTTAATGAGCATCTGGTCTTCAGCGCTTAGTGCATGGTCGATGAGGATCCCGACTTTGAGGCCGTGAATCGTTTGGTGAATAGCGTCGGCGAGGTTATTCGACCAGCCGGGGACGTTCATGGTTGCTTCATCGTCGACGTCTAAGCCTTTCATGGCTTCTAACATAATCGCACAATCTGCGACACTGAGTCCCATTGGGCCTGCCGTATCTTGCACGTGAGAAATCGGAATGATGCCATACCGAGACACTAAGCCAACGGTGGGTTTAATCGATACGGTCGATGTGTGAGTGGCCGGCGCCATTAATGAGCCTGATGTTTCGGTACCGACGGTGAGTGGCACGTAGCCGGCGGCCACCGCGACGGCAGACCCGGTGGATGACCCGAGTGGGTCTAAGTCTTTGCCGTACGGATTGACGACTTGACCCGCGCGTGACGAGTAGCCAGATGGCATGTCTTTTTGATGCATGAAATAGGCAAATTCGGATAAATTCGTCTTCCCAAGAATAATCGCCCCTGCTTTGCGGAGCTTTTTGACAAGCGTCGCTTCATAAGGCGCGTGGTTATCAATCAAGGACAGTGATCCAGCGGTCGTTAACAAACCATCCGTTGTGTTGATGTTGTCTTTGAGTAATACTGGGATGCCGTGCAGTTTACTACGCGGACCGGAATGCGCGCGTTCATCATCCAAGGAATGCGCGATTTGGACGGCATCGCCGTTGATTTCTGCGACCGCATTTAAATGGGGGTCGTGCGTTTCAATGGTTTCAAGGGCGTCTCTCACCAAATCCACAGACGTTTTAGTCCCTGTATTTAACGCATTGTATAACTCTTCGATGGACATTCACGCCTCCTTGGTTGGCTATTAAAAAAGCCCAAATGCTTCGGGCTCATCATGATGTCAATTTGGAGCCAACGGGGCTCGAACCCGCGACCTCTAGCATGCCATGCTAGCGCTCTCCCAGCTGAGCTATGGCCCCTCAAGTATTTATTGTATATAAGAAAAGCCTTGAATACAAGGCTTTATTGGTTTTCGTAAAGAAATTGTTTGATTTTTGCGGCAATCAAATCCACCGCAATATCATGTTTGGAGTCATTGGGAATGATTACATCGGCGTAGCGCTTAGTTGGGCGTACGAATTGGTGAAACATCGGCTTAACGGTCGTTTGGTACTGGTGGATGATGCTATCTAAGCTACGACCGCGTTCATCCATGTCCCGTTTCATCCGGCGAATAAACCGCGTATCATCATCCAGCTCAACGTACACCGACAAATCGCTCAGTGCGCGAATTAACGGATCATCGAGGATGAGAATGCCTTCGACGATCATCACTTTATGCGGCGTGATCGTTTCGGTGTTCGCGGTGCGTTCAAAGTTCACGAAGTCATACATCGGCTTTTCAATCGTTTCCCCGGCCAATAACTGGGTGAGATGCTCGAGTAGTAAGGCGTTGTCTAAAGAGCCTGGATGGTCGTAATTCACGGTTTTACGAGTCGCAAAATCTAACTCATCCATGGCTTTGTAATAATCGTCGTGTTTAATGATCAAAACGTCTTTAAGACCCGCTTTTTTGACAATTTCACTGACGACCGTCGATTTCCCCGACGCCGATCCTCCGGCGACTAACATAAGTAAAGGGGTCATAGCGCGGTTGTCTCAGGGTGTAAAAGATTGACCGATTCAATCGCATACAGCATCGACGTATGAATGATGGCGTGCGCGAGAATGTCACCGTGTTGATCGGTGGTTTCACTGACAAACCGTATGACTGAGGCATCCAGCGGTTGATTCAAAGTCTCGTTGATGGCGGCCGGCGCTTGGACAATGTCAATGGTTTGGTGGTGGCTCCCGATGCGACGTTGCCAAGTGTCTTGGAAATACTTAAAGACTTTCAACTGCATGAAGTCGAGTGAATCAAATCCTTTAAATAAGGGTTTATCGTAAAAGCTTTCAATGTAGACCAAGGGAATTTGGTCGGCGAAATAAAGTCGGGTGATTTTGACGTACGATGCCCCGGGGTGAATGGCCGCGTTAAAGATACTCGGGAGGTTGGGTAAAAATTCCACACGCAACGTTACAAAGCTAGGTGCCATCTGCAGTGCTTCAATGGTCTCATACATGGTTTTCGTACGGATGGATTCAAGCGGCACAAAGGGCAAGCGAAACACCGTAAAACGATCTTTCGAATGGCGTAAGTAGCCTTCTTTAACGAGTCTGTAATAGGCGTCTTCCAAGAGTAACTCATCGAGTGCATTGGCTGTCGCAACGGCTTGGTAATCCGGGAAAGTCTCGCCCGATTCTAAGCGACTTTCGACGTGGTATTTTTTTAATTGATCGACCAATTGATCGAGCATACTGCGTTTCATCCGGTGATCGAGTTCAAGTTTAATCATGCCCCACCTCGAATTTGAGATACTCGGCGGTAAAGATGGACTCCGCTTTGAGAATTAACGCATCATCAATGTCGTACATAAACGACCGGATAAAATACACCGGTGTTTTTTCTTGAATGCCCAGGACCATGGCATCAACCCCAGTAGCACTGCGCGGAATCAGTTTATTTTCCAACCGTCCAAGTGGTTTTGAGACAATGGATTCGAGCATCTCAAAGGTGCCGTCTTGAGTTTTAATTGCGTCTAATAAAGCGTCTACATGCTGGTAGATCCACCATTTTTGATGGGCAATGACGTACCCATCTGCGGTATCAATCGTGCGTAAATAAAGCCCTTCATCCACGTCATCAATCATCCGTAACGCACGGTCATACGTGTAGCCGAGTTTTTTGAACATACTGGCGGTATCGTATAAAGATTCTAAGGGTAAGGTGATAACTGGACGATGTTTGACAAACGTCCCTTTCCCTTGGATTCGCTCTATCAAGGCTCTCGCTTCTAATTCGTCATACGCCTGACGGGCAACGATGATGGAGATATCAAAAAAATCGGCCACTTCTTTATACTTCGGTAAGTAGTCGCCGTCTTTGAGCACACCATCGGTAATGGCTTGTTCGATGCTTTCGGCCATCTGTTGGTAGTATGGCTTGCGTAAGCGTTTATCAATTTTTATAAATAACATAGGTGTATTATACCAACTCAGGGCATAAAAAAAACCACCCGAAGGTGGTTTTTAAAGGGAAATTAGTCCGCTTTAGGTAATTCATCAATCGAATTGATGTCCATGTATGACGGAACGATTAATCCGAGTCTTGCCCCATCATAGTTAAGACCAATTTCGACGATGTCTCCTTCATACGATGCCATGTAATCGGCATGTGTGACAGGGAGCCATGCATCTAAGAAGAAATCAGTTTGACCGTCTGCTAAACTTTGGAATAATACACCAGGTTCTAAGTCGGTCGTAACCACTTCGTAGTTATATTCTTCTAAGACGGCGCGAGCGAAGTTCGTCATCGCCACACCTTCGGCCCAGTTGACATAATCCACGACTACTTCGCGGCCTTCGCCGTCAAAGCCTTCAGGAATCCAGTCGGTCCAGACATCTTCATTGTTATTCATCCAGTCGCGGGCGATCTCTAAAGTCTCTTCGCTATCGCCACGTTCATTGATCTCACCCATAAGGTCGCCAATGGTCGCTGCGTCAAAGAAGAATACGTCAAAGAAGTCAGCAACATCTGGGAAGTCATCGCGAACATCTGCCCGGGCTACCGTGAAGATTTGTTCACTTGACCCATACAGTCCCAGTGGGTCATCTAAGATTTTCAGATCATACATCGCAAACTTGTAATGGGGCGCCCATCCAGTTACGACGATGTCTTCGCCAGCTTCAATGGCTTTACCGAGTTCGGTTACCATAACCGGTCCAGACGTCGCATCTAAAGTTAGATCGAGGTTATATTCCACGATGACGTCTTCGGTAGTGGACATCATTCCAGCGCCAGGTTCAATCCCGACAATGGATGTAAGACCGCTTGACTCTGAATTGCCGCATGCAGCAAGGGTAACAGTCAAGGTCAGCCCTACGATAAGTAATAGTAATTTTTTCATAAAGTAGTGCCTCCTAAAAATATTTTTTTTATCGTTTTAAGTCTAATTAGTATTGTTGAGTACGTTTCCCAATCGCTTGGGTAATCCGGTCGATGATCATGGCGAGCATGACCACGGCAATGCCGGCTTCAAAGCCAAAGCCAATGTTAACGCGCGATAAGGCAGCGCGGACGTCACTCCCCAGGCCACCGGCCCCGATCATCGAAGCGATAACGACCATTGATAAGGCGAGCATGATGGTTTGGTTAATGCCGGCTAAAATCGTTGGTAACGCCATTGGAAGTTGAATCTTATACAGCAGTTGACGCGCCGTTGACCCTAAGGACTTGGCGGCTTCCATCACATCGGATGGGACTTGCCGGATGCCTAAATTGGTCAACCGAACAACCGGTGGCATCGCAAAGATGACAGTCGCAATGGTCCCTGCCACATTTCCCCGTTCAAAGAGAATGATGGCCGGAATTAAATAGACAAAGGCTGGCATCGTCTGCATGAAGTCTAAGACGGGCCGCACAATGCTATCGGCCCGCTCCGAGCGGGAAGCGAGAATGCCAATTGGAATCCCGACAAGGAGCGCAATTAAACTCGAGACTAAGACTAAAGCCAGCGTCGACATGGCACTTTCCCATAAATCGACAAACTGAATGACGAATAGTCCAACGAATGTAAAAATGGCAAGGTTCCGTTTACCGAGCCAGTAAGCAAGGCCCGTAAAGGCGAGAATCATAATTAGCGCAGGAATGAAAATTAAGAAACTTTCAAAGCCGCTGACGGTTGATCGAATGACAGCGGATGCACCTTCGAAGAACCAGCCTAAATATTGATCGAGGATGTCAATGAAGACTTCAAACCAATCCCCTAAAGGTATCTGCGGAAGAAAATCAAGCACGTGCATCACCTTCTTTCGCGATTTCTCGTGAGATGCCCGTTATCACAGATACGCGGACAATGATGCCTAAGAGTTTATTTGATTCATCCACGACGGCAATCGGATTTTTCGCCCGTGATGCTTTGGGCAGTAAATCAACCACGATGGTGTCTGGCGGGGTCGTTTGGTAGTCTTGCGTGATGACACTGTCTAAATCTTTGACACCTTCATCCGACAACTTCTGAGCATCTTCGATATCGACAATGCCTTTCAGTTTGTGCGTTCCATCGACCACAAAGATCGAAGAAATGCCTTCTTTTTCCATCCGGCGAACGGCGGCTTTAGGGCCGGCTGTTGACGCCACAACTGCGACGGGTTTACGCATGATTGATTCAGCGGTTAAGACTTTCGAACGGTCGACGTTTTCAACGAAGTCCCGGACGTAATCATTGGCGGGGTTGGTCAAGATTTCTTCAGGGGTGCCAATTTGGACGATTTCGCCTTCATACATGACGGCGATTCGATCGCCAAGTTTCAAGGCTTCATCGAGATCGTGCGTAATAAAGATAATTGTTTTATGCACTTTTTCTTGCAAACTAATGAGTTCGTCTTGCATGTTTTTCTTGATTAATGGGTCAAGCGCTGAGAAGGCTTCATCCATTAATAGGATGTCGGGATCTAATACCAATGCGCGGGCCAGGCCCACACGTTGTTGCATCCCACCGGACAGTTCTCCCGGTTTCATTTCTTCATAGCCTTTGAGTCCCACGAGCTCTAACGATTGATACGCCCGTTCAATGCGTTCATCTTCAGGAACGCCTTGGATTTCTAAGCCATAGTCGACATTCCGGCGAATCGTCCGGTGGGGAAATAATCCAAAATGTTGGAATACCATTCCCATTTTTTCCCGGCGAACCGTCCGTAAATCTTCATCGGATAGTTTGACGACGTCTTTGCCTTCCACTTTCACTTCTCCAAACGTCGGATCGTGCAAGCGATTTAAGCACCGAATCAAGGTTGATTTTCCGGACCCAGATAACCCCATGACGACGAATGTTTCGCCGCGCTTCACTTCGAACGATACCCCATTGACCGCAACGGTGTTGCCGGTATCTTTGAGAATATCTTGTTTGGTTTTACCTTCACCCAATAATTTTTTTGCCTTATTAGGTGATGGGCCGAAAATTTTGTATACATCCTTGACCGCTAAGACCGTTTCGTTCACTTGGTCATTGTTTTGGTCATTCATGATGTCCTCCACTTTCAAAATAAAACCCTACGTCATATATAGGGTTGTCAGATTTATCTCAAGTATAGCACGGAGGGCTTACATATGCAAAAAAAGACGCTCACACAATCCCCTGTGTAAGCGCCTACACCCTATTAAGCAAGGGCTTTAAAAGTATTCAAAATGCATGGGTTTTAAAGAATGAACGATAAGACGCCCATGACGATGACAACCGCCGTTAAAAAGAGGGTGTAGATAAAAGCATCACTTTTAATGATTAATCCTTCATACTTCTGGTTTAAAATGTCTGAAAAGGCGACTAAATGGTCTTTGAAGGTGAGCTTGTAGTTACTCATCCGGTACGTTTGATACGTCGCTTTATCCATCGTTTCGTGGTCTGAATCAATGAGCAGTAATAACCCGTGCATCAAGGCACTAATGGGGTAAAGTAGTAAAAACTCTAAATGCAACCAGTCCGGGAACGAATAGGTGAGTAACTGTTTGGCTTTCAGCCCAAAGAAGATCGCAAAGCCACCGGCCCAAATGCCTAAGGTGAGCAACAGTTCTTTCCCCGCAAAGTAGTTAAAATCAAGCCCAGCCACCGTAAAACTTGCGTCAAACGGTAATCCTAAAGCGACGGGTTGAATAAACGTTTCGACGAGAAAATTGGGGAAAAGGCCAATCATCAGTAAGCCAAGCGCCATGACGATCATCGGCAAATAGACGCTGCGTCGTTTGACTTGCAAATCTTTGTACATTGCGTTTTCCGGGCCAAAAAAGATGAAGTAATTGAACTTAATGAAATAGGCCACGGTGCCCGCTGAAATTGCAATGAACAGCCAATCCACGACCATGTACAAATTACTTTTGTAGGTGATTGATTCGGTGATTGCGTGATGCAATACGGTTTTTGAGACAAACCCGTTAAACAGTGGCATGCCGGCAATCGCCAGCGAGGCAATCAGACTAATCGCCGCGGTGATGGGTAAATGCCGGGCTAAGCCTCCGAGTTTATACATGTTGCGTTCATGCGTTCTTAATATAATCAGACCGGCGACCATAAAGAGCAACGATTTAAATAAGGCGTGATTGACCATGTGATAGAGGGCGCCCGATAACGCTACGCCGCCTTTATCTTGGAGAATCATCATCAACCCGAGCCCTAAGAAAATGTAGCCAATTTGTGACACCGAACTGTATGCGAGCAGTTTTTTAATGTCGGATTGGACGATGGCAAATACGACCCCAAGTGCCATCGTTACGAGGCCAATCCATAAGAGCACTTGCCCTAAGACACCGGTGGAATCACTCCACACCTCGACTGGGAAATAAAAATAAATGAGTGATTGAAGCAACCCAAAGACGCCGACTTTAATCATGATTCCAGACAGTAAACTAGACGCCGGAGACGGGGCGACTGGGTGCGCTTTTGGCAACCATACATGTAAGGGGAACATGCCCGCTTTCACGCCAAATCCGATGATCAATAGCCCCAATATGAGATACGGCGTTGCGCCTGGTATCGCTAGTAATTGATAGCTTTGATCAAACATGAAACTGCCGGTCTCTGTGTAAATAAGGACCATGGCCACAAAGATTGAAAACCCACCTAAAATTCCCATAAATAAATACTCGTTGGCCGCTTCGATCGAATCTTTGGATTGATGATGGGCCACCAGTAAATAGGTCATGATGGTAAGCATTTCATAGGCAAAAAATAACGTCAATAAATCACCGGCAATGAAAATGCCGAGCGTGGCCGTATAAGACAGCGATAAAAAGAGGAAAAAGCGACGGTTATGGTCTTCTTTTTTCATGTATTCATGCGCGAACATCATGACAAAAAACCAGACGACGACCGACAGTAAAACAAACATGTACGCCAGCATATTTAATTGCACCGAGACGCCTACCCCAAAGCCTTGGTCACTGACAAAACGTAACGGGCCTTGAGCCACCGCGGGGTAGAGTAGCATGACCAGGACAATCATCGCCACATCGGCCACAAGTAAAATCTCATCTTTCAACGTGAGTGAGCGTTGATTAAGCCCAATCCGCAGCAAGGCCGATAAAAGCGGCATCCCTAAAATAATGAGCAGCACAGCGGGCGTACTTGCAGCGCGGTAAGAGAGATCTGCAAAGCGTTCACCGAAGGTCCCAAAGCTTGCGGGTGATGCGACGTAGGCAAAAAAGATGGACAACCCAAAGACGGTAAATCCCATAATGATCATCGACTGGACCGTAAATGATTTCCAGCCGAGTTTTTCTGCTTTCATCCAGTGATTCATGAAACACCTCCCATGACTTCAGCGGCGGCTTGAATGTAGGGCATTATGACACCGGGCATGACGCCTAATAAAAATATGCCAAGCACAAATACCGAAAGCGTCACCAACATCGGCCATGGCACTTTTTCTAAGTGTACATCAATTCCTTCATTGTCCGTGACAAATCCGTTAATAATGATTGGGAAATAATAGAGTGCATTTAAAATGCTTGAGACAATTAATACCCAGACAAAAAGTGCTTGATCGACGTCTAAGAAGGCAGTGGCAATCTGAAACTTTGCCACAAAGCCGCTTGTCCCGGGAATCCCCACCATGCCAAATCCAGCTAGCGCAAATGCCGTCATCGATAACGGCATCAAGTATCCAAGCCCTTTGTACGATTCTAACGATCGCTTCTTCTGATGGGAAATGGTAGCGCCGGTCACTAAAAATAAGGTGCCTTTAATGAGCGCGTGGGAAAAGATGTAAAAGAACATGACTTCTAAGCCCGCGGTGGATAAGAGACTCAAAGCGAGTAATATGTATCCAACTTGCGAGACAGTCGAATAGGCGAGCATGCGTTTGATGTCTTTTTGACCAAGGGCAAATAAACTGCCAAATACCATGGCCACCACCGCAAAAATCATCATCACGAGGGGAGCATTGAGCGTCTCAGCGATGCCCGTGCCAAAGACGCGAAATAGTATTTTTACAATGACTAATAAATAAAGTTTCACTACGACGCCACTTAACAACGCACTGGAAGGAGCCGGGGCACTCGAATGCGCATCCGGTAACCACTCATGAAAGGGAAAAATGGCCGATTTCATCGCCAAGCCAACTCCGATAAAGCCAAGGGCAAGCGTCACGTTGATTGGATACGCAGCAAACTGGGTAGACAATTGATTCATGATCATCGTCATATTGAGTGACCCTGTAATCATATACAGCAAGGCCACGCCCATTAAAAAAGAGAGTGATCCGAGTTCGTTGAGCATTAAATAGCGAAACGCTGCCATATAATTCCGTTTTTTTCGGGCAATGGAAATGATCGCACACGTCGTAATCGATAAGATTTCGATGAACACGTACGTATTGAATAAATCATTCGTATAAAGCAGGCCAAAGACGGCGAAATACAGTAAGGCTAAAAGGCCATAATAGGAGGCGATTTGCGACTCTTTGAGGGCGTGCGGTAAATAGCCCAAGGAATACATGTGAATCAATAGACCAATGCCACTGACAAACAATGTAAAAAGGGCAGAAAAGCTATCAATGATGAACTCGATGCCTAAAAACGAGGCATGGCCGCCCAGTGATAAAACGATGGGGCCGACTGCGTGCACATGGGTGAGTAAAACAACGCCAATGATCGTATTGGCAATTAACCCGTACGCCAATAAGTGCGTCATGAGTCGGGCTTTTTTTGAGAGTGGACTCATCAACGCGATGGTTAAGATGAGCATCATTTGCACGATGGGGAGCCAAGAAATCATCGGGTATCCTTTCTAAAATCCAATGGCAGTGACGGCGGCTTCAATGTATGGAAGCACCAAGCTGGGTGAAAAGCCTAACGTGACAATGGCGATCAATAAGACACTCATTGAAAGCACCATGGAGATCGGTAAATGGTCACGCTTTAAAGGCACAGTTCCTGTTTGTTTCACGATGGAATTAATGATGACTGGGAAAAAGTAAATGGCGTTTAAAATCGAAGAAAGCATGATTAAGGCGACAAAGCCCCACCGTGATGCATCGCCTAAGGCCATGGCTAAGTGAAACTTTGCAATGAATCCTGATGTGCCAGGAATTCCGACCATGCCAAAAGCGCCTACGCCTAATACTAAAGCGGTAAAGGGGGCCACGTATGCGACCCCACTTAAGGCCTTTAGCGAATCTTTAATGTGTTGCGTGGAGAAACTTCCCGCGACTAAAAAGAGGGTGCCTTTGATGAGGGCGTGTGAGATCATGTAAAACAACATGGCTTCTAACCCAGCGCGGGAAAGTAAGCTGAGAGCGAGTAGCAAATAGCCCACTTGAGCGACCGACGAATACGCGAGCATCCGTTTAAAACTCGTCTGACCAAGGGCAAATAAACTCCCGACAATCATGGCCACTGCGGCAAGTGTAATCATGACCCACTGAGCGCCTAACTGTTCAATGATGGCGCTTCCGAATACGCGGAATAAGATTTTAATGAGCACCACCATGTAGGCCTTAGAAACGAGCGCTGAGAGAATCGCACTCGATGAGCTGGGAGCCGACGTGTAGGCATCGGGTAACCACTCATGAAAGGGGAATATCGCGGTTTTAATCGCCAAGCCCATACCCATAAAGCCAAGCGCTAAGGTGACGTTGATTGGATAATTCGCAAACGCCCGGGGCATCGCTTCGTAAATGAGCGTCATATTGAGTGTGCCAGTGACCATATAAATCAGCGCAATGCCAAACAGCACGGATAAACTGGCCAGTTCTGAAATTAATAAGTAGCGTAAAGCCGCCATAAAGTTTCGTTTTTTACGCACAATGGAAATGAGCGCCACAGTGGCGATCGATAAAATTTCAATGAGTACGTACGTGTTGAATAAATCATTGGTATAAAGCAACCCAAAGATGGCAAAAAAGAGGATTGCCATAAGCCCACTGTACGCGGTGTGTTGCGTCTTTGGGATATGAGTTTTCATAAAGCCTAGGGCATAGATTTGAACGACACTTCCTAAGGCCCCTAAAAATAATGTAAACAAAACCGAGAACGCATCGATTAACAACTCAATCCCAAGGCCTCTTTGATGGCCCCCAAGAAGGAGGGTAATCGGGCCGCTGCTCTCGATGTGGAGTAAGAGAACGGCACTGATGCCCGTGTTCACAATCAATACCAATAAAAGGAGCCATTGATTGCGTTTAGGGGGAGTAAGAAATGGTGAAAAAAGGGCGACCAGCAAAAAAAGGACGAGCTGAATGATCGCTAAACTAGTCATACGAATCGTCCCGCGTCGACATTTCGACAATCTTTTCTTGGTCTAAGGTGCCGTAGGATTGGTGAATCTTTATTGCGAGGCTTAAGGCGTATACCGTAAATGACACACTGATGACGATGCCCGTTAAAATGAGCGCAGACGGCACCGGATTGATGTAATCCGCAGGCGTCAAGGTCCCGTCAACAATCGGTACGCGGCCATCCGCGATGGCCCCGATGGCCACGAAAAAATAAAAGACCGCACTGCTCATCACGTTGATTCCGATGATGCGTTTAAACAAATTGGGATGGGCAATCACCATATAGAGGCCAATGACAAAAATGATCATCGCCCCGATAAAATGGATGTTGGCCACAAATATATCAAGAATACTCATCACTCATCCTCCAGTAACGCGTTGAATAAAGTCATGAGAGTTGAGCCCACTTTGAGGCCAATTGCAATCATTAACAAGGGAATAATACCACCGCTTAAAAGATCACCCGGCGTGCCTAACGGAACGCCGGTGGCGGCATTGCTCAAGAAATACCCACCGACAAACAGGCCGACTAGCCCAATCACAACGATGGCTAAAACACCCCCGGATTCTAAGTATTTAGACACACTTTCTGGGAATATCTTTAACGACGCGTCTTGACCAAAAGCAAGTCCATACAACACTAAGGCGGTTCCTAAAATCGCGCCCCCTGAAAAGCCACCACCAGGAGTTAAGTGACCGTGTAAGACGATGAATATACCGTAGACGATAATCACCGGCAATAACATTTTGACAATGGTATGCAATAATCGATTATTCATCGGCCGACTCCTTGAGCGGTTTTAACACCGTCACGACCGCTAAAATGGCCGCAAATAAAACCAATGTCTCACCCAGGGTATCAAAGGCCCGGTAATCGGTAATAATCGCCGCCACAATATTGGTTGCGCCCGTCGTTTCACTGCCCTCTGATAAATACGTGGTGGTGGCGTCAGTCACGGTATACGATGCATCGCCCGCCGGCATGTAAAACACACTGACAACTAAAACAATGCCCAGCAAAATGGTCATTAATCCACGAATTTTTTTCATCGTTCGTACCGTTCCGTTTTCGAGAGGACTGCCAGTAACACGACCGTCGTAATGCCCGCCCCAACGGCGGCTTCCGTGAGTGCCACATCGGGCGCTTTTAAAATCAACCACAAGACACTTAATACAAGGGAAAATGCGGCGAATACAATCACTGCCGATAAGAGGTCTTTGGTCCGTTCAACCGCAAACGCGGTCAACACTAGCAGCATGACTAAAAAGATCGTTAAAAGCGTCATCATGAGGCATCCCTCTCATATTCGCTCTTGGCGATTAAGTGCGCCGCAGTGGGCGTCGTAATCCAAATGAGGACAAGTGTCACAAACAATTTTAAACTAAGCGCAGTAAAGCCTGATAACACCATCAATCCAACAATAATTAAGCCAATGCCTAAGGTGTCACCTTTGGTCGTCGTATGAATGCGGGAAAAGACATCGGGCATTCTTAGTAACCCTAGAAGCGCCACTAAAAAGAAAAACATGCCGAGTACGATGAGCGTTCCAGCGACTATCTCTTGGATGAGTGTGATCATTTTAAGCTTCCTTTCTGTAAGTACTTGACGACGGCAACGGTCATTAAAAAGCCAATCATCGCATACAAAATGGCCACGTCAATGTAGCTTTCTTCTGAGAAATAAAAACTGAGTAATAAAATGATCGCAATGACCAAGGTGGTCATCAAATTAATCGAAATAATCCGGTCGCCGGGTGTTGGCCCTTGAAATGCCCGGTAAATACTGACGAGAGACAATAAACTTAAAAATAGTGTGGACCCCAACAAAAAATTAAGCATCCGGCGCCTCCATGGCTTTTAAGTAGGCGAGGAATGTGGCAGACTTTAAATCGTCGTAATGATGCGGCCTCAACGAGTGAATAATGAGTGTTTGGTTATCATAATCCACCGTCAATGTTCCGGGGGTTAAAGTAATCGCGTTAGCCAGTGTGGCTTGTGCCACATCCGATTTTAATGGTTGGTCAAAGGTATAAAAGTCCGGTTTAATATCCATGTTTTTACTAAGCACAATGCGCGCAACTTCCACGTTGGCTATGAGTAAATCTTTCAGCCAGTGCATGAGAAACGGAAAAAACGCGAGGAGACCGCGCGGGGTGATTGGGCGAATATCACGGGGTAAGAGTAACGATCGTCTTAACCAGACCAAAACGAGCGCACTGGCCAGTGCCCCGATGATCCATTCACTCAGTGGACTAAACTCAGCCAAAATTAGCCAAAGTCCGAATAACACGGCAAAATAACTCAGCCAAACCACCCATTTTCCGCGCATCATAACTCCTTATACAGTGCATGTAAATCTCGCTATTTAGTGTACCGTAAAGCACTCTTGACTGCAAGAAAGTTTGCTATGCTATACTTGAAAAAAAGTCGTGAAAGGACTCGCTATGCGCACCCCCACACATGCGACGCACGCCATGGTCGCCACCAGTGACCCACACGCCGCCCGGGCTGGTAAGCAGATTTTTGCTGCCGGCGGAAACGCGGTCGATGCTGCAATCGCCACAGCAGCCGCACTCACCGTCAGCGAAGCCACGTCCAATGGCATCGGTGCGGATGCCTTTGCCATCGTCCGTGTAAATGGGACGCTTTATGGGCTCACATCATCCGGGAAAAGCCCCACAGGACTCACCTATGAAGCTTTTTCAGAAAGCGGGAAAGTCCCGCGCTTTGGCTTTAAGGCAGTGACCGTTCCGGGGGCTGTAAAACTTTGGAAAACCTTGCATGCACGGTTTGGAAAACTCCCGTTTGAAGACTTATTTAGGCCCGCCATACAACTGGCGGACGACGGATTTAAACTCGCAGATACAGTCAAACATAATGTTCTAAGGGCCAAAGACATCTATACGACGCATTTAAAAGACCCCATCTTTGAACCGTTTCTAAAGACCTTTTTTGATCAGGATGTGGAAAGCCTTTATCGACTGAGCGATCATGCAAAAACGCTGAAAATCATTGCCAAAGACCCCGATAGCTTTTACCGCGGGGCGCTCATGCAGACCATGGTCCAGCACATGCAAGACGCCGGTGGGTATTTAAGAGAAGCCGACTTTCTCGCACACGAAGCCCAGTGGCAAACCCCGCTTGCTCAAGATGCGTTTGGGGCCACGCTTTATGAACTACCGCCCAACGGACAGGGCATTATCGCCTTAAAAGCATTATCGATTTTCCAGCATGTCAAAGAATCACTGCACGGTGAAGTGGAGAGCTTAAAACAGGCCTTTGTGGCGGGTAAAAAGCGTATGCACGGGATGATGAGTGAGCAAGACATTCACGCCTACTTAGACGCCGATCACAGTAAACGTTTGGCTGCCCAAATTGGAGACCACGCAGAGGATTTTGAAGATCCGTTTGACGAGGATCACGGAACCGTGTATTTGGCGACGGCGGATGACACCATGGAAGTTTCGCTTATTCAGAGTAACTACATGGGATATGGCTCTGGCATTGTCGTGCCGGGCACCGGGATCGCCTTGCAAAACCGGGGCGCGGGCTTTTTACTGAAAGAGCACCCCAATCAATACGCCCCAGGGAAACGGCCCTACCATACGTTAATGCCAGGATTTATGAAGACGAGCGAAGGCATCGGCCCTTTAGGCGTCATGGGTGGATTCATGCAACCTCAAGGTCACTACCAAGTCTTTTTAAACCACGTGAAAGAGTCGATGAATATCCAAGCCGCCCTCGATGCGCCTCGGTATTACTACGACAAAGGCCTTAAAGTCGATGTCGAAGCCGATTTTCATCCAGATGACATAAAGGCATTAAAAAAAGCCGGTCACGATGTCCACGTGACCGACCAAGTCGGCCTGTTTGGCCGGGGTCAAATTATTTTAAAGACTAAAGATGGGCTATTAGGCGCCACCGAAAAACGCTGTGATGGAACGATTGAAACGCTTTAAATCAGTTGAAAAATGGTATTGATCCCAATGATCAAAATAAATATTGAGACGAGTTTTTGAAACAAGGCGTCGTTAATGCTTTCTTTTGAGCGAATGCCTAGTTGACTGACAATCAGTAACACGGGCATGATGATGAGCGCGACAGCGAGCAAGCGGTAATCGTAAACTTGGTTGAGCATAAACGACGATAAACTCCCGATGTTTAAAACGAGTAAAAATAAAATGATGGTCGTGCGAAAATCCTCTTTATTAAGATTGGTGAACCCTAAAAAGATGAGAACTGGCACACTGCCGGCGCCGACCAATGTATTCAGTGCCCCGCCGAGCAAGCCCACAGGAATGAAATAGCGTTTAGGGTGCTGAATGGAAATCGATAGATTCAGCAGTTTATTGAGGGCCGTGACAATCAGTAAACTACCTAAGACAACGTTAAAGGCTTGATTGTCAAAAGAGCCTAAAAAGAATCCGCCCAAGATGGATGCGACCAAAACAGAGGCAATCAACGGGATAAACGTTTTAATGCCGTCCATGTTAAACGTATCAGCGCGAATAAATAGATACAAATTGAGCATTAAGTTAATCGTCACTACGATCGCTCTTGTGTCTGATGGGGGCAATAAAAAGGCACTGATTAACGGAATTGCGATAAGGCTTGAGCCAAATCCAATAATGCCCTTGACGTACGCCGCCACACCCATGACGAGTGTGACCCCGATGATGATGAATATGTCCACAAAAACCATCCTTTCCCTCATTACTATATCACTCTCAAGGAGTCTTTATGAAACCAATCGCCTTCATCACCGGTGCCACCGGTGGCATCGGATCTTCGATTGCACAGTACTTTAGTGAATTAGGCTATGACCTGATTTTGCATACCCGGCGGAAAAAAGCGGAATTAGAAACCTTTCAAAACGCTCACCCTGACACCCATGTCTGGGTCTTAGAAGCGGACCTCACAGACCGGGACGCCACGTTAAGGGCCTTAAAAAAAGTGCTTCACGATGTGCCTAAAATTGACGTCTTCATTCATAACGCCGGACTGAAAATCGATGGCCCTGTGGAAACCCTTGATTTTGCGGATTATGACGCCGTAATGGACGTGTCGGTGAATAGTTTGGTCGCTTTATTAACCGTCATCGCCCCCCTGATGAAAGCATCCCAGTTTGGGCGGATCATGGCAATATCATCCGGCATTGGCTATCAAGGGCGCGCCGAAAATACGAGCTATGCCACCGCCAAAAGTGCGCTCAACGGCTTGATTAGCTCACTGGCCAAAGAACTCGGTCCGTTTAATATTACGGTGAATGCGGTCGCCCCCGGACTCATCCCGACTGAAATGACGGCGTATTATAATGATGATCAAGTGGAACGTTACCGGCAGACGGTACCCTTAAGACGACTCGCCACGCCTTTAGACATTGCGAAAGCATGTGGCTTCTTTGCTTCCAGTGCCGCCGATTTCATTAGTGGTCAAACTCTCTTTGTTAACGGCGGAACGCAAACGCATTAGACTTAAAAAATTCGCCAAAATCCATTAAACTATGGAAGAAAGAGGTGACAGTATGACAATTGAAACATACAAAGTGAATGGCATGCACTGTGTCGGATGCGGCCGGGCCATTCGTAAGTTATTAGAAAAAAATGCCCACATTGAAAGTGTCGTAACCGATACCTATGACACAGAAATTGTCGTCACGTACGATGAGGCGCACGTCGACCGACAAATCATTCTAGACGCAGTCGGCCGCTTTGGCTATAAAGCGGTAAAAAAAGAAGCCGCCACGTAAAAACAGACTGATTGTCTGTTTTTTTTTATGGAGTGATACAATACGTGTGAAGACTTTCAATTCAAGGAGATTACAATGATGACAGGACGTGGTGTATCACAGGGACTTGGGATGGGGAAAGTCGTCAAGATTACACGACCAGAGATTCATATACCGGATGAGGCGTGCACCGATGAGGCGGCGTGCCTCAAACAATTTGACGATGCTTTAGCGGCTTCTAAAGACGATTTAAAAGCCATTCAAGCGAAAGCCAAAGGGACGCTTGACAAAGAGCACCTTGCCATTTTTGACGCCCACTTACAAATGGTCGATGACATTGAAATCGTCAAGCAAGTGAAAGAAAAAATCAGTGAATCGATGAATCCACTCAAAGCGTATAAAACGGTGACTGATACGTTTAAAGCGATGTTTGAAGCCATGGATGATCCGTATTTTAAAGAACGGGCATCCGACATTGCAGACATTCAAACCCGCGTGCTTTCCCACATGGCCGGCACGCCCTTACAAGACCTCGCCTTATTAGACACCGACACCATCATCGTCGCGGACGATTTAACACCGTCAGATACCGCGGCTTTAGACCTTTCCAAAGTGCAGGGGTTCGCCACCGAAATCGGGGGCTATACCTCGCATACCGCGATCATGGCCCGGGCAATTGGGTTACCCGCCGTGGTGGGAATTAGCGGGGTCATGGACATCGAAGATGGCGCACTCGCGCTGATTGATGGCACGGCTGGAAAGTTGGACGTGAACCCGAGTGATGACGCGTTGAGTGCGTTTCAAAAAGCGCTCAAAGATGCGAAAGCGTTGAAAGCGAAACTCGACCCCTTCCAGTCTTTAAAAGGACTTACTAAAGATGGGCATTCGATCCCCCTTTATGCCAACATTGGCTCGGCCAAAGACTTGCCGGTGGCACTCAAAAACGGGGCCGAAGGCATTGGGTTATTCCGCACCGAATTTTTATTCATGGAATCATCCGAAGCCCCGTCCTTAGAAACCCAAATCCAAGCTTACAGTGATGTTTTTAAAGCGATCCACCCCGTCATCGTCCGGACACTTGATATCGGCGGTGATAAAGCCCTACCGTATTTAAAACAACCCACCGAAGATAATCCCTTTTTAGGGGTCCGGGCGATTCGCTTATGTTTCAATGAACTTGAATTATTTAAAACCCAACTGAAAGCTTTATTGATTGCGAGTGCGCCTTACCCAGACGTGCGCATCATGTTTCCAATGATCGCAAGGCTCGATGAAGTGCAAAAAGCCAAAGCGATTTTAGATGAGGTAAAAGCGGAACTAAACACCGAGCAAACCCCCTATCAAACGGTCATTAAAATCGGCATCATGATTGAAATTCCTGCGGCGGCCCTGAATGCACGGACGCTCGCCAAACACGTCGACTTCTTCTCCATCGGCACGAATGATCTCATTCAATATACGTACGCCGCCGACCGGATGAATGACGGGGTGAGCTACCTGTATGAGCCTTTAGACCCGACCTTACTGAGACTCATCCAATCCACCGTGGAAGCGGCCCATGCGGAAAATACCGAAATTGGCGTCTGCGGGGAAATGGCGTCGGATGTGAAGGCCGCCTTATTACTCTCAGGCATGGGGATGGATGAACTTTCCATGAGTGGCCCGGCGTTATTGGAAGTCAAAGAAGCTCTCACGCATTACACGATGGATGATTTAATCGCTTTGAAAGATAAAGCCTTAGCGTTTGATACCGCCGATCAAGTACGCGCTTTATTTAACCCTTAAAAAAAATAAGCCACCGGAATTTTTCTGGTGGCCTTTTTATTAGACAAAGAACAAGATGACAGCTAACAGCCCAACACTTACACAATAGACCGCAAAGCCGCGTAATCGCCCTTCGGTGGCCAGACTGCGAAAGATTTTTAACGCAACATAGGTGGCGATAAAACTCATGACAAACGCGAGACTTAAGGGACCTAGCGGGAGATCCGTAGCATCCAGCGTCAAAAGCTCTAAAAGACTGACGCCTAAGGTTACAGGGATATAAAGCATGAAGGAAAATTCGATGATCGTGCGGACACTGATCTTACGGAATAAGCCGCCAACTAACGTACTCCCAGAACGGCTAATGCCAGGGAGTATGGCAACGGCTTGAAAAAGTCCGATAACCATCGCATCTTTCACCGTGAGGGTGTCTCTTTCATTGGTTAAGGTGAGCGGTCTGACGATCCATAGAAAGGTCCCGGTCACCAGTAACGCAGCGCCAATGACCAGTAAACCGGATGATGCAAGTAGGCTTTCAAGGGGTGAAGCGACGGTGAGACCTAAGACACCGACGGGGAGACTGCCAATCAGTATCAACCCGATATAATGCAGTGCCGCTTTATCTTCACTGCCTTTAAAAAGCGCCCGGTAAGCCCCTTGGATTAACGCGATGATTTTATCTTTAAACACTAAGATGACGGCAAACAGTGAGGCAAAGTGCATCATCACTTCAAAAAAAACATCCGTCTCGCCGATATTAAACAGCAAACGGGCCATATATAAATGGCCGCTGGATGAAATGGGAAGGGGTTCGGTAATGCCTTGTAAGAGTCCGAGTAAGGCATATTGGATCCATTCAAGCATCGGGGGCTCCTCCATAGTTAAGGGGTGGTTGTATCAAGACGCTTTTCACAGTAATACAAGACGGGGTACAGCCCTAAAATTTTCCGTTTTTTAATCCGTTGAAACCCTTCTGACACGTACAATCTTAAAGCCCCGGGGTTGTCCAGTGAGACATCTAAAGAGACGCTGGCGTGACCTTTTTTCTTAGCTTGATCGTAAAAGTCAGCGAGTAAAGCCCGGCCGATGCCTTGACCGCGACTCGATTCATTCACAGAAATGTTTTGTAAGTAATACGTGTTTGTAATCGGCGGGTTTAAGAGGTGCGCAACGGGTAAGAGTTTTAACGCGAGCCAAAGGCCTCTTAGCCCTTTGAATACCGCCGAAAAATCACGATCGTTTGATTTATTCTTTTTATTATACGCGATATAGACGCCTTGGCAGATACCCTCTGAATCAAAGTATCCCCGGATCATCCGGTAAGAAAAGCTATTCGCCTCTAAGGCAATTAAGGCTTCAATGCGGGGTTCACCGAGCGGACTTTTCCCAAAGATATACGGGAATAAAAAGGGGTCAGTCGCATAAATAAGCGAGGCAATGTGGGTTAAATCATCCCTGAGTGTGATTGGCCGAATCATACGGTCTCCTTAAAAAAAATGCGTGAGGATTCTCACGCATTATTGAGGTTTGCCTAAGGCGTAGCGGATTTCCACTTCGACTTGGCCTTCGGGGGAAAATTGTTCCCAGAGGCCGTCGCGTTTACCGGCTTTATACGATCCTTCTTTCCATAGGTGTCCGGATTTACGAAAATATTGCCAGAGGCCGTCTTTGGTGGCGTTTTTAACAGGACCTTTGGCTTTAATCGTTCCGTCCCGGTAGTAATAAATGAGCGTATCGCCTGCGTGTTCATACACTTTTTGTCCGTTTGCAAAATGGGTCGGTTCCATCGGTTGATCCTTTCGATTAGAAATTACTTTTAGTATACGAATTATTGGCGATTTTGTCACGCAGTGACGGCGCTCTTTAAAAAGTTTCTAATCTGCGCTGTTTTCCAAGCGCTCTAAGAGCGCGGAGACATCTTTCGTACTGCGTACGCGTTTGGTGGCGGCGGTATCGCCGAAGCCTACTTTAATGGTGACGCCATCAGCCTGCGCTTTAAACATGTCTTCATCGGTCGTGTCATCGCCGATGGTTAAAACAAAGTCATACGTCTTTTCATTCGTGAATTGGTACGTCGCTTGGCCTTTATTAATCCGTTGGTCTTTGATTTCAATGACCCGGTGGCCTTCTTGGATTTCAATCGGCTCTGCGCCAATCATCGTCCGTAATGTTTCTTTAAGATCGGGGATTTTGACCGACAGCATGTC
>CAJXLP010000003.1 GCA_913056275.1 uncultured Mycoplasmatota bacterium
TTCAATCGATGATCAAATTAGCAGTCAGTTTGTTACTGGATTATTGATGGCACTCCCGTTACTAGACGGTGAGTCAAAGATTAGGTTAACGAAAAAAGCCGTCTCAAAACCATACATTGATATGACCTTAGATGTATTAAAAGACTTTGGAATTCTCGTTCACATAGAAGACGATGGGTTTAAAATTCCAGGAAATCAAACGTATCACCCTGTGAATACCACCATTGAAGGCGATTATTCACACAGTATCTTCTTTATAGCTGGAGCCCTGCTTGGCGGGAACCTCACTTTGCACGGACTCCCGATTAAATCACTGCAAGGTGATATTGCCGGACTGGAAGTTATTCAATCCATGGGGGGCGATTTGACCCATAAAGCGGGCACGGTTACGGTGAAACAATCGAGTCTTAAAGAGGCGTCAATCGACCTGACAGATACCCCAGATCTTGCGCCCATGTTAATGGCTTTAAGTGCCTTTTCCGAAGGGGCTACAACGTTCAATCACGTAGATCGGCTCAAGCACAAAGAATCAGACCGGTTAAGTGTGATGAAACATACACTAAACCAAATGGGTGTAGACAGTGAGATAGACGCAAATACCCTCACGGTGCACGGCGGTCACAAGTCTTTTCAAAGTCACACGCCGTTTGAAACGTTTAACGACCACCGCATTGCAATGACGCTTGCCATGCTTGCTCCCAAAGCGAAGGCCCCTTACATCATTCGAAATGTTGAATGTACCCTAAAATCTTATCCCGATTTTCTTCAAGATTATGAAGCAATCGGAGGCACATATATCCAGGTAGGAGAGACTTTATGAACACGTTTGGAGATCGCTTTAAAATCACGCTCTACGGAGAATCACATCAACCAGCCATTGGCATTGTCGTAGAAGGCATGCCCCCTGGAATCACGGTCGATGAATCGCGGATTAAAGAGGATTTACTCGCCCGTAACCCCGTCGCCATCGGAACCACACCGCGCAAAGAGCCGGATGCATTCCGCATTACATCCGGCGTTTTTCAAGGCGTAACAACCGGCTCACCGCTGCATTTAACAATTGACAACGTCAACGTTCAGTCCAAAGACTATGAGCCACTCAAAAAACATCCGCGTCCCGGTCATGCGGACTATGTCGCGTCGATTAAATATAATCAGTTTCACGATTACCGGGGCGGCGGTCGCTTTTCGGGGCGTCTAACAGCTCCCATCGTGATGGCAGGAAGTCTAGCTAAAATGACACTTCCCTTTACGTTTTCCCACCAACTCGTGCAAGTAGGAAGCTTAACGGATATGACACAAATCGATGACTATTTAGAAAAAATTGCGGCGGAAGGTGATTCAGTGGGTGGGATTATCGAAGTCACGGTGGATGATTTACCGATTGGTATTGGCGAACCGATGTTTGCCAAAGTTGAATCCCTCATCGGTCAACTGCTCTTTTCCATTCCCGCCGTTAAAGGGGTAGAATTTGGTATTGGCTTTCAAGCGATTACGATGAAAGGCTCTGAATTTAATGATGCAATACTCGATGCCAGTGGAACCACAAAGACCAATCATAGTGGGGGGATTACCGGTGGAATAACCAATGGAAACCCCTTAGTTGTCCGGGCATTTATCAAACCCACATCAAGCATTAAAAAACCCCAAAAGTCTTATCATACCGAGAAAAAAGAAGTTACCGAAATGGCCATTAAAGGCCGCCACGATGTCTGCATTGCGCGACGTGCCGGCATTGTCATTGAAAACGCAGTAGCCATCGCCCTCGCTGATTTGTATTTATCCGCCGATGAAAGAGTTCGGACTCATGGCTGATATCACTGTATCGCTTACGCGTTCTATGACAACCGACGTCCAGATAAATAATGGTGCCTTTGAAAATGCGCTAGTGGCGCATAAAGAGTCGCTTTGGATGTATGATATTTCGCTGCCTAGTGCGTTTATAAAGGCGCTGAACAGCCAAATAGATCCAGACCATTTAATTGGGATTGCGCCGGGTGAGCCAGCCAAATCATGGGATGGCTTACAAACCATTATGACCCGTTTAGATGCGTTAGATATTACCCCAGACACTCCCGTAGTTGGACTCGGAGGAGGCGCCCTGTGTGATGTGGTGAGTTTTGCGGCCAGTGTGTATTTAAGAGGGCTCCCCCTCGTTTTAATTCCCACAACGTTACTTGCGATGGTGGATGCGAGTGTGGGAGGAAAAACAGCGATTAATACAACGGCTAAAAACCGTGTCGGTAGTTTTTATCCTGCCCAGACTGTCATCATTGATTCACACTTTTTAACAACGTTATCTCCTGAGCGGATGGCCGAAGGATTCAGTGAAATCATTAAGATGGCGGTCACGATGGATGCCACACTCACCGAAGCATTAGAAACCAACGCGCTAGACATTGACGCGATTATTGGTCAAGCCATTCAATTAAAAGCGGCCATCGTTGAAAAAGATCTAACGGACCAAGGCATCCGACGCTTGCTCAATTTTGGCCATACGACGGGCCACGCCTTAGAGACGCTGCATGACTATGCGTTCAGTCATGGACGCTGTGTGGCGTCTGGCATGTTGATGGAAGTCGCGGACCCACCCCTTAAAAAACGGCTCAAAGCGCTCCTGGATATGTATGAGTGCTACGCACCCATTCCCTATGAAAAAGCAGCCCTGCTTGAGCAAATCAAAACCGATAAGAAACGGTCAAAACAGACGCTTACATGGATTCATTTAAGACGCATTGGACACGCAGAACTAGAAGAAATTGTACTCACAGATTTAGCCCAATACATCCCACGTTACGAGGAGTTATGATGCCATCATTACAAAATTTACGCAATGAAATAGATCGTCTAGATTCGATTATCATGGAAGCGTTAGAGGCTCGGTTTAATTTGATGCCAAGCATCGCCAAGGTGAAAAAAGCTGAGTCACTTGCCACGACCCAAGCCAGCCGGGAAGAAGTCGTCTTAAAAAAAGCCGAAGTCTTTTCGCATGAAGCCGCCATTCAAGAAGTCTACTTGACCATCATGGCACAGTCTAAGTTATTGCAAAGTGGCTAAACATATTGGACTGGTCGGTCGACCCATCGGGCATAGTTTATCGCCGATGATTCACGAATTCATGCATGCAGTTAATTACGAGTTGTACGACGTCCCAACGTTTGAAAAAACCATTTTTAGTACAGATATTTTAGGACTTAACGTCACAGCACCATATAAAAGCAAGGCGTTTAAAATGGTGGATGACGCCGATGAATGGGCGCAGAAATCAGGCAGTGTGAATACCATCGTGAATCATACAAATGGGTTAAAAGGATACAACACCGACATCTTAGCACTCCGAGAAATCGTCCGACAAAGATGCCTGACTGACGGTTATCAATCCGTTGGAATCGTAGGTAATGGGGCAACCGCTAATAGCATAAAAATTGCCTTGCAAGACTTGAATCTTTTAGTCAAAACGTATGCCCGACATCCTCAAAAAGATGAATTTGCATTCGCTGCATGGGATAATTCAGTGGACGTTTTAATCAATGCAACACCCCTTGGCATGACGCATATATCATCAATATTTCCGTTGGATGCGAGTCAGTTAAAAAGGGTTAAGTGGATATTTGACACGGTCTATGCGCCGTTTCACACCCTGTTATCAAGACTTGCAAAAAAGGCGAATGTACCTTATACGAACGGTTTAAGTATGCTGCTTCATCAAGCGTTGCACAGTGCGCGATTGATGACGGGGCAAGCACTATTGGACGTTGACTTAAAAAGTCTCTATGAAACGGTGGTACTAAAGACAGTCAATCTCGTTTTAATCGGCCTTCCCTACAGTGGAAAATCAACCGTGGGTCAAGCACTTGCCAAGCAATTAGGCATGACGTTTATTGATACGGATAAAGAAATTCATACAACAACGGGCAAGCATCCTGCTGAATGGATCAATGAATACGGTGAAGCCCGGTTTAGAGACGTAGAATCAACGATTATTCAAAGTTTAAAAGATGTGACACATTCAGTGATTGCAACGGGCGGTGGCGCGCTATTAAATGAGACGAATGCCGTAAACTTACACCAAAACGGGATCATGATTTACCTCACTCGTCAAGACACTCCGAGCTTCACTGATACCCGGCCTTTAGCAACGACACTCAATGAGTATTTGACGCTCAAAAAAAAGCGGGATCCGCTTTATATTTATTGGGCGGACATCGAGTTAACGGATGCGATTAACGCACCAAATATCATGGCATTGTGGAAGGAGAAGTGGCATGCATATCTTAATCATCAATGGACCTAATTTGAATCTATTGGGTCAAAGAGACCCTGATATTTACGGCTCTCACACATATGCTGAATTATCCCAAGCCATCAAAGATCAGGCAAAAAAAAGGGCGGTGGACGTAGACATTCGCCAGTCCAATCACGAAGGTGATTTAATTGATTGGTTGCATGACGCCCACGCGCATAAATTCGCAGGCGTGATTATAAATCCTGGGGCACTCACGCATTATTCGTACGCCATCCGAGATGCCATTGAAGCGATTCACCCACCCGTCGTGGAAGTTCACTTGAGTGATATCACAACGAGAAAAGAAACGTTCCGCCATACGAGTGTGATTGAAGATGTGGTGAGTCACCGGTTTTACGGAGACGGTTTTCGAAGTTACTTAAACGCATTCGATTTTCTCACTGGCCACTTGCATGAATGAAGGGGCATGTTTTTCGTTGAATGTAGCATTGAATTAGATTGATGGTAGACTACATACATACACGCACAGTGAGGGTCTATGGATATCATCGTATTAAGTCTTGGGAGTTATTTATTTGGCAATATTAATCCGGCCATTTCAATGACCCAAATAAAAAAAGGCATCGACATTCGAACCGTTGGTAGACAGAATGCCGGAGCCACAAATGCCGCGCTTACGCTGGGATTTAAATTTGGTCTTTTAATTGCGCTTTTGGATATATTGAAAGGGGCACTGCCAGTGTTAATGGCCCGTCTTTTATATCCCGATAATGATGCCATATGGTTTTTGTTTGGTGTCATGGTCATGCTGGGGCATATGTTTCCCGTTTTTCATCAATTTAAAGGCGGCAAAGGCATTGCCTCTTTAATTGGTGTTTTAGTGACGGCGGCTCCCCTTTTTGGAAGCACGTTGTTGCTCGTGTCGATCGGCTTGTTATTAACAACCAAATACATTACCATTTCATCGGTAACGGCGGTCATTGTTACACCGGTGTATGTATTTATTTCACCGTATTCAAATAATGCGGGTTGGTTAATGCTTGGATTTATGGGAATATCACTTTTTAAACAACGGAAGAATATCGCAGACATCTGGCACGGCAGAGAAGTATCACTCCGTCAAATCCTCAAAAAAATTGAAAAGTAATGAACGCATCTAGCGAAGAGAATGTGTTAAATCAGTGGCTTCATCGGCGACCAAAAAAACCGGAGAAATATCGCTTTCGCTAAGTCTGGTGAAAAGCGGCCATTTTGCACCATGGGCCAATCATGTAAATCATCCAATGTCACGTGGGTGGGTCTATCTGGGTGACATTCAACGGGAATCGTCTTACTTCTTAAAGCGGCGAGTGCCCCGACTCGGTGATTGCCTCCTACAATGATGCATACGGAGTCATCTTCATGAGTTAAAAAATATCCCCGAATGGTATCGGTTTGTTTGTCCACATCAAATCCGTGTGTGTGAATGGACTTGACGACCGTTTTAATACGCGCATATTCGCTAGACAGATGCCGATGACTGACCGGACCCAAGTAGTGCGATCCTTCACCTTTCGGCATGTTTTGGCCAAAGCCTCCCATGGGAATTGTCGCTTCGACCCACGGCACCAAATAATCTTTGGAAGATATCTCAGTGAGTGGGTTTAATGTGTCATCACTCAACGTTTTAATCAGTGGGTGATCCCGCGTTTGAAAAAACGCGTCGAAGAGCGTGGGTGGTTGGAAGCGGTCATAAAATTTTTTCATTCGCGTGTGCGAAGCATCTAACGTCGAATCATTAAAATAATCAATCATGCCTTCGGTAAATGGGTGACCGTTTCCTGCGGCAAATGGCACACCTAAAATATTTCGTACACGGTGCGTGGGACACGCGTAAAAACGGTGTTTGGACGCTAAGAATGCGGAAAGCTCACCGCTAAATATGCTGGGATTCGCGTGAATCATACAGTCCTCGTTTGCTGACACCGGATAAAAAAGTGCAGACTAAATGAAATTTTATTGGTTTAAATGTAACATACACCCACACAAATCTTAAGGTTGTTTCGAGGTGTGTATGACGTTTGAAATCGCAGTTGCGCTTTTATTTATATTATTCTTTTTGCTTTATTACGCGTTGAAAGACCAACGCGTTGTGGTGTTTGCAGCAGGCTTTCGCTTGTTACTTTTAGCATTAATTATTCATTTAGCATTGCAAGGGTTTTTACTTCCATTCAGTTTATTGTACGCGTCTTTAGCATTAATACTTGTTTTGTCGGTGAAGACCTTATGGCTGAATGCATCAGTTGAGGCTCCCTCAAATCTGAAAAAAACAGTATGGGCGTCTGCCTTCACATTATCGGTTGCGGCACTGGTCTTAGTCATCATATTTCCAGCTTAAACCTATAACTGTGTCCATAAATTCATTGTTCTTTAGGAGACATTGAAATGAATAACATATGGCTTGAGCCGTTTAAAGCGGTGACCCAAACGCCTATTGAAACGGCCATCATTTTAGGATCTGGGCTTGCTATTGACGATGCGACATTCGATGAAACCGTCGATTTTTCGTTTGATAGGTTTGAAGGGCTGCCTCAGCCAACAGTACCCGGCCATTCAGCAACGTTTACACTTGGGTTTAAAAACGAAAAACCCGTCCTCATTCAAAAAGGTCGAGTGCATTTTTACGAAGGGTACTCCATGCATGAAGTCGTTCAAAACATTGAATTATTTCATGCGTTGGGGGTACAAACGCTCATTATCACGAATGCTTGCGGCGGGATGAATCCGCATTTAAACCCAGGTGACTTCGTCGTCTTAAATGATTTCATCAATTTCATGCCGTCAAATCCCCTTGTGGGTCACCTCAGTGATCCGACGTTTCCCGACATGACCGAGCCCTTTGATTTAAAGCTTAGAAATACCATGCGGCACATCTTTAATGCGCACGACATCCCTTACAAAGAAGGCACGTATGTGAGCTTTATGGGGCCTTATTACGAAACCAAAGCTGAGATTAGAATGCTATCAACGTTCGCTGATGTGGTCGGTATGTCGACCGTCCCAGAAACCATCAAAGCCCGCAGTGTAGGCATCAATGTATTAGGGCTTTCACTCGTCACAAACATGGCGACTGGCATTCAAAAAAGAGACCATGATCATGCCCATGTGTTAAACGTTGCCAGCCAAAAAGTTCCGGTCTTTCAATCGTTGATGTCCGCATTTTTAGACGCCATATACTCTGAATAAAATTAAAGACCACCAATGAATCAAAGATACCGATTGATTGGTGGTCTTTTTAAATTTCGCAAAAGAGGTGACTCAGTTATAGATGTTTGATGCGTAAGCGGTCTTCGTCACTTAACGCAAAATCAAAGATATCGATGTTGTCTGCTTGATGCGCATGATTGTGTGATTTGGGAATGGCAATGATGCCTTCATTAATCTGATAATTTAATATGACTTGACTCCAGGTTTTTCCATATTTCACCCCGATTTCTCGGAGTATTTCTTTTGTCTCTGGTGCGACTTTAGTCAGTGACTGATAGGCTTCAGGAATGATTGCTTCTGCCTGGCAAAAGTCGATGAGTGGTTGATTATGATGACCCGGATAAGATAAAAACTGGTTGACGACCGGTTTAATGGCCGCATGCGTTAACAGATACGTGAGTTGGTCAATATTAAAGTTGGAAACGCCAATCGATCGAATATGGCCCTTTTTGACATAGTCTTCTAAAATGCGCCATACGCGTACATTGTCTTCATTAGTGTCTAATGGGAAGTGAATTAAATACAGATCGATGTAGTCTAAATCCAAAGCCTTCAAAGAGGATTGAACCGAGTCATGAACGCGTTCATTCGTGCCTGAAAAAGCCTCTTTTTCAGGAATTTTTGACGTAATAAAAAACTGAGATCGGTCGATGCCGGATTCTTTGACCGCTTTTCCAATGACTGATTCATTGCGATAGTAAATGGCCGTATCAATGAGCCGGTAACCACATTCAATGGCCGATTTTAGCTCAGTTGTATCATTGTTTATCGGGGCTGAAAACACACGGTTTTCTTTGCCGAATGTATTGGTGCCAGTGCCTAAGACTGGGATGGGTATCCCATTATTCATGGTCAATGTTCGCATGGCGTCACATCCTTTTTCTATTGTTTTTAGTATACCGATAAGTTGGCTAATTTTCATATCCCAGACATTCTTTTCAAATAAAAAAGCCTCTAAAAAGAGGCTTAAGCATGTTGAATGATGTCTAGCATCATTTCTAAGGCTTTGTGCATTTGGGGGATTGAGGCAAACTCAAAACGTCCGTGAAATTGGAAGCCCCCCGTTCCCAGGTTCGGACAGAGTAATCCTTCCCAGGTTAAGCGTGCGCCGTCTGTGCCACCACGAATCGGGGCAGAGTAAGGCGTGAGGCCGACCCGTTTGGCAGCCGCCATCGCTTTGTCGATGATGTCCATGCGGGGGCGAATCTTTTCTTCCATGTTGTAATAAGTATCGTGCATGCTTAAGGAAACTGCAGTGTAGCCAAGCTGATCATTCAAGTAATCGACATTTTTTTCGAATGTTGCTTTTTGGGCGGTGAATTTTGCGAAATCATGATTACGGATGATGTACGTGGCGGTCGCATTTTCTACCGATGCGTGTAGCTCAACTAAATGATTAAACCCTTCGTAGTTTTCCGTGTTCGCTGGATCTAAAAAAGGAGGTAATAAGTCATGAAACTGCATCGCGAGATGTCCGGCGTTAACTAACTTATTTTTAGCGGTCCCCGGATGAATGCTTTTACCAGTATAGGTCAACTGCGCAGTGGCAGCGTTGAAGTTTTCATATTCAATGCGCCCCACCTGCGACCCGTCCATGGTGTACGCGTAATCCGCTTTGAAAAAATCATAATCAAAGCGATCGGCGCCGCGACCGATTTCTTCATCGGGGGTAAAGCATAAGTAAATATCTCCGTGTTTAATATCTGGCGTTTCCTTTAACGTTTCTGCGAGTTCCATCATTTCCGCTACCCCGCATTTGTCATCGGCCCCCAGTAGTGTGGATCCGTCAGTCACGATGATGTCATCACCGATGACACGTTTTAAAGACGGGAACTGATCGGGGTGCATGGCATAGGTGTCGTTTAAATTAATTAACGACCCATCATAGCGTTCAATAATTCGTGGATTCACTGGATTGCCAGGAGCATCCGGCGATGTGTCAACGTGTGAGACAAAGCCAATGGGCGAAAAACCGTCGGCGTTTTTTTCAATTTTGCAATAGGTATAGCCATCGTCATCTAAAAATGCGTCATACCCCATATCTTTGAGTTCTTGTAGGAGTAATCGACTCAAATTTTTTTGCTTATCGGTCGACGGGCAGGTCTCAGATTTTGAATTTGATTGTGTGTCTATTTTAGCGTAGCGAATGAACCGTTCGATTAATCGTGTCATCGTATCACCTCTTAGGATGATTGTATCAAATAAGTGATTATTTCAAACAGCTGCTTTGGGCATTATTATGAGTAAATCAATAACATAAACGAATGGGGTTTTGTATGATAAAAGTAGATTTGTTTTAAAAGGATAAGCCATGCCATCGATTGATATTCTCGTCCCCTTATTTTTCCTGCTATTCTTTTTTGGATACCGGCTGTTTGAAAATCACCGTTCTGTCTTTTTTTGGGCGTTTTTCCGGTTATTAATTGTCGTCTTATTGGTCCATTTTGCATTTGTTGGATACGTCTGGCAATGGCTGTTTTTATACGCCACCATCGCCATTCTTATCGTGCTATCAATCAAAACCTTGGCCATTAATCAACCCACAGATGGAGTATCTAAAGTGCGTAAGTGGCTATGGGGCACCGCGATTACCTTAACAACACTCGCCTTCATTTTAATTTGGGTATTCCCCATTCGATCGCTCCCTGAACCGACTGGGGATTTGCCAACCGGGACCTTCTCTTGGGTCATTGAAACAGACCGAGAAGAAGCCTACACAGAGGCCCCTAACGATTTACGTCGCTTCAAGGTCCAAGCCTGGTATCCCGCGACAGTGAGTGAGACAGACGTGCCGGCCAAATGGTTAATTGATGGGCGCCAAACAAGCCGTGGACTGGCAAGCGATTTTGGCTTTCCAGGCTTTATCTTTGACCACTTAGCCAATGTGGAGGCTTATTCGTATGTTGACGCTGAGCCCGAGGCTGGCTCCTACCCAGTGGCCATCATTTCACACGGGTGGACAGGATTTCGTAATTTACACACCGATCTCGCCGAAGATTTAGCGAGTCATGGGTACATTGTCTTTGGGACCAATCACGCCTATGGATCCGTTGCGACAGTGTTTGCGGATGGTGATTTTGCGCCGCTTAATGACAACGCTTTACCCCCCAGAGAAACTACGCCAGACTTTTTAACGTACGCGAATACGCTTGTGGGAACATTTTCCGCAGACATCATCGATTTACTCGATGCGTTGGAAACATTAAACAGTGACCCACAGTGGGCTTTAGCAGGCCGCCTTGATTTAGACAACATCGCAGTCATTGGCCATTCAACGGGCGGCGGAGCTGGGGTACTTTCAGCCCTTGAAGATGCCCGGATTTCAAGCGTCGTTGGCCTTGATGCGTGGGTCGAACCGATTGCTTTAGACAGGTTGAATCAAGGATTGGATGTACCGAGTGTATTGTTCCGCAGTGAAGCCTGGGAAATATCTTTTAACAATGAGTACTTGTATCAATTGATGGCAGCCACACCGTCTGATTTGGATGTGTTTCAAATTACCGGCACGACCCATTATGACTTTGGGATGGTTTATATGTTCTCAACCCTTGCCCCATTGATTGGCTTACAAGGCGAGTTGGGGCTAGATATGCCCGCATTACAAAATGAACTCGTTCGGTCATTTTTAGATGCAACCTTAAAACAGGGGTCATCCGTGAATTACTCTGTGTATCCCGAATTAACACCGGTCATCCCGGACGAATAGTTCGTGCTAGATAGTATTTAAAGGGAGATTTCTCACTGCGTGTGGTTTAATACAGTTAACGATGCGTTAGAGGAGTCTTTTTTTATGGTTAAAGCTTGGATTAAAGCGTCCCGTTTACCCGCTCAAACCTTTATTTTTCCCAGTTTATTGCTTGGGCAAATGTTGCATAGAAATGTGTCGGGATCATTTTCCTGGTTCGTGTTTAGTTTGCTCTTTTTCTTGGGGTTGACCATGCATTTTTATATTGTTTATGCCAATGATTATGCGGATTATGAAACCGATCGATTTAACCAAACATTTACCCCGTTTACCGGTGGATCTCGGGTGTTGGTCGAGGGGGACTTAGGTCGTGCTAGTCTGTTACAAGGATCCGTGTTCATGGCGTTTTCAACGCTATTACTTGCGATATTTTTAAGCATTATCGCGGGGTCTATTTGGCCGGCCATCCTTGCAGTTATAGGAATTATTTTATTGCATGCCTACAGTTTTTATCCCGTCAAGCTGTCTTACCGAGGCTTCGGAGAAACCTTACAAATGGCGGGCGTGGGGCTCGTCTTACCGTTGATTGCGTTTACCGCCCAAGGCGGCGTGTTTGCGGATGTTCCATGGCTGATTATTTTAAGCTTATTGCCGAGCCAGTTAGCGATGGCCATTGGTACGGCACTGCCGGATGCACCGTCTGATATCTTGAGTAAAAAACGAACCAGTGCAGTTCTGTTTGGGAATGCGAATGCGCAGCGCTTAATGGTACTCTTGTTTGGGGTCACATTCACCCTAATTGTATGGCAGTTAGGAGTTGTGATTACCGTCCCATCCTTAATCTTTTACGGAGGGCTTGCATTGATGAGTGGTGGACTCATTTATCTGACATTCTTTAAAATTACAGTGCCCGGGACACCGGGAATGGTTGCTCTCACAGGCTTATCGATATTTACGAATACATTCTTAGTGCTTGCCACATCGCTGGTTTGGCTGTGAACCAAGGAAATCTCATCGCACTCACCGCAGCTAATCGACCAGACCAATTTTGATCATAGCTCACAAAAAAATGCCACTTTAATTTAAGTGGCATTTTTTTTAGTGAATGGCGTATGGCTTGTTAGAATGGGCCAAAGGAGTGGTTGGTATGTTGAATGATAAGTATTTTGATACGTTTACGATGTTTACATGGGAGCATTACATTCCTGTTTTGATTGTGCTCTTTATCGTGGCGCTCATCTTTTTCTTTCGCCAGTCCCTGATCGAAAGTAAATCCAAGTACACCATTGGATTGATTTTGGTGGGTGTTACTTTGGGACTCGAAATTCTCATTAACATGTGGCGTGTGTACGCTGGAGCATGGAGTGTGACCACATCTCTGCCCCTCCATTTATCGAGTTTTTCAGCTTATTTGTCCATGTATCTATTGCTTACGCGGCGCCAAAAATTGTTTAATGTGACCTTTTTCTTGATGATGATTGGGGCTTTGCTTGCGCTTGTGACACCGGGCATTCAAGGCAATTGGGGATTTCCGCATTTTCGCTACTTTCAATTTTTCGCCATTCACGGAATGTTAGTGATTAACGTGGCATATATGCTCTTTGTCTATCAATTTTCTGAGGCGATTCGCTATAAGCACATCTGGCTGAATGCATTAAGTCTGCTTGTGTTAGCTGCGATCTTATTTCCGTTAAACCTCATACTAGATAGTAATTATTTATTTCTTATGGCAAAACCAGGGCCAAATACCGCGTTTGATTTATTTGGGCCATGGCCGTGGTATTTGATTAATATCGCTTGGGCAGGCGTTCCTATTTTCTTCCATCTTTTTTACGTCCCGTTTTACCTCGCTCAAAAACATGACAAATCCGCCGTCACCCGTGTAAAATCTGAAATTTAGTCATGCCATCATCCACTTGAATCGGGCTCATGGATATCTGATCAATACGACCAGGTGCCCTTTCTTTAAGCCATTTCTGGAAGGTTTCAAGGGAATCTTTAGCACCTTGTATAAGGCCAGAAACCGATCCATCTGGATTGTTTTGAACGGTGCCTGACACACGGAGTTTTCTGGCCCATCTCTTAAGGGTAAAGCGCATCCCGACGCCTTGAACATGGCCGATCATATGAAATGAATACGCGTAACTTTGTGTCATAATTGTCGTGTCCTCGTAAAAATGTGACATATAGGTCTTTTAAAAGCGTTTGCTAACTGTTAATATGATAGCGTATCAAACCTAAATTATCGAATGATAGGAGTGATGAACGATGGCAAACGCCATTATTGTATTTGGATCCACCATGGGTAATACGGAAACTGTTGCCGATTTAATTGCCGAAAATTTGAGTCAAGAAGTAAAAGTTGTGAATGTCACAGAAGTTGAAATTTCTGACATTAAAGAAGCCGATCTAGTTTTATTTGGATCAAGCACGTGGGGAGACGGTGAACTGCAAGAAGATTTCGAAGATTTCATCGATGAAATAACCCCAGAATTGGTCAATGAAAAAGACGTCGCGGTATTTGGCTGCGGAGACGAAATGAGTTATCCGGATGATTTTTGTGCCGCAACGGACATTATCCGAGAAAAATGCGAAGCCGCTGGGGCCAATATTGTGACCGATAATTTACGCGTTGACGGTGAACCAGAAGACAGCGAAGACGAAATCACAACATGGGCTCAAGCCCTATAAATTAGGGATTTGACGCAGAGTATGCTATACTAACAACGATGTAATGAAAAACTTGCATCACATTTCAAACAGACAAACCAAACGCTGTATGAATACAGCGTTTTTTATTGCCTTAACAAGGAGTACTATGAATTTCAATGCACTGAAGTTACACCCGCTCATCTTACGAGCGGTCCAAGAAGATGGGTATAACACCCCAACCCCCATTCAAGCGCAAGCCATCCCTGCTTTAATGGACGGACACGATTTATTAGGGAGTGCCCAAACCGGCACCGGCAAAACGGCTGCCTTTGCGTTGCCAATGATTCATCGCTTAGCTGGAATGCCCAATAAAGGGCGCGGCAAAGTGATTTCTGGTCTCGTCTTAGCGCCGACCCGTGAACTCGCCTTACAAATTAAAGAAAACTTTGACCGGTATGATCGTAAAACGCACGTCAAAGCCCTCGCGATATACGGTGGAACCAGTAAACACAACCAAATTGTTAAAATTAAACGTGGCGTGGATGTTTTGATCGCCACGCCTGGTCGGTTACTTGACCTCATGCAAATGCGTGTGGTAAAACTTGATCACGTATTAATGGCCGTGTTAGATGAAGCCGACCAAATGCTCGATATGGGCTTTATCGACGATGTCAAAAAAATCATGAACGCGTTGCCTAAGACGCGTCAAACGATGCTGTTTTCGGCCACGGTTCCAAAACCGATTGAGTCTTTGGCACGAACCTTATTAAACGATCCTGTACGGATTGAAGTCACCCCGCAAAATGAACCCGTTGATACGATCAAACAAGAAGTATTCATGGTCAAACGTGAAGATAAAAAAGCGTTGCTGATGGATGTCTTGAAACCGGGTGAATTTGAGTCTGCACTCATCTTTGCTCGAACGAAGCGCGGAGCCGATCATCTCGCGCATTACTTGCATAAAAAAGGCTTGCAATCGGGCGCCTATCACGGTGATAAATCACAACGTGAACGCGAACGTGTCTTAAATGCTTTTAAAGCGAAGAAAATGAATGTGTTAATTGCCACAGATGTCGCTGCCCGCGGCATTGATATCAGTGCACTCTCACACGTCATTAATTACGACATGCCAGAAACCAAAGAAACCTACATTCACAGAATTGGTCGAACAGCACGTGCTGGAAAACTTGGTCAAGCGTTTTCGTTTTGTAGTCTGGAAGAAAGACACTTACTCAAAGCGATTGAAAAACATGTTGGATTTAAAATTCCGCTTAACTTGTCGCATAATTTCTTAATTCCTGCGAGTCGCCAAACTGCTTCGAAACCCGCGAATAAATCGCGTGCGAAAAAAGGTTACCAAGCGTCTAGCAAGAAAAAGAAAAAGACCGGTCAATTTCACCGTTCTTACAAAGAACGCGCTCACAAATATGCATAAAAAAATCTCAGCCTTAATTTAAAGGCTGAGATTTTTTTACACAGACAAATCTGGCAATGATTTAACGAGGAATAATCCGGCTGAGGCAATGACTATTTGCAAGATGTTTCCTGGAATACTTCCCAAGGCTGGGATGAAGCCAACGCCTAGAAACAATCCTTCAAATACCCAGTAGCCAAAGACGATAATTGCCCCACCACTTAAAAGCGCCAACACATTCTTTTGCATGGAAACGCCTTGGCCCTCTTTAGTGAATGCAACACGGCCCATGACGTACCCCGCAATTAGTCTGACCACTAATGTACCAGGCGCCCAAATGGCCCAGATGGATAAAACATCAAATAAGGCCATGCCGACGCCACCGGCTAAAGCACCATAGGTTTTCCCATATTTGATGGCAATCACAAACATGACGAGCGTACCAAGGTGGACAAGGCCGCCTTGACCCATCAGGATCGGAATGTATATATTGATGTATGTCGCGACAAATACCGCGGCAATTAAAATTGATGTTAATGTGAGTTCACGAACCCGCGAATGACTAACGGTCTGTTGCATAGGGACCTCCCATAAAATTATCAAAATTAGTGTATCACCCCATTCAGTTAGCTGCACAAACAATGCTCTATGAATCTTTATGAGTCGGAAATATGTCATACTGTATCTAGGTCATTGTGAAAGGATGCTTAATGATTCGATTTGGAATAATTGGAGCGGGCCGAATCGCCCACACATTTGCCCAAGCCATTGCAGCCACAAGTGGAAAAATTCATGCCGTTGCCTCCAGAGATATAAATCGTGCGAAGTCGTTTCAAAAGGCGTATGGCATTGAACGCGCCTATGACTCCTACCAGGCACTCTATAAAGATAGCGCTGTAGACATTGTGTATGTCGCTACGCCACACGGCTTACACGAGGCACAGATGCAAGAAGCATTAACCTATCAAAAGGCGTTATTAACGGAAAAAGCATTCACGTTAAACGCCGCTCAAGCCCGGGGCATCTTAGAGCGTGCTAACGCGCAAAATGTATTTGTGATGGAAGCAATGTGGACGCGGTTTTTACCAGTCATTCAGGCGGTCCAAGACGTGCTTGAAACCGGCACGATCGGTCCCCTCAAAGAACTGCATGCGACGTTTTCATTTGCCGGAGATTTAAATAAAGCCGGACGCTTAGTGAATCCGCATTTAGGGGGCGGTGCATTACTCGATGTGGGCATTTACCCATTGACCGTCGCCGATCTATTTGGCACGCTGGATGGCACCATCACCAGCGATGTAAAACAAACAGACACCGGAGTTGACGGGTGGAATCAAATCCACATTCACACCCCGGACTCAAAGATGGTGTTAGAATCAGGAATTTTGGAGGATAAACCGCGACATGCCACACTCATTGGTACCCAAGGCCGCATTGAAATTCCGGCCTTTTGGTCGGCTCAAGAAGCATTTGTCTATACCCATGAGGGAACGCTTATCACCCATATTAATACGCCCCATGTTGTGAATGGGTTTGAGTATGAAATTCAAGCCGTCATTGATGATTTAGAGGCTGGTCGAATAGAAAACACCATCATGCCACATGCAACGACTCTAAGATTGCTGGACGTCATGGATCAATTGCGCCAATCTTGGGGTGTGAGGTATCCCTCGGAAAAAGTTTAGCCTTCCTTTAGGGAAATAGTGACCAATTTTTTATAATAATACCGAGGTGATACTATGGCACAAAAAAATGCAAAAATCTATGGGCTTACATCGATTTTACTGGCAGTATTAATGCTGGGAGCGATATGGCTTGGAAGCCCCGTTGAGCGAGATGATTTAAATGTGACAATCATTTCAGGCAATGCGCCTGAGTCGATTCGTTTAACGGACGTTGAGCCATCGTATCAATACAGTTTAGATGGTGGGGTATCGTGGACGACCATTGGCGCTGAAGCGACCATGGACATTGCAGTGGGAGATGCCACTGACATTATCGTCCGTGATATCGATGTGACGGGCATTGCTGAACGTTATAACATCGAAGATGCACTTTCGGAATCCACCGATTAATCGTTTGATTTAAGCTTCAAATCTTTAAAGGAGTCTGCATGGTTCATGTGGTCTGGTTCAAAAGAGATTTTCGCACCCTTGATCACGCGCCGCTTCACGCGGCGTCTTTTGCTGATGAAGTATTTCCCCTTGCAGTCATTGAACCATCCATCTGGGACGCAGGAGATCTGTCGAAGCGCCACTATCAATTTGTTAAAGAGAGCATGCACGACTTAGATCAACGCTTGCAAAAAATGGGCAATCAACTCCACGTCAGGGTTGACGAGATGATTCCTGTCTTAGAAACCCTGTATGCGACATGGGGCCAGTTTACGATGCATTCCCACATGGAGCACGGATTGTCGCATACGTATGAGCGCGATAAAGCGGTCAAGGCCTGGATGGATGCCCACCAATGCCGGTGGACTGAGACACCGGGATTTGGGGTAAAAAGAGGCACGTATGTCGGCCACCGGCCGAGTTTCATGAAAACCTATTTAAAAGAACCGGTCTATCCAGTCCCACGCTCTTTAAAATCTGTAAACAAAGTTCCTAATGGATTCTCAGATTCATCGATTCTAGATGGTTATACACCCCCCGGAACGCTCGCCTCAAATCCGCTAAAAGGCGGAGAAACTGCGGCCATTAAACAGGCCAATTCATTTTTTCAAACCCGCACCAAAACGTATTTAAAACACATGACAAAACCGGCGTATTCATTTACCTCATCAAGCTTATTATCCGCCTATTTAACGTGGGGAAACATTTCCATCAAATCGTTGCATAAAGCGACGCAAAACCATCTAGATTCTCCCGAAAAGAAACCGAAAAAAGCGCTTCAGAGTTTTTCTTCAAGAGTTTATTGGCACTGCCATTTTGTGGAAAAAGTTGAAATGAAACCGTGGATCAATACGGTGTCTAAAGACCCTCGGTATGAAGGCGTTCGCACGACGAATGAGGAATGGTTTGAGCGTTTTAAAAAAGGCACCACAGGGTTTCCGTTTGTAGACGCCTGCATGCGTTTTTTACACGCCAAAGCGTGGCTTAACTTTCGTCAACGGGCGATGTTGACGTCGTTTGCTTGCAACACGTTATTATTAGATTGGCGGGACGTTGGTCAATTTCTCGCGCAATCGTGGATTGATTATGAACCGGGCATCCACTGGTCACAAATCCAAATGCAATCGGGGTTGATCGCCCCGCGGCACATCCCCATCTATGACGTCATCAAACAATCCAAAGAGACCGATCCTGATGGAGTGTTCATTCAGTCACAAATTCCTGAACTTGCGGCGTGTTCGAGTGCAAATATTCACGAACCTTGGAAGCTTGCAGACAACCCATACATCGCTCCGATGATCGATTATGACGCGATACTCAATGAAAATAAAGAAAAGTTATACGCGATTAAAAAATTACCAGAAAGGACCGTCCATGTTTAAAAAAGCACCCACCAGTCACGTGCTAAATGTGCGTGAAGTAGAGAATAAATTGATGGTCGAACTTTCGAAACCAGAAGGCTTTGATTTTCAAGCGGGTCAGTACGGAACGTTTAAGATATCTGGACTTAAACTGGATAGTTCACGGACGTTTTCTTTTGCGTCAAGTCCAGATGAACCAACCCTAAAGCTTGGCACACAAATGTCTGATCCACCCTCCAAATACAAAGATGCATTAAAAGAACTAAAGAAAAATGATGAGATTATTGTGAAAGGTCCATTTGGTGATTTTACTTGGAAAAATATCCATCCGAAAAAAGTGTTTATTGGACTCGGTGTTGGCATCACCCCGATTCGTTCTTTGTTAATGTCCCGGGATGATTTATCTGAGGTGACATTAATCTACGCTGGGGCGTCGCACAAACTATACTTAGATGAATTTAAAGCGTTAAAAGCGGCTGGGCTTAGTTTGATTGAGACTCAACACCGAGATGACTTAAATCAAGCACTTACCACCCTACCCGATCCAACACAGACGGAATTTTACATCAGTGGATCAATGAAAGCGGTCAATGGTGTCGCGAAAACAGTCAAACAATTAGGCGCCAATAAAAAAACGATCTATTCAGATATTTTTACAGGATATTAAAAAGCATTTAGAAAAATCTGCATAAAAAATTTTGTCAATCACTATAATTTGGCTTATTTATAAAGATTATAAACAAATGAGAAAACCGTTTAACAGATTGCTATATCTATGTTAAGCGGTTTTTTATTGGCGCATTATAACTTGAAAAAGTTTTGTAATACAGGTTATTGTGTTGATGTAACACAATCAATTTTTGAAAGGGCAAGGAAAATGAAAATGAAAAATGCATTACGCGCAATGAGTCTTGTAGTTCTCGTTTTTGGACTCATTGCATGTGAGACCAATGATCCGGTCTCAGAAACGGTTGAATTGCCAGAGACAGTATCCATGAGTGATGTGGATGAATATCTATTTAATGAAGAGTGGCAATTGGTCGATTTAAGAAATTTCGATGATCAAATGGCGGACGGCTGGATTCGTGGATTTGAGATAATTCCATTTTTTGATTATCTCGAATACACTGACATTTTAGTTCGCACGAATCAATGGACGTACAATGGGAATCAAATTCTTAATGAATCCGCACTTCGCGCACTGTTTGATGAAGACAAAAGCATCGTCTTAATGTGTGCGGGAGGAACGCGCGCTGGGTTTGTTAAGGAAGCTCTAGAGGATCTAGGGTATGAAAATGTATATAATGCCGGCGCATTGAGTGCGTATGACGGCGACCACCGAGTGTTTGGTGACGGAGAATATGCGTTTGACATGCCCGCCCCCGAGACCACTGGTGATCTGCCTGAAACCCTTGCCCTCGCAGATGAATCATTTGATTTCTACGTGGGGCGCACCGATGTTCAGTTTGTCGATTTAAGAAATTTTACCGATAAAATGAGCGTGGGCTGGCATGAAGAATCAACTGTGATTCCTTTCTTTGACTTCTTAGAAGCCAGTGAAATTCTCGTGCGGAATGACGGATGGAATTTCAATCCAGATACGATTCTTGATGAAGAAATGTTGCGCAGTTTATTTGATGAAGAAAAGCATATCGTCTTAATTTGTGCCGGAGGGACGCGTGCTGCATTCGTCCAATCAGCCTTAGAAGAACTCGGATATGACAACGTCTACAATGCGGGTGGTCTAAGTGATTACACGGGCGATCGATTAATTGTTCCAGGTGAATGTCCAAATCTGGATGATGACGATCCCTCGAATGATTGCGAGTAGATGATGAAAAAATTAATGCTTGCTTGTGTGTCAGTTACTGTTTTATTTCTAGGGGCGTGTGCAGAAAGCACCATTGAAACAGAACCCCTGGCTTATGCGAACTTAACATGGCCTCATTTAGATGGTCACGGAACTGAAAGTATGTTTGATGCACCCGTTTTATTTGAGTATGAAACCCGTGATTATGTGAAATATCAAGTGTCATATTTGTCGTGTACATGCCGCGCCCCTAAAGACAATTATTGGAGTACGGTGTATTATGAAATCGACAAAAATACTGGTGAAGTTTTAACCATGTCATATGATTATGAAAGTTCCGACCATTACATTGCCGCCTTCTGGGGAGATAGTAGCCCCATTCCGGATACCGGGGTAACCTACGACGACTTTAAATCAGATTTTATCCCTTGGCTAGAAGGTCAAACCTTAGAAGATTTAGATGGTATTAATATTTTTTATGATGACACGCCTGGGGTATACAGCGAATTTGCCAATACAAAAGCGATTGATGAACCTGAAATGATCGATGCCTACTCAGGCAGCAGTGTATCCACGAATAACATGATTCGTATCACCAAAGCATTACTGGCATATCATCAAACCACCTACATGGGTGAATAGGAGCGTCACATGAAAAAAGTATTAATGAGTTTTATCTTAAGTGCTTTATTCGTAACACTTGCCGCCTGCGGCGATGGTGGAGTTGAATATCCTGTTGAATACTTTAATGCGACTGTCACAGGTAGTGAATCTGCCGGTGAGGGACGCCTAATGACCGTGGAGACAACTGGCTTTTATGAGATGGTCGTTGAAGTCACGGTGAATGCAGATGGCCTAGAGGACTATGAAGTCATTTCGCATGAAGAAAGTGCCGACTACGGTGGCATCTTGATTGATGATACCAATTACTTAGCCGATCTCGTGGCAGCTAATGGTGAATTATCAAGTGACGAATTAGATGCGTACTCAGGCGCCACGGCAACCCGTGATGCCTTGATGGACGCGGCATTAGCAGCACTTGAACATTATACCGCCAACTACGAATAATCTTGAGATATCCTCCTTTTACAAAAAAGAATGATGCCGCTTTAAAGCGTCATCATTCTTTTTTCTATCTTTTGATAAATGGGTTGCATTCGGTCTTCTTTGATGTGGTCTAAGTACTCGGTTAAGCGTAACCACTGAATGCCACTATGTTCGGCGTCATTAAAGTTGATTGACGTACGGTCATCGACCCACAATCCATAAGTAATATTAAGGTGTAAATGATCGGGCACAAAGTGCCCTTTTTTTATGTGATTTTGGACATGAATCACATCCAACGCGACCGGGGTCTGACTCACTTTATCAAAGCTTTGAATACCCGTTTCTTCGGTTGCTTCTTTGAGTGCCACGTGTAAGCAATTGGGGTCCCCATCGTTGTGTCCGCCAAACCATCCCCATGATTGGTAAATATTATGAAATCCCATTAAAACCTTGGTCTTAGCTAAGTTCATAATGAATACACTGGATGTGACGTGAGCCGTTAAATTTGTTCGATCTAATGCATCGGGGTTTCGCTTAAAGAAATCGAGCATGAGTGTTTGATCCGTTTTTTCTTGGTCTAAGTCTGTGCGAAAAGTTTTGACGACCTCTATGTAATTCATAATTATCACCGAGAATAGTGTATCATTTTTTTTAAAAGGATGACGGGGCAGTCACTGTTTTTGGTAAAAATAAGCTAGTTATCGTGGGGACCAATAAAATGGCTGCTGTGACGAAGTAAATAATCGGTAGGGTAAAAAATGCGCCAATCGAGACCATTATTGCACCTGAAATTAACTGACCAATGGCATCGAGTTGGCCAAAGCTAGAGAGGACCGTGGCCTTGATTTTAGACGGCGTGTGCTCGACCATCATGTATTTTAAGATGGGGTCACTGGAGGCCCTTGCAGCATGGAAGATGACGAACCCGCTTAAGGCCCAGATCATTTGACTGGAAGCACCAAAACTTAATACGCCTAGGCTCATCATGAGAAATAAAATGAATAGCCATGCATTGACGTGGTGAGCCTCTTTGAAGAAGCGCTTATTAATCATAATTAAAAGACTGCCACTCATAACCATAAACAGTTTTAAGGTGGCAATGATCCACACTGGAGCAAACGGTAACTCTCTTAAATTCAGATTGTCTAAGACGTGGACTTGATAAGTCCGGTCTATGCCTTCTGAATAAATCCCTAAAAACAGCATGATCACAAATAAGACCCGTAATACATGGTGTGATTTAATGTGTGAAAATCCCCGTCCAGTTTGTATCAGATACCCTTTAAACGTCTGGTGGGTCTTTTCAAATGCTGTATTCTCCCGCATGAAAAGAATCAAATAAACTGCGAGCATTAACATTATAATCGCGGCTAAGCGCATGGCCCACTGGGGACTAATACTTCCGATCCCTCCAGATAGGAGGATGCCGCCAATGCTGCCGAATAAACTCAGTTGTTTGCCACTCAGTAGCACAGCTTTAGTGGGGGCATCGGATTCATCCGATAACCAAGCTTCAAAAGCGCCACTAATGAATGTTTCACCGAGTCCCCAGACAATTTGGGCCATAAAGATGCCGATAAATGCGAGGGTAGATACTTCCCATAAAAACCCTAATGCAATGATGATTAATCCAATAATGACCGACCATTTACGACTGTATAAGTCGGCCACGACTCCTGTGGGAACCTCAAATAAAAGAACGGCAATTTCTAAAGCAGTACCAAGTAAAATGAGTTGAAAGACTTCTAAGCCAGCCACATCAATCCGATAAATAATGGCTGCAGTAAACATTAAATTAAACGCAAAGCTCATGATAAATCGACTCATTAAATATTGGTTTTTTGGATGCATGGGAGCTCCTATCACACGACATTCATGCTTAATATCATACACTATTTACTTTTGTCACGGTATGCGTGGCAAGGTTGAATTAGTTTGTCTTGTAATTGTTAACGCTTACTTTATAAAATTAAGATAGAACAAAACATTTTTAGGAGGTACCAAATGGATACATCTATCCGTGTTCGTATTCAAAGTATGGGACGATTCTTAAGCGGAATGGTCATGCCAAACATCGGAGCATTCATTGCTTGGGGGTTAATTACGGCATTATTCATCCCAACAGGATGGCTCCCAAATGAAACATTGGCTGAACTTGTCGGTCCAATGATTATTTACATGTTACCATTGCTCATCGGGTTTACCGGTGGTCGCTTAATTTATGGGATTCGTGGGGGTGTTTTAGGCGCTATCGCAACCATGGGTGTTGTGGTTGGAGCTGACATTCCAATGTTTATTGGGGCCATGATTATGGGCCCACTTGGTGGATATGTGATCAAGAAAATTGATCAAGTCTTACAAGAAAGAATCCCAACCGGTTTTGAAATGTTAGTGAACAACTTCTCAGCAGGGATTGCTGGGACTTTACTTGCTTTACTGTCTGTTGTCGTCATTGGTCCAGTTGTCTTAGGACTCAATAATGCGTTAGAAAGTTTAGTTGATTTAATTGTTGGAGCAAACCTTTTACCATTTGCCTCCTTCTTCATTGAACCTGCTAAAATACTTTTCTTAAATAATGCCATTAACTTTGGAGTATTAGGACCACTAGGTGTGAATGAAGCCGCCGAAGCAGGAAAATCAATCTTCTTTATGTTAGAAACAAACCCTGGTCCTGGCCTTGGAATCTTGTTATCATTCTGGATGTTTGGAAAAGGTGCATCAAAAGCCTCAGCCCCAGGGTCTGTCATTATTCACTTTTTAGGGGGGATTCACGAGATTTACTTCCCGTATGTCCTCGCAAAACCCGTCTTAGTATTAGCCGCCATCGCGGGTGGATTTACCGGCGTATTAACCTTTGTCATCTTTGGTGTTGGACTTGTAGCAACCCCATCACCTGGTAGTATATTTGCCTACATTGCGATGACCCCACAAGGTGATTTCATTGGCATGTTCGCTGGAATCATCACATCCACAGTTGCCAGTTTCTTAGTCGCCAGTTTCTTCTTGAAGATTGATAAATCAAAAGTAGAAGATCTCGATGAAGCAAAAGAAAAAGTCGCTTCGATGAAATCAGCTGGGAAAAAGAAAGCAACTCAAGTGAAATTAGTCGTCTTTGCTTGTGATGCAGGCATGGGCTCTAGTGCCATGGGAGCTTCGACATTGAAGAAAAAATTTAAAACAGCAGGCATCGGGATCGAGGTCGTTAACACAAGCTTGGAAGAAATTCCCGAAAACGCTGATTTAGTTGTGACGCATAAAGACCTGCGAGCTAGGGCAACTCAAAACGCTCCGAACGCAGAAATTGTGGCCATTCAAAATTTTGTTGGCGCGCCCGAATACGATCAACTTGTTGAGCGCTTAAAATAATATAAACCCAAAACGGCCATTAAACATTGAATGGCCGTTTTATTTATATTTGTCACCGGTAGATTTCTTAATACATGACAAACTAAAATGATTTAATGCATCGAATTATTTATAATTGTCATATGATTAAGATATAGGGGTGAACAGTATGGCGGACTATCTCACAGGTCGAGAAAGACATATTATCTTGTCTTTAATACGCGCGCAAGCGGCTTTAACCGTCCAGTCATTAGCGGATGATTTAGAAGTGTCTAGGCGCACGATATTAAGAGATTTAAAAAATGTCGACGCGTGGTTTTTGAGTCGTCAAAGTTCTCTATCAAGAAAAGGGTCAAATGGGCTATTTTTAGATATTTCTTCTGAACGTCGCAAAGCTCTTGAATCTGACGTTGAATCGCTCAATTATGATCACGTGTATTCTCCGAAGCAGCGTCAAACATTCATTGCGACTGAACTGTTGCAGTCGAAAGACATTTATAAGATTTCGGTATTTGCCAAATTGTTGGACGTATCCGAGGCGACCATTTCTCATGATCTAACTCATGTGTCAGAATCGTTGGACTCATATGCGTTAAAACTGATTCGTCGTCCTGGGTATGGAATCATCATTGAAGGCAAAGAATCCGATAAACGACGAGCTTTAATGCGTTACTTATATGATGAACTTGATGCCAATGAACTGCGCAAAGTCATTCGAAAATATGTGGCCCCGATTTCACATGCTGCAAAAGACGAACGCGCATATTCCACGATTACACAAAGTTTACTGGACTTAATTGATGTACAAACCATTCAACTGATTGAAGAGTCGATTAAAAGTGCGGAAGAATCTATGGGGTTTCAGTTTGTAGAGAGTTCTTATACTGCGCTCGCGGTACACTTAGCTTTAGCGGTCAATCGTTTGCAAAACGGTGAAGCCATAGATATGCCGAGTGATACGTTAAATAACTTGAAACAATTTGAAGAATTCTCAGTGGCACAATATCTCATCGGAGTTCTTAAAGAAACGTTAGACTTAGAAATTCCCGACGCTGAAATTGGCTATATCACAATGCACTTAAAAGGTGCCCGGTATCATCAAGGTTTATATGATGAGAACTTTTTACAATTCAATGAACTTATTATATCGAATTATCAACTGACTGCCATCATTAACAAGATGTTGAATAAAGCCGAAGTCCTTACGGGTTATCCAATAAAACAATCCAAAAGCTTATTGATTGGACTCGTCGATCATATTCGTTTAGCGATCAATCGCATCCAAATGAATTTAGATATCCGCAATCCATTATTAAACAAAATTAAAGAAACCTATCCAGACACCTATCAAGTGGCTAAAAACATTACACAAATATTAGAAACCGATTTAAATATAGTTATGCCAGACGCTGAAATTGGCTATATTGCCATGCATCTCGGAGCGTCTTTGGAATCTTTAAAAAATAAACAAGACACGATTCCTCGGCACTTTAAAATCATTGTCACTTGCACGTCTGGAATCGGGACATCAAACATGTTGGCAGAACGGATTCGTAGTGAGTTTGATTACATCAACATTGAAGCCATTCTTTCAACCACGCAAATTTCGGAAGTGTGGCTGTTGGAAAAAGGAATTGATTTGATTATTTCAACGGTCGGCTTTGATAATCGTTTAGTGCCAGTCGTTATGGTAAATCCACTCCTATTAGAGATGGATATTCAAAAAATAAAAGCTGCATTAAGCTCCGTCCGAATGATTAAAAAAACGCCGGATGCCCGCGATGTACCTGGCTTAAACAAATCAACCTTAGAAAAACTTCAATACATTTCACAAGCAGCTGTTGAATTGCTGGACCATTTAATGATTGATGATGTCACCATTGATCAATTTGATCAGTTGCTAAACTACGTGACTGAAAAACTAAACTTGGACCAGGTCCCAGCGAATCAATTGAAAAAAGATATCTTAGCCCGTGAGTCACACGGATCTTTGATATTCAAAGAAGAGCGCGTTTTATTCTTACATGCACGTTCAGACACGATTACCCATCTTCAAGTCTTCGTCATACGTCACGAAACGATGCACTATCAAGAGAAAGTATGTCAAACAAGTTTGGTGTTGCTTGCACCGAAAAAAGTGCATCCATATTACGTGGATGTGATCAGTGAAATCAGTCGCTTGACTGTCGCAAAACCTGATTTCTTAAATCACTTAAGTACGTACGAACCGATGCACCTATACCACATGATTGAAACGAATCTCGCCCAATATGTCATGCAAAAAAACCAGGCTCTATTGCCACCTAAATAGGAGAAATTATGCAAACAATACTTGCGCCGCACAATATCTTACTGGCCCAAAAAAGTGTGAGCCGTGATACCGCCATTCAAAAAGTTGGAGACCGATTAGTCGCTGAAGGGTATGTGAGAGCAGGGTACATCGATGCCATGTTTGAACGGGAAACCATTGTCTCAACGTACATTGGCAATGGCATTGCCATCCCCCATGGAGTCGGCAAAGCCAAAGATGAAATCATTAAGAGTGGTATCGTTGTTATGCAATATCCTGAGGGCATTGATTACAACGGAAATACGGCCTACGTCGTCATTGGGATTGCAGGTAAAGATTCGGATCACATCGCGATTTTAGCAAATATTGCTGAAGCATTCGGAGAACTTGAAGATGCTCAAAAACTCTGGCAATCGGATGATGTCAATATGATTTATGAGCGCTTTACCGAAGGCCTTGAAGAATGATTGTAACCCTCACCCTTAACCCCGCCATTGATACTACGATATACCTCTCTGGATTGGCCATAGATCAAGTCAACCATGTCCTAGAAAAAACCTCACATGTTGGTGGCAAGGGAATCAACGTCACGACGACGCTGGCTGCCTTTGGCCAAACCAGTCATGCCATCGTTTTTACCGCAGGGCCAAATGGCCAGAAAGTCACTGGGCATTTAAATCAACTCGGCGTCTCATCCCAGGCGTTTAGCGGGATCGGAGATACCCGAGAAAACATCAAATTAATTCTTGAAAAGACCCATGATTTATATGAATTAAATGAGCGTGGCCCCAATTTTGAACCAACGGTTATGACCGAGCTTACTGACCATCTTGATGCAATTCTCAAAGCTGGTGATGTCCTCGTCTTATCGGGAAGTTTGCCGCAAGGCATTGAGGATACTGTTTATCACACGCTTATAAAACGTTACCACCCCCAAGGTATCAGTACGATTTTAGACACATCAAAGACCCCTTTAACCCTCGGGATAGCAGCTAATCCATCGATGATTAAACCGAATCAACACGAACTAGCTGACTATTTTTCAACCCCCTTTGACCACGCACACGTTGCCGATTGGGTGCAAACGCTGTACCAGCAAGGCATTGCAAAAGTATTTGTCACCTGTGGCAAAGATGGCGCGTATGCGTTTGATGGAAAGCTACTGCATTTTGCTCCAGGATTAATGCTTAAACCTTTGAGTACTGTTGGGGCAGGCGATGCATTTGTGGCTGGGGTGGCGTTATATCATGATTCACCGATTAAACACCAACTAAAATGGGGCGTGGCATTTGCCAGTGCAGCTACCCAAACACTTGGCACCCAGCCTCCCGAAGAATCAACCGTTCAACAGATGCTCAAAAACATCACCATAGAAAGTAAGGAGCTTACATGAAAACACGTGCTGTTCGATTATATGGGTCGAATCAACTGAGTTTAGATACTTTTGATTTGCCCGCCTTAAAAGACGATGAAATTCTTGTTAAAGTCATTTCAGATTCAATTTGTATGTCGACGTATAAGGCAACAACTTTAGGGACTAAGCATAAACGCGTCCCCAATGATGCAAGCGACAATCCCGTCATCATCGGTCATGAATTTTCCGGAATCATCAAAGAGGTTGGGAAGCAGTGGGCCGATCAATTTTCTCCGGGTCAACGCTTTGCGATCCAGCCCGCCCTTAACTACAAAGGGTCCATGGACTCTCCAGGGTATTCATATCGCCATGTCGGTGGCGATATGACTTATGCGATTATTCCCCCTGAAGTCATGGAACTGGGGTGCTTGATTAAATACGAAGGAGACAGCTTTTTTGAAGCATCCTTAGCAGAACCGATGTCTTGTGTCATCGGTGCGTTTCATGCAACCTACCATACGGTGCCCAACACATATGAGCACGTCATGGACATTAAAGAAGGTGGAAGTATCGCCATTTTGGGAGGGGCAGGCCCAATGGGCCTAGCTGCTATTGAGTACGTGATTCACCGCGACCGTAAACCGTCCTTGCTGGTCGTCAGCGATGTCTCAGATGACCGTTTAGAACGCGCCGCCTCAGTCATCTCAAAAGCCGAAGCGTTCACATATGGTGTGACACTCCATTATGTGAACCCCAATCATCATGATGACTTTGAAGCGTATATGAAATCATTGAACGAGGGCGCCGGATATGATGACGTTTTAGTGTTCGCACCGATTAAACCACTCGTTGAACAAGGTGACAGGCTACTTGGTAAAGACGGCACTTTAAACTTTTTTGCAGGCCCCACAGATGCCAACTTCAGTGCAGAACTTAATTTATACAATGTCCATTACGCATCCACAAAAGTCATGGGGTCCACCGGTGGAAACACGGATGACATGATTGAATCTTTAGAACTAACAGCGGCCAAACGGATTCAACCAGGCTTAATGATTACTCACATTGGTGGATTAGATTCAGTCGTTGATACTGTCTTGAATTATCCGAAGATTCCGGGTGGTAAGAAAATGATTTATGTGCACCACGAAATGCCGCTAACTCCGATTGCTGAACTGGCATCCATCGCCCATTTAGACCCAAAATATAAGGTGCTTGGCGACATCGTAAAAGCGCACAACAATCTTTGGACCAAGGAAGCCGAAGATTATCTCTTGAAAGAAATTATTCAAGATCCTGATGTTGCGTAAATATAAAGTCGTGGATGAAATTGGACTCCACGCCCGACCGCTCTCGGTTATTACCAATTACGTCGCTCAATTCGATGTACCGATTCATTTGGTATATGGTGAAAAAAAAGCGCCCCTGCATTCCTTGATGATGGCGATGAGCTTAGGCGTTCCTACGCAAGCTGAATTTTCCATTGAAATCGACGCAGATAATGCGGCCGAAATTTTCACGGAATTAGAAGGTATCATGCGTAAGGAAGCCTTGATTGATTGATATTTAACTGGTCCCCCTAAACCAGGTAAATATAAACGCTTAAGTCCTTAATTAGTTCCTTAATTAAGCCATAAAAAAGATCGATACGTGTGTATCGATCTTTTTTATGATTAGCGAATTGTTTTTAATGCGCGTCCCCAACGGGCGACTTGTTCAAACATGGTTGTCAGATTTGCCAAGTGCATCTCTGCGGGTTTGAACACTGACCATTTTTCAAAATCAGTAAACATTGACATCGCCGTGTGACTTCTCACATCGGCCATTTGTAATTCACTGACAATGCCTCTTAAATGTTCGGTGGCCCGAGCGCCACCGAGTGATCCGTAAGAAACAATTCCAGCAGGTTTGTTGGCCCACTCTGCTTTCGCTAAGTCTAACGCATTTTTCAAGGATGCGGGAATTGAGTGATTGTATTCACCTGTGACAAATATAAATCCATCTAGTTCTGCAATTTTAGCTTGCCACTGGGCAATCCCTGGGGCATCTGCGGTACCTAGAAATGGTAAGTCATACGCTTTGATGTCGACGAGTTCTAACGCTAATTCGTCATTTGATTCACCGTTTTTTAACACCCACTCCCCGACTTGAGGAGAGACTCTTCCTTCTCGTGTTGACCCTAAAATAACACCAATTTTTAACATGTATTCCTCCAGTTATATATTTTTAAGCCTCACGTATCATAACCGAGTAAAGCGATAACGGTCGAGTGTTATGCCCTACTTTTGACGGGCCATTCTAAGATGAAAGTAGTTCCAGCTTGCGGGGCACTTGTGACTTTGATCGTTCCTTTCAAACGCTGAATCATTTCTTTGGTCATTGTTAAACCGACGCCTAAACTCATCGTCTGCGGATTGCGGGATGAGTCGACTTGGTACAAAGCATCAAATATTTTTGTTTGGTCAGTTTGGTTCATCCCGATTCCAGTGTCTGTTACCGTGCATCGGATTGCTGAATTAACCATTTGAATGTCAATATCGATCTGACCATTGTGCTGTGTGAATTTGATTGCATTGCCAATGACATTATTTAAGATACGAACAAAAAACGTCAATGAAGTTTGAATGTCTAAATCCTTTGGTGAAATGGTCGTGTTGTAAGTGAGTGATTTGTCTTTGATTTTTTGCTGAAAACCTTCTCGAATAGACTCCATGGTGACCGGGACATTCACCCACTCTAAATCAATAGGTGCTGATGATTTAAAGCGGGTCAGTTCCAACATTTGTTCGGTCATTTTGCTCATCCAAGTGAGTTGATCTTTAATCGCTTCAAAATCTTTTTGGTACATGTCGGTCGGCGAAAGTTTACTTTCCAAATATTCAATTTGCGCTTGGATGACAGAAAGTGGAGTCCGTAATTCGTGCGAAACGTTGGCTGAAAATTGTTTTTCCCGGTTGAAACTGGCGTCAATTGTATCCAACATTCCGTTTATGGTGTTCGCAAGGCGACCGACTTCATCGTTGGTTTGACTTTTATTAACCCGTAATTGAAAGTTCTCATCGCGTGTGATTTGTTCGGCTGTTTCGTTAATTTGGCGGATCGGTTTAAAGGAGCGCTTAATGATAAGATACCCTCCCAATCCCGCCATGGTGAATAAAAGGGGAGACAAAATCGCTAGCGTTGTGATTAAATCACTGTAAAGACCCAATCCCCCTCGATCATTATAAAAGGCGCGCAGTGTAAAGTTTTCTGCAAACGGCATGTCGTAAATATACCATGCTGTATCGACCGTTTCGAACCGTTGAACGACCAACGATTGAATCGGTATATTGGGTGTTAAGTTAGCCGGGTATTGACCGTTTAAGAATACGCCGTTTTGGTAAATCACAAAGGCGACTCCATCTTCAAAGTAATTGAAGCGTTCATCGTCATCAACGTATGCAATTCCCTCGCGAATTTCAATCGACTCTAACACATCCTCCGCAACTTCCTGCACTTCGCGTTCTGCGCTACTTCTTAAAATACTGTCTGAGGCAAGCGCCACCACTGTGATATTAACGATGATTAATAAGGCAAAGAAGAGGGAATACCAGAGTGTAATTCGTGTTGTAATGGACGTTTTTTTCACTGGTCACCCCGAATCATGTAGCCAAACCCGCGTACCGTTTGAATCAGTTTTTTTGAGAAGGGTTCGTCAATCTTTTTCCGCAGGAATCGTATGTACACATCAACGATGTTGGAATACCCTTCATACTCAAGTGAGCTTGAAACCATTTCTAAGCGATCACGCGACATCGTTTCACCAGCGTGTAGCATGAGTGCTTCAAGCACATTGAATTCTTTTTTAGTGAGCACAATCGCTTGTCCTGAACGTTCCACGGTTTTCGCAGAGCGATCAAGAATTAAATCAGCAACTTGTATGGTATTTGATACAGTTTTTTGCCGGCGTCTTAATAAAGCATCTATCCGGGCCATAAGTTCCTCAAAGGCAAACGGTTTAATTAAATAATCATCGGCCCCTAATTTAAGCCCTTTAACTCGGTCAACCACTTGATCTTTCGCAGTTAAAAATAGAACCGGTGTATCAATTTTTCGTTGACGCATCCAGTGCAACACGTCATAGCCATCTTTGCGCGGCATCATAACATCCAAAATCGCCACGTCATATGCAGTGTGATCTAAAAAATCAATGGCTGTCTCACCATTGGAAACGGCATCCACAACATAGCCTGCTTTGGTGAAACGTTCTTTTAGGATTTCTAATAGTTGAAATTGGTCTTCCGCTATGAGTAATTTCATCAGTCACCTCTTACCTCCATTTTACGGCGAAAGATTAAAATCTGATTAAAATGAGTTTTTTAATCATTCTTTCATGTTGATTTCGTAAGATGTAAGCATCACCTGATGGAAGGAATCAAATGCGTGAACTTTGGAATCGCCACCAAGACTTTATCGTAAGAGCCGTCATTATCACCATCGCGTTTGCCATCTTTCTACAAATAACATTTGACTAAAAAGAGGAGACCAATTATGAAAAAAATTATTATTCGTAGTGTACTAGGTATTACCGTTTTAATTGTGGGATTAGGTGTGACACTTTTCGCCCTTGCTCCCCGTGAAGTATTCTCATTTAATGCCGCTAACCAAGCCGATCGATTACCGGCTAATAGCTTAGAATTTATTACTACTCAATACCCGGACGCCACCGTGTTAGATGTCGACTTAGAGTTAACAGGCTTTGAAGCATACTTAAGCAATGGAGTGAGCGTTGACTTTAGATTTTCTGGAGCGGCCGATTATGTGGATATTTCCTCTGTTCGTTCAACGTATGTCATCAATCCTGCATCAAATGCATCGGAGGACGCCACCGCATCGTCCACGTATGAGGAAGATGGAACCGAGGATTCAGATATTCCTGTGAGCGAAGCAGACCTTCCGGAAACCGTTGTCACATTCATCACCACGAATTATTCAAATGCCGCAATCGCGTATGCTGAACAAGATGAAGATGGTTATGACGTGTATTTAGCATCCGGCCAAGAACTAGAATTTGATTTAAATGGGCGCTTTATATCTGAGTCACAGCGTGATCAATATGACTCCGATGACTCCGATGACGACGATGACGACGATGATAACGACTCAGAAGTTCCCGTTGATATCGCCACCCTTCCCGAAACAATTCTTACATACGTAAGTAACAATTATCCCGATGAGACCATTGTCCATGCTGAACGTGACAACGACGGGCATGAAGTGTATTTATCAAATGGTGTTGAAATCGACTTCGATTTCGATGGAACCATTGAAGAAGAGCGAGATGAAGATGATGATTGGGACGACTGGAATGATTGGGACGATGCGATTGCGGCCTCTGAATTACCAGAAAGTATTTTGAATTATCTGAGTTCCGAGTATCCAGGCGATACAATTATCAAAGCTGAACGTGACGAAGGCATGTACGAAGTCACGCTAGGAACAGGATTAGAACTTACTTTTGATCAGTCTGGGCAACTTATTGATATTGATTGGGATTAATTAGTGTCACAAAAAAAGACGTACTCTTACCACAAAGAGTGCGTCTTTTTTAATTATCAATCTGTGTGGCAAAAAAATCCCAAATGAGTGAGCTCGCATTTACACCAGGATCTTCCCCTAGTTCATTCGGGTTTGGACTCACCGCCCACGTATGTGGAAAATCATCAATGTAAATGTGCTGTAAGACATGCCCATCAGTTCCCACTGATGTGTAGCGTGTGACCCCATTGGTGATCGTGTCACTAACGCTTGGATTGCCATTGATGACCGTTTGCCAGAATTCAAAATGGCCCTCGACATCAGGACCACCCCCAAATCCACCTAAAAGCGTCATCGACCCATCCATTGGAACAACTAAATCGCCAGTTCCATGAATGTGAAGTATATCAGTAGGAGTAGGGTCATCACACGCTTCGTAGGTTGCCCCGCTCATTAAGCCCGCTACGGGAGCAATGGCTTTAAAGGTTTCAGGGGACCGGCAGGCCATGGTATAAGTCATGAAGGCTCCATTACTAAACCCACTGCCAAAGACATTGTCCGCAGATAAATTATACGTTGTGACTAAATGATCGACGACTTGGTTAATAAAGCCGACATCATCCACGGTAGAAAGTTGTAAATCGGCATTCCAATGCGGGCCACCAATGGTGGTCGTACCAAGCAAATAAGCGACGACAAATCCGTTCTCACGGGCGACATCATCCATCATTGAGCGAGCTTTTAAATTGAGATGACTACTCGTGTAGCCATGCATCATAATGACAAGTGGAGCGCCCTCAAAGGCACCATTCGGAATAAAGAGTTGATATTCACGGTCTAACTCGCCATGCATGATCGTTTGAATCTCATCCGTGGGAGGTAACGGAATTTCAGTTGTTTGGGAATCATCATTACACGCGGCTAACAGGCTGCTTGTTAGAATGATAAGTCCGAATATAAACCATTTTTTCATGCGGTCACCTCAGTAGCATTCTACGTGTGTTAGTGTAGCATGTTTGGTACACTTTAATTAACATCACGCTTACTCACACGTGTGAATCAAGGAGGCATTATGAAAGTTGTAGTTACTGGCTCTAGAGGGGTTGTTGGAACGGTATTAGTTGATCGTTTAAACGCGCAAAATCATAGCGTGGTACCGCTTGTCCATGATGCATTTGACGTCAATGATGAGAAAAAGGTACGCGCCTTTTTAGACACGCATCAACCCGATGCCATCATGCACCTTGCCAAAGGAGACGTTCCATTTACCAAAGCACTTGCCGCATGGGCGTATGAAAAGCGAATAGCATACGTGTTCACCTCAACGTATAAAGTGTTTAAAGGGAAAAAAGTCGAAGGCCCATTTACCGTCTACGATACCCCTGATGGCACCGATCAATTGGCGACTTCTAAGCAAGAACTCGAACGCGTCTCATTTGCGGCGAATCCAAATAGTTATGTCGCTCGCCTCGCTTGGCAAATTACCAAGCAACCAGAAAATTATGGCATCATGTATTTCATCAAGTCACAGATGGATAAACGGGGAAAAATTAGTGTTTCAAAAAATCATTTCGTCTCGGCCATGTTTGTTGAAGATACCGCGGATGCTCTGATTGACTTGGTTGAACATTACGCACCTGGTCTCTATCATTTAAATGCGTCAGACTGGTTTAGCTTGTATGACATTGTCTATCACATTAAGCATAAGATGGGTCACGATTGGATTGTCTTAGATCCGCCACGAACACTGTCCAAAAATGAAATGCTTGATAACACTAAAATTAAACTGACACCACTCTCCAAACAAGGGGTCGAATACCAACATCCGAATCTTTAAAAAAAATGACGCTTTTGCGTCATTTTTTAAATCGAAATTCGGTGTTTCACAGATTGATTGAAGGTTATAACATCGTGAAATCCAATAGATTTTAAAAAGTCGATCGCCTCACTAAAGCCAGCCTTTAAATCACCAACGGCATGCGCATCAGATCCAATACTCACAGCTCTGCCTCCGGCTTTAAAGTATTGGTCATAGATAAAGTGAACGGGAGCATTGATGGCATAGTCTTTTCGGTAAGGGGCCGTATTGACTTCCAGGACTTTATCTTGCTTGATGAGTGTGTTAAAAATGCGATTGAGCAGAGGGGCTAAGTGCCGCTTTAAGGCGTCAAAATCAGGACTTTGAATGTAGCGAAATGGATAGTCAATGTGAGCGAGGATATCAAAATCAGGGACGGACGCGACCGCATCACACATGGTTTCATAATAGCGCGTCAAAGCTTTTTTTATCCCATATGCATCAAAGAGGGATTGATCATACGGATCAAGTCCATCTACATAATGCACGGACAATAGGACGGTATCAAAGGGAACGGATGTTAGTAACGATTGGATGGAAGATTGGGCGCTCGGTTGGTAGCCGATTTCAACCCCCAAATTGAGTGACACATCCGTTGATTGTTGCAGCGTGATCAAGCGTTTTTTTTGGGTGATAAAATCGGGGATTTCTGCAAACAATGGATTGGGTGAACCAATGTCACAGTGATCCGTAAACGTAAGCGATGAGAGCCCCCGTTTTTCAGCCTCTTTAATGTAAGCGTCGAGCGTGGCATCACGATCGGCATCGGGGGAATCAGACGTGTGCATGTGAGAATCGGGAATTTGGCTCATTTTTGACGCTCTTTTAAGCGTTGATAAATCGCCTCAAATGGAATCTCTCGGTCATTCAACAAGACGGTTAAGTGATAGATGAAATCACTGACTTCACCGATTAAATCATCGTCATCTGGATTCTTTGACGCAATGATAATTTCTGACGCTTCTTCACCAATTTTTTTTAAAATTTTATCGATGCCCTCGTTAAATAAATAATCGGTATAAGACCCCGGGACTGGGTCTTTTTTTCGCGAAGCAACCGTGGCATACAGTTCATCAAGCACATTAGCAGACGCTGAGACATCTCCGTCAAATGAGCGATAAAAACAGGACTTCGCCCCGGTATGGCAAGCGACCCCGGTTTGCACAACTTGCATCAGCAATGTATCACTGTCACAGTCATAGCGAATGTCTTTGACCGCTTGCGTGTGTCCGCTCGTTTCACCCTTCCGCCAAAGCGCTTGCCGCGAGCGGGAGTAGTAGGTGGCTTGTTGGGTATCCAAAGTTTCTTTGAGCGCATCTTCGTTCATGTAGGCAAGCATCAACACGGTCAGGTCACTGGCGTCTTGAACGACGACTGGGATGAGTCCATCTGCGTTCCATTTTAATTGAGTTGGGTCCATAAGTTAGTCCTTCCGTACTGGTATTTGCTGCTTAGCCAATGCGTCTTTTACGGCCTTGATTTCAACGATTTTAAAGTGAAATAGACTCGCCGCTAAAAGCCCATCAGCGCCCGCTTGAGCCGCCTCAACAAAGTGATCCACAGTCCCAGCGCCCCCGCTTGCAATAACGGGAACGTTCACTCGCTTTACAATGCGTTCAATGAGTGATAAATCGTAGCCGGTTTTTTCACCGTCCTGGTCGATGGAATTTAAAACAAGTTCTCCCGCACCTAACTCCACCGCTTGCGCGGCCCAGTCTTCAACGCGTAAGGATGATTCCTGCCGACCACCATGGGTCCACACAAAGTAATCATTCCCTTTTTTCTTCGCATCGATGGACACGACAATGCATTGATTGCCAAATCGTTTCGCGCCCTCTTCGATTAATGCAGGGTTTAATACCGCCGACGTATTAATCGACACTTTGTCGGCCCCTTTTCTTAAAATATCCACCATATCCTCCACCGACTGAATGCCACCGCCGACACAAAACGGGATGTTGATTTCTTTGGCAACGGCTTCGACAAATTGATGGTCAATGGCGCGTTTCTCACTGGACGCAGTAATGTCATAAAAAACGAGTTCATCGGCCCCTTCTAAACTATACCGTTTAGCAAGTTCGGCGGGGTCTGAGACATCTTTGATGGCTTGAAACCTTTGGCCTTTGACTACCCGGCCACGGTCGACATCGAGGCAGGGAATTATTCGGCGTGCGAGCATCTTATGGCCTCCTTCAACGGAAGCTTGCCTTCGTGCATCGCCCGGCCGATAATGGCACTTTCCACATGCGATGCTTTTAATGAGGTAATGTCTTGACATGTGGTTAATCCCCCACTGGCAATGACCGGATGATCGGTGAGCGTTGTTAAACGTGTATACAGCTCGACATTGGGGCCTTCTAACATCCCATCCGTTGCGATATCTGTGACCAACAGTCGCACATCATCAAACTCATTTAAACGGTGGATTACCGATTCAATGGATGTGTGCGATGACGTTTGCCAGCCGTCTTGCATGACGGTATCACCAGACACATCAAGTGCGATTACAATCTGTCCTGGGTAAGCGGTGATGAGCTCTTTGACAGCATTGAAGTCCGTGAATACTAAAGAGCCTAGTACTACCCGGGCAATGCCTTGATCAAGGTATTTTTTTGCCTCAATGGCAGAGCGAATGCCGCCTCCCACTTGCAAAGGAATTGTCATTTCTTTGGCCCATCGAACGAGTTGTTCTTGATGGACCGGGTGGCCGACTTTGGCCCCTTCTAAATCCACAATATGCACGAGCGTGGCTGCTGCGTCTACAAACGATTTAAGCACAGCCTCTGGACTATCAAGATACGTTGTCATGGCGTTAAAGTCCCCTTTTTTCAAGCGGGTGACTTTTTTGTTATAAAGATCGATACTAGGAATAATTATCATCCGTCCACCGTCCGTAATTTTTGAGTAATTGTTCCCCCACTCGGCCACTTTTTTCTGGATGAAATTGCATCCCAACTACGGATTGATGCTGAATGATGGCGGGAATGAGTGATCCATAGGAAGTTGTTGCCAGCCAGTAATCAGCCGGTGTGTCGGCGTAAAAGGAATGCACAAAATACGTATAGTCCAAAGAGGTAATCCCTTCAAGCAGTGGACTTTTTGCAGTGACTTCTAACGTATTCCACCCCATGTGAGGAAGTTTTTGCGAGTCTGTAATTTCTTTGACTGTGCCTGGGAAAACCCCAAGGCCTTGATGCGTACCGTATTCCAAAGATGTTGTGAGTAATAATTGCATGCCCAAACAAATCCCCAATAAGGGCTTGCCGGATTCAACGTGTGATTGAATCACGGACACTAACGCTAAATCATGCAGTTTTTGCATGGCAGGTGCAAAGGCACCGACGCCTGGAAGAATTAGTGACTGTGCTGCCTTTAATTGGTCGATGTCGTCCGTCACTTGACTCTTTAGACCCACTCGGGTTAAGCCAGCTTGTAAACTATTAAGATTGCCGACTCCATAATCAATAATGGTATGTTTCAAAGTTGACCCTTTGTACTCGGTAAGGCATCTCCCACCATTTTAATGGCTTCTTTAAAACTACGTCCAAGGGCTTTAAATATCGCTTCGACTTGGTGATGGGCATTCGTTCCACGGATTAAGTCCACGTGGCACGTCACGCGTGCGTCGCTGGTAAATGCCAGAAAAAATTCTTCGACGTTTTCGGTGGCTAAATCCCCGATCATCTCGCGGGAGAATTTTGCATTAAAACTTAAGCGTGGTCGATTCGATAAATCTATGACCACCCGGGCCAACGCTTCATCCATTGGGATAATGGCGAGTCCATAACGGGCACGGCCTTGTTTATCATTAAAAGCTTCTAAAAAGAGTTCTCCAAGGACAATCCCAACGTCTTCAACTGTGTGATGATCATCCACTTCAGTATCTCCAGAGGCTTGAATACTCAGCCTTAATCCCGCGTGAAACGCAAAGAGGTCTAAGCAGTGATCGAAGTAAGGGATGCCAGTTGCAATTTGATTGGCTTGTGTAAGGTCATCATGCAATGTGATTTGGACCTCAGTTTCTTGCGTCTTTCTCTGACGTGTTAGCTTCATCAATGATCTCCTTTAATGCCTGAATAAGCGCAGCAACTTCTGACTCGGTGCCGATCGTAATCCGGTAAAATGGACGGCCTAAGTCAAACGGCCGGATGAGGATGTTTTTATCTCTGAGTCGACGTGTTAAATCGGGCAGTGCATGTTCAGTTAACAAGAAGTTCGCATTCGATGGATAGACAGTGAATCCGAATGACTCGAGTGTTACTTTTAAGGCATCTCGTCGTTTTCTCACGGAGGCAATGTAAGGAGCCATGGCTGCTTTTTTCTCCAATGCTTTAAGTCCCATAAATTGTGAGAGTGCGTTAACGTTATAGGGGGTTTTTGTCCGGTTCAATTGCGTCACATTTTTGGCACTTGTGACGGCGTATCCAAGTCGAATGGAGGCAAGGCCAAAGGCTTTCGAAAACGTCCGTGTGACGATGATATGTGGGTACGTTTCTACTTCGTCAATCCACGTCTTTGTATCTACCGTAAATTCGTAGTAAGCCTCATCAATAATGATCGGGACGTTCGTTGCTTGAATGATTTTTAAAAGGGTCGCGTGAGGAATTTGTCCACCGGTCGGATTGTTTGGTGAACAGAGAATAATCAGTTCGGGTTGTTCGGTTTTTATGGCCTCTAAAAAGGCCGTCTCTGGGAAGGTGAAATCATCATTCAAAGGAACCTCTTTATATTGAGTATCATGCAAGGTCGCATAAAACTTATACATGCTAAACGTCGGTCCTGCTGTTAAGACAGTATGTCCAGGGTTCACAATACTTTTAATCGCCCAATCTAAAATTTCTGAAGATCCATTGCCAATTAACAATTGTTCAGGAGATACATTTAACTCGCTGGCCAATGCGTGTTTGAGGGTCTCTGCATGGTTTTCAGGATACCGTTCCCATTCCCCGTCAAAGGCAATCGGTTGGTCAAATAAGAAATTATCGCTCTCGTTAGAGTCTAAGCGGATGCCTTGATCACGCGAGAGTGTGCTGTAGGCCTTCATGGCCTGGGCAGCTTTTTTGAGTGAAATCATTATTTTCTCCTTACACGCACGCTTTCTGCGTGCCCGTCTAAGTGTTCTTCAAGGGCTAAGGCTTCCACATCATCCGCCATTTGGGTAAAGCGTTCCTCACTGATTTCTAGGATGCTTGTCCGCTTTAAAAAATCATACGTGGACAAGCCAGATGCAAACGTCGCGGTCCCTGAGGTGGGCAATGTATGATTGGGACCTCCCATATAATCCCCCATGGCTTCCGGGGTATAAGGGCCTAGAAAGATGGCGCCCGCATGGCGAATCTCAGACAGTACGCGCCGTGGCTTTTGAATAAGTAGCTCTAAATGCTCCGGCGCTATTTGATTAATCGCCGAGGGTCCTTGGGCCTTGTCCTCTAATAATATACTTAAACCATAATTTTTCAGGGATGAGACGATTATGGAATGTCTTGAACGGTCTTTGACTTGTTTGGATAGTTCATTGTCAATCGCATCCAATATCGCTTCATCGTCGCTCATGACAATTGATTGGGCCAGTGGATCGTGCTCAGCTTGCGCGATGAGATCTGCGGCAATGAAAGAGACCGGCACACTATGATCGGCCCATATGCACACCTCACTCGGACCGGCGAATTGATCGATGCCAACGACGGATGAGAGAAGGTGTTTGGCGGTTGCCACGTATAAATTCCCTGGACCCACAATTTTTGCGACCGCAGGGATTTGTGGGGTGCCGTAAGCAAGGGCCGCAATGGCTTGCACGCCACCGACTTGATAAACTGCATCAATGTCGCATAAATGGGCGGCCGCGAGGACAGTCGCTGAAATGCCGTCTGGGTGTGGTGGGGTGACCATGGCGATGCGCTTAACACCGGCAATTTTTGCGGGTACCGAGTTCATTAATACACTCGACGGATATGCCGCAGTGCCTCCAGGCACGTACAATCCGACTGAATCAAGTGGCGTAATTTTTTGGGCACGGTACAACCCCTGCTGGTCATCTTCAAGGGGGGTGTAGGTTTGCAAAGTATGATAACTCGCAATCGAATCATAGGCATTTTGTAAGGCTTTTTGAAGGTTAGGTGCTAACGAATCGTAGGCTTTTTTAAGCGTTTCACTGGGAACTTTAAAGGTATCTAATTGCACGCCATCAAATTGATTCGTCCAATCGATAATCGCCTCATCTTGCCTTTCAATCACCGAATCAATAATTGATTGAACGTCTGCTTGAACGGTTTTTTGACGGCTTAAAAATTCACTTTTTCGGCGGCTCAATACTTGGGTTAAATCGGCGTAATTAATCCGTTTTAGCATACGCGTTACTCCTCGTTTTTATCAGAGCTTGAATGGCTTTTTGGTGAAAACGATACCGGGCATGATTGGCGACTAACATGGCTTGTGATTCCATAATTTCTGAGTCAACTTGTAAGCCGTTTGCTTTGAGCGTTGAGCCAGTTTCTACGATATCAACGATGACATCGGCGAGGCCAATGACTGGGGCGAGCTCAACCGATCCTTGTAAGGGGATAATGTCGATGGCTTGCGATATGGATTGATAATAGTTGTTAGCTAAGTTGGGATATTTAGTTGCCACTTTCAATTTTTCTAAAGGCGTCGGTGTGTCACTTTTTAAGCGGGCCGTCACCAGTTTGCAATGCCCAAAGGGCAAGCGTTGTAATTGATAAAGATTAGAGCCAGTTTCTTGCAAACTATCAAGTCCGGTAATCCCAATATCAGCGGCCCCCATTTTGACGTAGGCAATGACGTCGATGGGCTTGACCCATAAGACTCTCACGGATTCGTTTTCAACGGATAGTTTCCGCTCATCAAACGGAAACGCCCACGGTGAGAAGAGATACTCCCAAGCAGTTTGACCAAGTCTTCCTTTTGGCAAGGCAACGGTGAGTTTCATGATTGGCCGCCTTTCAGTGCATCAAGTTGCACCGAAAATCCGATGGCTTCAATGTCTGAATTACTCACTTGATAACGGCCACCCCGAATGATTGCTTCTGGGACTGATGCGTCATATACATTAAACGTGAGCCCTACATAATACATCCACCCGTCCACCATGCTGCCATCAATGACCACGGCATTTGATGTTTGGGAATCAAACGCTAAGAGTTCTTCAATAATGGATTTAAACATGGGCGCATACTCAGATGCATTCAGTAAATCAGTGAACCCACTTAAATCCCCTTGATAATTACTGACCGTTTCAATGAATGACTGCACAGGCGCTTTCGTTTTTCTGCCTGTCAGCCACTGGGTGAGATCCCCCCAGGCTTTTTGATTGAGTAAATCACGGAATACGGGTTGCTCATCTTCTGAGATGTCTGCAATGTCAGTTAATACGGTCAAAAGTCCGCGGTGGGAACATTCAATGACTGCATCCAGTGATAACCCATCAATGACTCGATCTAACGTATTTCTAAGTGTTGTTTCACCAGATTTTAAAGGGGCATTAAAGTATTCATACCCAAACTCTTTGGCGTCGTTAAATCCTTGAAATGATTGCGTAAACGTAGACGCGTTATAACACACTTTCAACGGTCCGTCCGACTTTCTCCATTTCAGCTTTTGCATCACAGAAGTCGTCAGATCGGGCCTTAAAACGTTGACTTGCCCTTTCGGGTCGGCCAATTTAATCCAACGAAGTGAATCCATCGTCGGCTGTTCAGCCCGAAATGCATCGTAGTTGATGAAATAAGGCGGATCAATGAGTGTGTACGCAAATTCATCGGCAATCGTTAATAATTTTTTGATTTTTTTGGAACGGTCTAACTGTTGTTCAAACCAACGCATAATGACTCTTTTCGATAAATAATTTGATAAGTATTATAACTTTATCATAGTAAAGTAATAAAGTAAAAAGAAAAATAAAAAACAACTCATTTGAGTCGTTTTAAAATTAATTTATAGCCATCTGCCCCATACGATAAGGACTTGGCTACCCGTGAAATGGTCGCGGTTGAAGCCTGCGTATAATCCGTAATTGATTGATAACTTTCACCAGCTTCAAGTCGCTTCGCAACCTCAAATCTGAGTGCCATATCCTTGAGTTCAGGGATCGTACATAAGTCCTCAAAAAACTGATAACACTCTTTTTTAGACTCTAAGTTAAGTATGCCTTCAAATAATTGATCAAGGGTCACGGATTTTATCTTTTTGTTCATGCCATACTCCTGTATTTATGTAATTCACCTTAGTATAGCACTAAATTATACGATAGCGATTAATTGACAGAAGTTGATTTCCGAATGTTTAACCTTGGTATTGTCATGTAAGTTTGAAAATGATAATCGGGTTTATGAATTTTTTCGATTAATAGTTGCCCTGCCTGATATCCTAAATCGTGCACATCAATTGTGATTGTAGTGGCCATAGGTTCTGTAATTTCAGCAAATGGATACTCATCAAATGTTATGACTGCTACGTCTTTTGGGATATCTAACTGTAATGAGTTAAGGGCTCTAATAGCTCCCAAAGCGATAAAATTGTTAGCACATATGAGTGCATTTGGTGGATTATTACCAAGATTAAACAAATTTTTGACTGCATGCTCAGCTTTTTTATGGTCTGAATGCATTTCTAATATCCATTTTTCAGGGATATGAGTTGAATGTTTTTTTAGTTCTTTTTTTACACCAAGCAACCGGACTCCTGAAATATAATCTCGATGCTGCCCACCTAAAAATGCGATTGATTTTTTTTGTATGTCATACAAATGGCGTGCAGCCAGTTCGCCAGATAGGATGTTGTTGTTATCGACCCAACAAACATTACTTGGAAAATTGGGAAATCCGATTACCGTGTGAGGAATGTTTGTATCTACTAAGTAGTCAGCCATCCCTTTCGTAAGAGCTGAGGCATGTAAAACTATGCCATCGATACTTTTTGAACTAACAACATCGATTAATTGTTTTAGATTTGGTTTACTATACCCCACATAAGTCATAGAGTATCCTTTATTTCTAAGAGCACTTTGTACTCCATCCATAATGGCATACAAATGTGGATTAATAAACGCAGTAGTTGAATCACTGCGCGTGAAAAAAGCCACAAGGCCCGTTTTTTTACTTGCAAGGTTTCTTCCTCGCATGTTTGGTGTGTAGTTTAAGTCTTTGATCGCTCGATTGACCCTTTTAGATAGTTCTTTTGAGATATATCTCTTTTTATTGATTACACGAGAGACTGTTGAAATTGAAGTGTTAGCATGTTTTGCAACATCTTTAATTGTCACATCCATGAGAATCTCCTTTTTGTATGACGGCATAACCATAAGGGTCAAGATATCCATTATTATATCCTTTGCTAAATATTACACCATCATTTGTATAGGATGTTTCCGATAAAAATGATTCACGATTTATTAGAAAAATACTAGTTTTATTATTCCAAGAACGTTCGTAAATCAGCAATCCATTCACTGATGAGATAATTTTTACAGACCCGTAAATCCATTCTTCATGTAAAAGTCGCATCTCGGCTAATTTCGCAATAATTGGTTTGAAAATTGCTTCTTTATAAAATGGTAAAGGCTGTCTGTAATCAGATTCTTCAATGCCCTCTAAAGGCATTTCATCTCCATAGAAAATCATCGGAACACCCACAAAAGAAAATAGTAATAAAAGTGCAAGTTCATATTTTTGGAAATGCCCATTCAATTGTGTAAAAAATCTTGGAACATCATGTGAGTTTAGGAAGTTAAGCTGAGCGGTAACGTGCATAAAACGATATCGCGTTGCCTGATACATTAATCGTTCTGCAAAGTCTTGGGCATCAAGTTCTTCAGTGACGAAAAAGCCAATAAAATGATTCATCAAGTCATAATTCATCAAACCATCAAAAGTACTCCCGTCTAAGTAAGTTCTGGAGGTTTGCCAGTTTTCCGCAATCAAAACAGAGTTAGAGTTAATTGATTTTACAAGGTCTCTAAATTTTCTCCAAAAATCAAAATGTGTTTCATCAGCTACATCTAGTCGCCAACCATCAATTGAAAATTCTGTCATCCAATATTTAGCAACATCTAAAATAAAGCTTTGAACCTCTGGGTGAGCTGTATTAATTTTAGGCATGTGCCTCTCATATCCAAAACACGCGTATGGAACATCGATTTCAGTTGATTTCTCCGGATAATAGATTTCATCGGTTAAAGCAAAAAACCAATCTTTATACTGCCCTAAAGGATTCTTAAGCCATTCTTGAAAAGGTTTAAATTGGTTACCAACATGATTAAAAACCCCATCCAATACAATGTACATTTTTTTCGCATGGATTGCCTCAACGAGTTTTTTGAAATCTTTCTTTGAACCAAAACAAGGGTCGATCTCATAATAATTAATAGTGTCATATTTATGAGGCTCTCCCGCCATGAAAATCGGATTCAAGTACAGACAATTAACTCCAAGTGATTGGATGTAGTCTAATTTTTTGAGGATGGATTTTATCGTGCCACCATGTTTACATTTCACTGTAAGCCCGTTAATTGATAGCTCCTTACCTGATTTTTTCCGTGATCCGGTGAAACTGTCTGGAAAAATATTATAAACTACACTTCTTTGATACCACTCAGGTATCAAAGTGACTTGACTTGCTAAATGGTAAGGAAACTTATAAAAATCGTTTCTTTGTTTTGAGACTGAACTGTGAAAATGATCTGCATAATAAAAATAAATTTCAGTGCCTTCGTGTATTGAAAAATAGTAAACTAGCCTTAGGTGAGGGGTATTAATCTTACACTCATAAATCCGATGATTTTGAGTTGTTGCAACCCATGTCATTTTAGCAGTTTGAAATTGGACTGGATTGCCTTGAAATGACGTATCTCCAAAGTTAAAAAAGATATCTAGGTCATCTTCTTTGGCAGTTTGAATACGAAAAACCAAAACATCTAAATTTGCTGCATAGGCATGATGACTTAGTGGTTCGTGATATATAGCAGCAGTGTTCATTATCCTTTTACTCCACCAACAGTAAGCCCAGAAATCATATACTTTTGAATGAATAAGAAGACGATAAGAATTGGCAAACTAGTCAGTAGGGCTGCTGCGGCAAATATTGGCCATGATCCACTAATTTCACCAGCCTGTAAACTGAACAGTCCAGCAGCTAAAGTATAATTTTCTGCGCCTGTCATAAAAGTCACCGCAAAAATATACTCATTCCAGACAAATATTAATATTAATACACTCGTTACTACCATTGCCGGTTTAGCAAGCGGAAGTACAATTCGTGTGATTACTTGCCACTCATTGCCTCCATCAATTCGTGCTGCATCTTCAATTTCGTGTGGGATAGTGTCAAAATAACCTTTCAAATTCAAGATAGCAAATATAACCATAGTCCCTGCATACACCAATGTTAGCCCTAAACGAGTATTGATCAATGAAATAGGACCAGTGCTAAAAAGGCGATAAATTGCAAACATAGATAGAATTGCTGGGAAAGCATTTAGGAGAATGAGACCCCGAAAGATTGAAAACCTTCCATGGAAACGTAATCTGGAAAGCACATATGCTGTTGGAATAGCCAAAGAAAGAGCTAATGTGAGGGTTGAAATTGCTAATATCACAGTATTTCCCAACCACAAAATAAGTGGCTCATCATTGAATAAACTCTGATAATTAGCCAATGTAATATCTTGTGGAATAAAAGTGAAATCACTAGATAACAGTGCGTTACTACCACTTAAAGAAATTGTAAGAGCATATAAAATTGGAATCAGCGTCAGCAGAATGAAACTGATAAAAAAACTATGTAAAAGAATTCGATTTAAAACTTTTTGTTTTTGTTTTTTAGTCATTTTTTTCACTCCTCAGATCTCGATTGGTAGCTAGAACAAAAACGATGAGAATTATGAATATAATGACAGAAATGGCTGAAGAATATCCATAATTATTTGTGATGAATGCATTTTCGTAAGCATAAGTGATGATTGTTTGAATATCAGCCCCAGTGCGTTGACCAGGTTGCAAAATCATCAAATAAACAACATCAAATTGTTTAAAAGTCGTAAAAAGAGTGATTATGACTGCAGGTGTTATCGCGGGTTTCATTAAAGGTATGGTCACAAACCTAGCTTTTTTTATGATTGAGTTACTATCCAACTTTAATGCTTCATAATACGAGCGATCGATACTTTGCAGAGCCCCGTCCATAATCATGATCATAAAAGGCAATGCGAGCCATAAATTAACAACTAACATACTTGTAAATGCAAGCCATTCGGTACTAAGCCATTGAACGGGAGCAACATTAAAGGCTCTTAACCATTGATTCAACAGCCCGAATTGAGTATTAAACATGCCAGTCCGCCACAATAGGATAGATACATATCCAGGAATTGCCCAAGGAATGAGTAATAAAGTTTTGTACAATCCTTTAAGTTGGATATCTCGGTGGTTTAGAAGACTTGCGATAATAAATGCAATCAACAACTGAAGAACCATATTTAGGCCAGTCCAAATTAGGGTTATGAACGCGGCTCTAAAAAACCCTGAATCAAGAACAAACAGGGCTCTTTCATAGTTAACCAGTCCAACAACGTTAAATTCAAACCAATTAAATATATTCATATTCGTAATTGAAATGTAAAAGGTATATCCAATTGGGAATAGAATAATTAAGCTTATCAAAATCAATGCTGGCAGACTATTTAAGTAGGGCGTTAACTTCTTTAACATGGTTACTCCATAGCATCAATAAGTTCTAGAGTTCGATTCTGAGCTTCCTGAGCAGCCTCTCTTAAATCTTTTCCTTGCAGGTTAACATTAACTAAGAAATCGTTTGCAGTTACCCATAGAATGTCCATTTCAGGTACATTTGGCATAGGTATGGCATTCTCAGCTGCATTTCGCATCGCCATTACAAGTTCGTTTTCTTGAATTAATGGATCAGAGTATGCACTCACCTGTGCTGGAGCTGACCCACTTGCTAGTGCAAGTTCTATACTTAAAGTAGGATCAGTTAGATGGAGTAAGATATCTTGGATTAATGCTTTTTTCTCAGGTGTGTCTACAGCTACTTTTAAGACATGTAAACCTTGAATTCCTGCATAAGGGGATAGTGGAAGTCCTGTTTCATTGACAATTGGCATGGGTGCAAACCCTAAGTCAATTCCTCTTTCACGAGCTGTAGGGACCATCCATGGACCGCCTATTATGCTGTTGGCCTGACGTTCATAAAAAAGAGTATTGACTGTAGCATATTCTGCTTGCCCGACTGGCATATAATCAAGAAATTGTAAATGATAATCTAAAGCTTCAATCGTTTTTTCATCATCGAGCATCGGCATCCCGTTTTGATCTAATAGCCGTCCTCCAAATCCATGAATCCATCCTGCAGAATAGTACGCATTTGAATGCTGTTCCACGAATGCATAACGTCTCGCATCTGTATTTTGTTGCATGTAAACAAGCAAATCATCAGTTGTTTGAGGAACGTCTTCAGCATTTAACCGATCACGATTGTACATAAACAATAATGTTTCAAAGTAAAGTGGAAGTTGGTATAAAGTTTCTTGATAAGTTGCTGCTTCAAGAGTGAACGGATAGTAGTCATCGAGTGCTTCTCTTGAAATAAAATCAGTAATTGGAGCTAATATACCTATTTCAGCAAACAAACCGACTTTATCATGCGCAAACATATACATATCTGGAGCTGTTGATGGATTGTTACCGACTAATTTTAAAGTTTCAGTCAATGATTCTCTACGTACCAACTTAAATTCAACATCTGGAAATGCAGTGCTTAATGATTCATCAATTAGGTTTGCAACTATGTCTTCTTTATCGTGCCAAATAATAAATTCTGATTCTGAATTATTCGATGAATTGCATGCATAAAGCATGGACGTGAAAAGCAATAAATAACTTATCATAAGAATTTTTCTGCTCATAAAAACCTCTCATTTAAATGAACAAAGGTGAAAAAAATTCACCTTTGCATTTAAAATTTAAATTCTGTGATAAATATGTTTTTATTTTTTTCTTAAAGCAAAGAATGCCCCACCAGCAACACCAATAACGCCCAATACAATGCCTGCAATCAATAATGGATTCATCTCATCTTCAAGCTCAGGTTCTGGATCAGGCTCAGGCTCAAGCTCAGGTTCTGGATCAGGTTCAGGCTCAGGTTCAGGCTCAGGTTCTGGTTCGTTATTTAAAGGAGCAATAGTATACTGTCCTTCTTCGTTCATTGATCCAACAACAAGTGTTACATCTTCTGCCACTAATAATTCGTTATCAACGGTCTGTGCCGCATTATCATCTGTTAAACCATTATTTACAATGATTCGATTGACCCATGTTGGAAGTAATACGCTGAATTCATTTGCTTCTTCATCGTAATCAGCTGGTTCACCAGGCCATGACGAGTAAACATTTGTCCCATCAGGATGTGACCAAGCCCATATATGTGGTTCCGTCCATTCATTAGGTACTTCCAATGTTACTTTGAAGGTATCACCGAGAACGACGGGTTTTTCAGAAGAAATTTCTCCAACATATTGTCCATCTTCGTTGGGGGTTTCATCGATTAGAATGTATGAGTCCCCCTCACCAATTTCAAAATCAATTGTTTGTAATACGTCTGTATCTCCAAAATTATTGATGATAACGCGATTAGTTGTTGCAGGAACTTCGGTGCGGAACCAACCGTCATCCAATAGACTCATTTCAGCACCCGGCCAATTCTCATAAACGTTAACTCCTTCTGGATGTTGCCATGCCCATATACCTGCAGTGTCCCAATCGATTGGGACATATGCATTTATATATTTTGTAGCCACGTATTCAGGTAATTCACCAGATGTCGCTGAACTCTCTGAGATCTCAGCCGTGACAGACTCACCGCCTTCGGTAATTGTAATCCAAACATTTGCATCAGGTATTGCTAAATCACTAGTTTGGACAGACCCTTCGTTAGCATTGATTATGACACTATCCATACTTGCGGGGACATATAGGTAATACCAACCTGGATTATTTTCATCCATAACCATGGGTTTACCCGGCCATCCCAAATTGGCGTAGGCATTATCTCCAGCCTCGTTAAATGCCCAAACATGTGGTGCTTCCCACGTTTCAGGAACCTCTGCATAGACAATGTAAGCCTCATCTTCAGCGAATATAATTTCTGCACTTAATGTGAAAAACAGAGAAAATAATAAAGTAATACCAACCATTAAATATTTTTTCATTTGACTCTCCTTATAGATTTTTTCAAACTGTTTTATAAGTTAAGTCCATTATATGAGAGAAATAAAAGCGTTTACAACAATCCTATATCAAAACGTTTTCATATAATAAACTACAGAAAATCGCTTTGCGATGCGTTTTAAATCAAATTATTAATAAGTTTAAAAATTGTTTTCTGAAAATATATTTAGTAACTTTTTCACAGTTTTTGTCTATTTTCTTGTGTAGATTCGATACTCAAACGGTTGAATTTGAAGATTTTCAACTTGATTGAACAATTGTGTCTGATTGCCCTGATGAGTCCAATGATTTCTAAATCCAGCAAGGTGGAGTTCGATAGATTGAACCTCGCCTGTTAAATTCGCTACGACTAATACTTGATTCGAAAAATCTGGCGTCGTCCGAACAAAACTAAACACGTGCTCATTCATGTCTTCAAGAATGTATGTGGATTGCACCGTATTGGTTGCATAAAGCGCTGGGTTTGCATCCCTCAATTCAATTAAAGAGCGAATAGCTTCGCTATGAGAATACTCCCCCCAGGCAATCACATCTTTTTCGAAAAAAGCGAGCGAGGTTTCTTGGTCAGCTTCTTGGCCATTATAAATGAGTGGCATGCCGGGTAGTGTAAAGGTCAGCATCCGCATGACTGGATATAAGTCACCCATCCGTAGTGCGTGTGTTCCTTCCCATGAATTAACGTCATGATTGGTGGTAAACAGAAGTGGGAATGAGCCAGACAAATAGCGGTCATGTGTCACGTTTAAATAGTTAATCAGCCCTGTTTCATCGGCGTTTGACTCTGCAATTTGATGCATTTCATGCAGTAAATGCCAACCTCCGTAATTGGTATTAAAAATGTTGAACCAGTCAAACCGTGAATTATCTTCGGCCAGCAAGAACGCATCAGAATTCACCGCTCTGACGGCATCGTCAACCGCCTCCCAAACGTGATTTGGCACACTTCCAGCCACATCAGCTCGATACCCATCGACCCCTTTTTCAATCCAAAAGGCCGTCATCTCTGCTAATTCATCTACCAGAGCCTCGTTCGCATGGTTTAAATCAGCCACATCAGTCCAGTCGGTGCCTTGTGGGTGAATAATTTCTCCATCAACTTGCGTATAATACTCCGGGTGCTCAGTGATCCATGGATGATCCCAACCGGTATGATTAATGACTAAATCTAAAATCACGGTAAAACCCAATTCTTTCGCAGTGCTTAACAAATCTTCAAAGTCTGTCATTGTCCCAAATTCAGGATTGACCGCCTGGTAATCACTGATCGCATAGTAGGAGCCGAGTGACCCCTTACGCAACGTTTCTGAGATGGGATGAATGGGCATTAACCACAAAATATCGACTCCCAGTTCTTGGAGTCTTGGAAGGTCTGCTTCAAAAGCTTTAAATGTCCCGGCTTCTGAATACTGTCGAATGTTGACTTCGTACATGACGGCCCGGTCCACGTCAAAATCATACGTATGATTGGATGCGGGTACATCCGCCGATTGTCCGATCAGCGTCGGAAAGACCGTCGATGGTCTAAGCGGTGGGAACGTGCAGGGTATTGTGGGATCGCCCTCAACCGCCTCACAATCAACCACCGCCGACTGCTCAGGCTCATTAGGGTCGCTTTCACAGGCCCCTATTATGAGAGTGACAACACTCAGACTGATCCATAGCATTAACTTTTTCATTTTCTCTCCTACGTGCGATACTTATTATTGTAAGCGATATTAAGGTAAACTGTCATTACGGAGGGTTTTTTATGAAAAACGCACTAATCGTAGTCGATATGCAAAATGACTTTGTGGACGGGGCTTTAGGATTCGAAGGTGCCCAAAAAGTGATTCCAGTAATTACTCAAAAAATTAAAGCCGCACGCAAAAGTGACACGCGTGTCATATTCACGATGGATACGCACTATGATGACTATTTAGAGACCGTTGAAGGGGACCATTTACCCGTACCGCATGGTATTGAGGGCACGCATGGGCATGCCTTGGTAGAAGCGATCAACGCGTTGAAAAAAGCCGCTGATCCCGTATTTAAAAAACCGACCTTTCCGTCTTTAGACCTTGCCAATTATTTAAAACAAGAAGGGTATGAACACGTTGAGTTATGTGGATTAGTCTCTAGCATGTGTGTCATTTCCAACGCGGTGATGGCGAAAGCGGCACTTCCCAATGCAAAGATTGTCGTTGATGCCACCGCTACGACCACCTTTGATTCAACCTTTCAAACCCAAACACTTAGTATGCTCACTCATTTGCACATTGATGTCATCGAATAGGAGACGATATGCCAACTTTTAATCCAAATGATATTCACCCTCGTCATTTTTATCAATTATTTATGGGGAGTTTAGTTCCCCGACCAATCGCTTGGGCCCTCACGCAAAACGAAGATCAAACCCTCAATTTAGCGCCCATGAGTTGTTTTTCTGCGGTGAACACCAGACCTCCCATGGTCATGATGTCCATTGGTGAACAAGACGGAGACCTCAAGCACACGACGGCGAATATTTTAAGAGCCAAAGAAGTCGTCATTCATATCCCTGAGTTTCATCAGTTAGATGCCGTTCATCAATCTGCGGGCCATTACCCGAAGGATGCGAGTGAAGTGGACGCGTTGGGTTTAGAAACAGAGCCATCTCAAGTCATTGGCACACCGTCTTTAAAGGCCTCGCGCGTTCGCATGGAATGCACACTCCATAGCGTCCATGAACTCCCGAGCAATCACGTCTTATTTTTAAACGTTGAACGATTAATTATTGATGACAGTGTCATGGAAAACGGGACCATCTCAAATGCCTTATTTAAGCCGATTGCCCGGATATCTGGCGGCTATTACGCAGGCTTAACCCAACCGATTCATTTAAAAAAATACCCAATTCGGTCATAAATCGTGAATTATTCGGTATAATATTTTTTGTAATGGATAGGAGAAAAATTATGAAAAATATATTGACGGTACCGAATCTATTATCGATGTCTAGAATTATCTTTTTACCAGTACTCATTTATTTGGTGTTAATTGAAGAGCGCTTTATGTTTTTGTGGGGCTATTTAATCCTTGGATCAACGGATGCGTTTGACGGCTATTTAGCGCGTAAATTCAAATCGGTCAGCGAATTTGGTAAAACCATTGATTCGTTTGCGGATGTATTCTTCTATATCGGGACTGCGTGGTTTATTTACCGACTCTATCCCGATTATTTAATGCCTAACTGGAATTTGCTTATGGGATTCTTTGGCTTATTTGCCCTGTCATTTTTAATTTCCAGCATCCTTTATAAAGTGCCAATCATGATGCACACCTCATTACTTCGGTATGGCGCAGTCTTAATATACATTCTCGTTATCATGTCTTATTTCTTTGATACGACGCTGTTTGTTGGATTTATCTTGTTTTATTATTTAATCGCCTTTACAGAAGAAATATTCATTTTCATCTTACATCCCGGATTCGACCGAGATGCGAAAAGTATTTGGCATTTACATGCGTCAAAAAAACGGGCTTCTTAATCTAAGAAGCCCGTTTTTTTTCCGTCCGTTTTTTCAGTTTTTTCAGTTTCGGTCGCACATAGCGTTGCGCGACGATGGGAAATCCGTTACTAAGTATAAAATAAGCGGTAATGACGAGACTCGCCCACAGTGGATTGAATAAGTAGAACACCGCTGCCGGTAAAATTTGAATCCAGTGAGAAAATTCAGCCCGTCTTGTTTCTGTGATGAATTGATCGTAATATTCCACCGATGTGTCTGTCAGTGATTTTTTTTGGAACCCATCTTTAAACAAGGCAGCCCCATCAGGGAGGTATTTTTTCCACTTTTTAATGAAAAAGATTTTTTCATAAATTTTACCATTTGCTTCCCATTTAAACGTTTGACTCCACCAAGTGTCTGATTCAAATAACCGGCTCGGTAACGCGATTGAAAGTTTCGCAAGACTTAAATGAGCGGCAAGGATTCCTCCTACATTCAAGGCAATCAAAAGCCAACCGTCTACGTTAAATACGGGCATTACTCATCTCCTAAATCAATGTCCCGGCCGCGCCACTGGACACGACGTTTCACGCGTGTATTCACCACACTAATCACGAACACGCTTAAGAAATAAAGCGCGTGAAAAGGGAATAATAAAATGGTCAGCCATGAGAAGTTACCGACCCTGCGGGCCATCCAAAATAGTTCGACTCCAGCCGCTATATACAAAGCAAGCTGGACCCACGATGGGCTCTCCATCCAAAGGGGTCTTAAAAAAGCCCCATACAGACTGGTCAGCCAAAGACTGACTAAAATCATGTTGCCAACACCGATCAAGATGGCACCGGTCGCAAAGCTCTTTGACCAACCAAAGATGCTTTCTTTAAAGCCCCCCGGATACATCCGAAAGGAAATGGCTCCGGTTCCAACTAATGATTTGATCGGTCGATTTTCTTCTAAAAACACTTTTCCCATTTCAATATCATCCAGCACACTTTGATTAACATTCTTATGTGCTTCAACGCGCGCATAATCGGTTTGACTCATGACTTGAACCGGACCGTAAAATACTCGCGGTTTGAGGCGTCTTTGAAACGGGGTGTATAAATTCGACGCCATCAAGATTACAACGTTAAAAATGGCCGATAACTGTTCATAGGGTTGTTTCATTAAATGGTAAGGTTGAATCGATAATGGGGATTCACCCGCGGCATATTCCTGCAGTATTTTATCAATGCCACCCGGTTCAAACGTAGTATCGGCATCCAGCAGCATCAGCGTCTCATGCTGCGCAGCTTCTTTCCCTTGATAAAGCGCCCAGGATTTCCCTCGCCACCCTTTGGGGAGTGGTTTAGAGCGAATGACTGTTGCTCCAAAATCTTCGGCAATTTGGGCGGTGTCATCGGTCGAATCATCGTCAATCACGATCAGCTCACCTAAAAAATCGTTGGCTTTAATCGAGGCGAGTAAGGGTTTGATACGTAAGGCTTCATTCCGCGCTGGAATCAATATGGTCACATCGCTTGATAGCCCTTCGCCCGGCGACTTTCCTTTGAATGAAGGAATCTTCCACATTAAAAAGATACCCACTAAAAGTCCTGTGATATAGATGCTGTTTAAAATAATATTTGCCATATAAACCTCAGTGTTAGTATAACAAAAAAACAGGCGTTTGCCTGTTTATAAAGTGGTCGGGAAGACAGGATTTGAACCTGCGACCTCCTCGTCCCGAACGAGGTGCTCTACCAAGCTAAGCTACTTCCCGGGAATATCATCCAAATATACACTCATCGTGTGCGTATCGACCACGATTTTTTCTGAGTGTGAGGTGGGAATATTTTTCCCGATAAAATCTGGACGAATAGGGAGTTCTCGGTGTCCGCGGTCAACCAGGATTGCAAGGTTAATGGCCGCCGGCCGTCCAGGAATCATCAAGGCATCCATGGCTGCTCTGACGCTGCGTCCTGTATATAAGACGTCATCGACTAAAATGATTCGTTTACCGTCAGTTTCAATGGCATGTTTAACGAGAGATTTATTCGGCGTATCATCTCTAAACGGAGCAATATCTAAGGCAAATACAGGCACCTCTTGGCCACTAAATTCGGCCAAAAAAAAGCCGATCTTTTCAGCCAGTGGCACCCCTTTTTTTTGAATGCCTACTAAGATTAAATCGTCTAACGTTTCGTGCGTTTCGATAATCTCATGGGTCATCCGTTTAAGCGTCCGTTCAGTCGCATCTTGAGTTAATATTTCTTTCATCGATTACTCCTTGACATAATTATAACAAAAAAAGGCTTGTTGCAATCTGTAATATATGGTAAAGTTTTTTCAAAGAGGTCCTTTAAAGCATGCCTGTGAGCATACTAAGGTCACGCATTTCGACGGCTTATAAGGGCACCCTTTGGGTGTTTTTTTATGGGGCTCTCTTAAAAAATAAGGAGGTTTCAATGCAAACATTGAAACTGGGGATTCAAGAGAAACCCCGAAATGCAGGTACTTGGTTTATATTAAGTCTTCAACATGTGTTCGCGATGTTTGGCGCGACAGTTTTGGTTCCGATTTTGACCGGATTATCCATTTCTGTCGCCCTTTTTGCGTCCGGACTTGGCACCTTGATTTACATCGCAATTACACGCGGTAAAGTCCCAGTCTATTTAGGCTCATCGTTCGCCTACATTGCGGCGATTATCGTGGCCACCAATACGTATGGGGTCGGCAGTGCCTTTGTCGGTTTAATGGCGGTTGGTGTGATTTACATCGTCGTTTCACTCATCATTAAAGCTGTCGGGACACAGTGGTTGCATCACGCCCTTCCACCCGTTGTCATTGGCCCACTGATTGCGATTATCGGAATTGGCTTAGCCGGAGTCGCGACGGGCCAAGCGGGCCTTGTCAATGGGTCGGCCGATGCGACTTACGCAGCACTCGCCACTGACTGGATGAACCCACTCATTGCTTTTGTCTCGTTTGCAACAGTGGTTGGCCTCGCGATTTTTGCCAAAGGCTTCTTTAAGATCGTTCCGATTTTAGGCGGCATTGTTGTCGGATATGTGTTTGCCTTGGTAGTTGGCTATGTCGATTTTTCAGGACTCTCAGGGGCTGCTGTGTTTGGCCTTCCTGATTTTCAAATTATCGGCACCTATACGTTAAATTTTGGGGCGGTCTTAATTTTTGCACCTTTAGCACTGGTAACGATTGCCGAACACATCGGCGATCATAAAGTCTTGGGCGCGATTACGGGTGAAGATTTCTTAACCGACCCGGGCCTTGATAAAACACTCCTTGGCGATGGCATCGCCACGTTTGTCAGTGGCATGTTCGGAGGACCCGCCAATACGACATACGGAGAAAATACCGGCGTCATTGGAATGACCCGTGTGGCCAGCGTATGGGTGGTTGGGACCGCCGCTATCATGGCCATTGTCATGAGTTTTGTCAATGCCTTCACCGGCCTCATCGCAACCATTCCTTTGCCCGTCATGGGTGGGGTGCTCATCTTGTTATTTGGATTGATCGCGGGGAATGGCTTGAAAGTCATGATCGAAGGCAACGTCGATCTCAAGGAAATGCGGAATATCGTCATCGTCTCGACCATGTTAGTGATTGGGCTCGGTGGTGCGAACTTTGTGATCAATGATGCGACTAGCCTTTCCGGGATGGCATTGGCTGCGATGGTTGGTATAACGCTGAATCTGATTTTGCCACAATCCAGCGAGTAACCCTTGAAAGTATGAGGGAAAAAGGCTAAAATAAAAGTAATTTAACCGCCAGACAAAGAGTGCGCAAGGAAGCCATTGGTTTTTATCTTGCGCACTTTTTCTATTTCTAGGAGGAATGTATGGACGATTACTTAATCATCGGGGGCGGTGTCATTGGAACCTTTGTGGCCCATGAGCTCGCACCCAAAGGATCGACGCGTCTCATTGAAAAAGAGGCAGACCTCTCACAAATTCAAACGACCCACAACAGTGCCTTGGTGCATTCGCCGGTGTTAATTACACCGGATAAAGGGGAATTAAAAGCACGTTTTGCGATGGAGGGTAATCGGTATTACCATGATAATGCAGAAAAATTAGGTGTGTCTGTATTAAAAAACGGCGCATATTTAATCGCCAAAACTGACGAAGAAATGGACCATGCAAAAGAATACCTCGCATCGGCCAAAGCCCGTGGCATCACGGAGGCAAAGTTATTGAGTGGTGCCGCTATGATGATTGCGGAACCTAACTTAAAAGACGACATCAAAGGGGGGCTTGATTTACCCACTGCGATGACGGCAGATACCTATGAACTCTCTAAAACATTAGAAAAAGCCGCCACTGGTGAAGGGTGTAAGTTTCATTACGAAGAGACTGTCACAGCGATTGAAGCCGTCGATGATGGGTTTAAAGTCACAACATCGAAAGCCACATACATTGCCAAACACGTGATTAATGCGGCGGGTGTGTATGCGGAGAAAATTGCTCAGCTAATTGAAAAGGATGTGCCGTATAAAACTTTACCGCATCGTGGAGAATATTATGTCCTAAGCCCAAAAGCTAGAGGCTGGATTGAAAAAACCTTGTTCCCAATGCCCAACAAAATTACGAAAGGCATTTTGGTCATTCCCCAACCGAATGGCACGATACGCTTAGGCCCAACCTCCACCCTGCAAGATTCACTCACGGATGATACCGTCACAGAATCCGGGTTACAGTCGGTCCAATCTGGGGTTGAAGATCTCGTGAAATCGATTCCTATGGAATATGTCATTGATACGTATGTTGGCATTCGCGCGACGATTGATTATCATGACTTTTACATCAAACGCTCGAAAGAATATCCCAACTTCATCCACGTCGCTGGCATTGACTCACCAGGCGTGACCGCTGCCCCCGCCATTGCGCGGTATGTGTCTGAAGATATCTTGGCAAATAAATAGCCGCTAAATCGCGGCTTTTATTTTGCGCTTAATGACTTTTGAAAGCTCACCGCCAATGAGCGGTAAGATGCCTAAACTCATCGCAATCATCATCCCTTCAAATGAATAGACGACGTTGGTCCCAAACAATGTATTAACACCAGGCACATACAGTACGACTAAGAGAAGTAAGATGCCTAAAATGAAAGATCCCGTGACATAGTTATTGGAGAAAAACTGAAGTTCAAAAATGGTTTTTGTTTCTGAGCGGGCACTAAACATCCGTAAGAGTTCTCCGACAATGATGGTCGCAAATGCAAAAGTTTGGCCGACTTGCATGGACTGCACGGAAAATACTTGCCATCCGAGATAAAAGCTGGTGAGTACTGCAATGGCCAAAAAGAGACTTTGTAAGGCAATCGTAACCCCCATTTTCCGGTCGACAATTGGCGCATCTTTATCGGTGGGAGCTTGCTTCATAACATCGTATTCTTTCGGTTCTAAGCCGAGTGCAAACGCTGGGAAACTATCGGTCACTAAGTTCACCCAGAGGATTTGAATCGCCAGTAAAGGTGATCCCCACCCTAATATCATGGCGATGAATATGAGTAACACTTCGCCGACGTTGCAACTGACTAAGTAGGCCACAAACTTGCGAATGTTCGCGTAGATCACCCGGCCTTCTTCGACCGCCTCGACAATGGTCGTAAAGTTATCGTCCATTAACACGATATCACTCGCTTCTTGCGATACATCCGTGCCGGTAATCCCCATCGATACACCGATGTCAGCCCCTTTTAAGGCGGGTGCATCATTCACACCATCGCCCGTCATCGAAGTGACCTCCCCAGCCGCTCTTAGAGCGTTCACAATCTGTACTTTATGGTGCGGTGAGACGCGGGCGAAGACGCGCGTGGTTTGCACGGCCTTTTGCAACGCAGCATCGGTCATCTCATCCAGCATTTTGCCGGTGACTGGAGTTTGTTCATGCCCCATACCAAGTTCCTGAGCAATGGCCTGTGCGGTCACGGGGTGATCGCCCGTGATCATAACCACGCGAATGCCGGCCACTTCACAAAGCTTAATCGCATCTTTGACTTCATCGCGCGGAGGATCCATCATACCCGTGAGTCCGACAAAGACCATATCATGTTCTTCATCAATCAAAGCTTTGGGGTCTTCAATTTTTTTATAGGCGTAGCCTAACACTCTTAAAGCCCGTTTTGCGTACGTGTCATTGACCGCTAATATCTCATCTTTCAAGGCATCCGTTAAGGGGATTTCTTCACCGTCTTTTAAGAAATATGTGGCGCATTCTAACATACTATCGGGTGCGCCTTTGGTAAACATAATGGTCTGCCCGTCTAATATGTGGGCGGTGCTCATTCGTTTACGATCACTATCAAAGGGCGCTTCAAGACTTCTTGGGTAGGCTTTTCTTAAGGCTTGATGTTTGAGCCCGTGCTTATGCGCCAAAGTGACTAAGGCGAGTTCTGTAGGGTCACCAATTTCTTTATCATTGGTAAACTGGGCATCATTACAAAGCGCGGCAATCTGGGCGATCCACTGTGTATTATCATTCGTCGTTTCTAAGGTGCCAGAAAATTCATACCCATTGCCGGATACTTGAATCTCTTCAGAACCGTCATACACATCTGTGACGACCATTTTATTTTGCGTGAGGGTGCCTGTTTTATCGGTTGAAATGACCGTTACACTGCCTAACGTTTCGACAGCTGCAAGCGATTTAACGATGGCATTTTTTTGTGCCATCTTCCGCATCCCAATCGCTAAGACGACGGTAATCACGGTGGGGAGTCCTTCGGGAATGGCGGCGACTGCGAGCGAGACACTGATAATAAAAATGTCCGCAATATCAAATCCGTATATGATTCCAGCAATGAACACCAGCCCAACTGCGACGAGTGAAATCGTCCCTAAAAGTTTCCCCAGTCGTTCAATCTTTTCTTGCAGAGGGGTTAAGGCATCATCGACCGCACTCAAGAGTTTTGCAATGCCTCCCATTTCCGTACTCATGCCGACACTCACGACTTGACCAAGGCCGCGCCCTAACGTAACGATGGTGCCAGAATAGCCCATGTTCACCCGGTCGCCGAGCGCCGTATCCTCTGAAAGAACGGCGTTTGCGTCTTTATCTACGGAGACACTTTCTCCAGTCAGTGCACTCTCGTCAATTTTTAAATTTACCGTCTCTAATAGTCGTAAGTCCGCTGGCACAAAATCGCCCGCTTCTAATAGGACTAAATCCCCAACCACGAGATCTTCAATCTCAATGACCATGGTTTCACCACTACGAATGACTTTGGCATGGGGTTTGGACAAGTTTTTTAAGGCGTCAATTGCATTCGATGCTTTACGTTCTTGGACAATGGCAAGCGTCATATTCAAAATAACAATGGCCATTATAAAGAGGCCATCAGTTAAATGCCCACTGGCCAGAATTGAGACAATGGCCGCAACGATTAATAAAACGTTTAAAAATTGTTTAAGTTCACTCCAAATCATGGCGAGAATGGTTTTTTGTGGCGTACCTTCTAAGACATTCTTGCCATGTGCGTGTAAGCTTTCTGTGACTTCTTGTGAGCTTAGTCCCGTATCGAGATAATCGTCTTTGATGAATGAATCTTTGTCTCGTGTATGCGGCATTATAATCTCCTTTTATCGGGGTCTAGGCGTATTATAGCACTCCCTGAACAGTGAACCCAAGAGAGTGATATAATGCGTGAGAGACATGAAGAGGAGGCATCATGGAAATTCAAAATGTGGCCGATTACGTCGTCGAATTTGATGCGGTAACGCATCAATATAAAGTGGACGGGATTCCTGTTGTGAGTGTCACACAATTGATCGATGAAGTTTTGCCCAAACGATATAAAAAAGTCGATCCCGTCATTTTACAAAAGGCGGCTGAACGAGGGACTGAACTGCACGACATGATCGAACAGTACGAAACCTTGGGATTAAAGCGCCCTTCAAAAGAACTGCAGTCCTATTTAAACGTCAAACGCCAACATAGTTTTCAAGTCATCGAAAATGAAAAAATGGTGGTGATTTCACACTTTGGCATTCCCTTTGCGGCGGGCCGCTTTGACATGGTCGTTAAATCTCCCATCATGACGGGTGTTGGGATTGCCGATGTCAAGCGCACCTTGCACATCGCGGAAGACCATTTAAAACTGCAACTCAATTTGTACAAACTAGGGTATGAACAAACCTACAAAACACCCATCCATTATTTAAAATGTATACGCGTCCGCAATACGTTTTACGAGTATTTAGATGTCCCAGTTGATAAAGACTACACGCGCCAAAAAATCGAAGAATACTTAAGCAAGCACCCACTAACATTCACTTAAAAAGCCATCCCTAAGGATGGCTTTTTGATTGGCAAGATGGTGCCGAAAACAGGACTCGAACCTGCGACCTACTGATTACGAGACAGTTGCTCTACCAGCTGAGCTACTTCGGCAGCACACCTATTTTATCAAAACTTTCAATAATCGGGTAGGCCGATTCGAGAGAACTTTTAAATGGCGTTGACTTTAGTATATCAAGTTGATATATTAACGGTGTGAGGAAATGATGAAATCAAATGATCGAATTACCGTTATCATTTTAGGATTGCTTGCGCAAGAGGCAATGAGTGGCTATGCGTTAAAAAAACGGATGGAACTCTCTGTCTCTAATTTTGTGCGGCCAAGCTTTGGTAATATTTATCCGACACTAAAAAAATTGCACGCGTCACACGACATCCGGGTAGTTAATCAATCGAGTAATACGAAGACGGTGTATGAAACTACACCGGCGGGCATTCAAACGCTGAAGACATGGTTAATGTCTCCGCTGCATCCGAATGAACCATTTCTTTTACGCGAATACTTTTTTGGCTTTATCGACCCGGCGAAACGAAAAGAACTCGTTCAAGCGTACATTCAGCATCTTTATACCACCTTGAATCACTACGGTGAAATCAAAGCCAATTATCAGGCTGTGATGGGTGAATTTCCCTATGCAACCTTGCGGTTTGGTATCTCGCAAGTTACCCATGATATCGCCTGGTATGAAGCGCAATTAAAGGAGTTATAAATGGCCTATTTAGAAGTCAAAGATCTTCGTAAAAACTACGGAAAACTGGCCGCGGTCAAAGGCGTCAGCTTCACGGTTGAAAAGCAAGCATTCTTTGCGTTTCTAGGACCGAATGGGGCTGGGAAAAGTACGACCATCAACATTTTATCGACGTTGTTATCGAAAGATGACGGCGACGTTATTTTAAATGGGCATACGCTCGGTGAGGATGACGATCTGATTCGCCGTGATATCGGCATCGTGTTTCAAACAAACATGTTGGATGACCGACTATCCATCAAAGAAAACTTACAGATCCGTGGCCGGTTTTATGGAGTGTCCAACCACGAACTAAAGCGACGCATTGATCGTTTAGAAGTGGAACTGTCAATGACTTCCTTTATCGATCAAAAATACGGCCAATGTTCCGGCGGTCAACGCCGCAGAGCCGACATTGCAAGAGCCTTAATCAACGAACCGAATTTACTAATCCTCGATGAACCAACGACCGGACTTGATCCAAAAACACGAGAAGAAGTGTGGGCGTACATCGACACATTAAGAGAAAAGAATATGACTCTATTTCTGACTACCCACTATATGGAAGAAGCCGCGCAAGCGTCACACGTTGCGGTGATTGACCAAGGCAAAATCATTGCCCAAGGGACGCCCAGTGAACTCAAACAAGCCTATTCCAACGACGTGCTTAAACTGACCGGTAAAAAAACCGCCATCCGGCCCTATTTAAGCAAAAACGCCATTTCATTCACTGAAAAAAACGGGCAATTCATCATCCCTATATCATCTTTAGATGCGCTACCCATATTAAACGACTTAGCCGCAGAACTCGCGTATTACGAAGTGATTCAAGGATCGATGGATGACGTATTTTTAAATCTCACCGGGAGGGACCTAGCCGAATGAGAGCAACGTTCACGATTGTAAAACGCAACATACTCAATTATGTGTATGATCCTTCAAGTGTCTTTTTTTCTTTTTTATCGGTGTTTATTTTAGTGGGGGTATACGCCTTATTTTTAGGCACCTTTCAAGCTCAAGCGGTGCAAGATGCCGTCGGTGACATTGACGGAGTGGGTTGGCTTGTCAATAGTTGGTTAATTGCAGGGCTTTTAACGGTATCTTCGTTTACGGTTCCCTTAAGTATTCTTTCCAACATGGTCATCGATTTAGAAAAAAAAGTGTTTGACGACTTTTTAGTGGCTCCCATTAAACGATCAAGCATTGTCTTTGGCTATTTACTGAGTGCGATCTTGATCGGCGTCGGTATGACGACACTCGCCTTTTTTCTTGGTGAAATGGCGATTGTCTTTGGCAGTGGTGGAGCATGGTTGTCGCTCACGTCTCATCTTTACGTATTCGGTTGGATAATGCTTGCCAATCTGACCCTCGGTGCGTTATCGTTTTTCATCATCTCGTTTGTCACAAGTACGGCCAGTGTGAATGCCATTAATTCAATCATCGGCACACTCATCGGATTTTTAGCGGGTATCTATGTTCCGTTTGCCGCCTTTTCCGAAACTGTCGCAAACATCTTTAAATTCAATCCTGCTGCGCACATTGTCGTGGGCCTGAGAGCGTTGATTATGGAACCTGCGCTCGATGATGTATTTAAGGGTGCTCCTGCAGTGGTCAAAGAAACATACAGCGAAAATTATGGGGTCGTCATGGAATGGTTTGGCACGACCTTTTCACAAGGCGCCATCGCCTTATATCTAGCTGGTCTTACCCTTTTATTCTTAGCGGTGAGTATCGTCCGTTTAAACGCGTTTAAACGTTAATTTTAATCAAAATTTAACATAAAATGTAAATACGTATGGTAGAATATACAAAACTTAAAAAGGGGATTCTACCATGACCTTTTTTCTTGATAACGTTCCACGGGTTCAACCTTTTACCTTACCGCATTTAGGCTATATCGCGTTTGGTGTGAGTGCCAGCGTCTTATTCTTCATATATCTCGATACCATTAAAGCAAATGATGCAAAGTTTCACGCGCTGTTAAAATGGGTCAATACCATAACCGTCATTGTCTTTTATACGTGGTCGATCATCTTTACGGATTCGTTTTTAGAATCTGGGTTACCGCTGCACGTGTGCCGGATTGCGAGCATCGCGAGTCTCTATTATTTTTGGACGAACGATGAGCGGGTCTTCCCCATGCTCTTTTATCTTGGAGCCTTTGGCGTCGTCGCGATTGCCTATCCCGCGAACGTGCATCCGCTATACACCCATATTATTGGGTATACCGCGCAGTTCACGCATGTGTTAATTATCGTGACCTGGTTGTACGTGGTATTTGTCAAACAATACCGTCCCACCTGGCGTGATTTTCGCACGACCGCCGCACTGTGGCTGGTTGCCTTGTTTGCCATATGGGGATTTAACTATCTCGTCGGTGAAGGCGAATACTTTTACATCATACATACGAACCGCCCGTTTTTTAACGCCTGGCCAGATATTGGCTGGATTGGCTTTACTTACGCCATTGCACTCTTCGTAATTGGCCTTAAGACTGCGACCTTTAGTCGCTATAAAATTGATGAATGAGCGATGGATAGTTATCATTGAACTGCTTCAAAGCGCCCCCTATTTAGCGGGGGGTTTTTTGATTGTATTAAGCATGATTCATCCATTGATTGGCGGCCCGTTAAGCATCGCCATTCAAACCCTCTTGATCGGTGTATTTGATTCAATCATTCTCGGCAGCCTCATCATGTGGGGAGCCAACTTGATTGGCATCATGCTGTACTACCTCATATTTCACCGGTTTATCGAATGGATTGACCCATGGCTTCGCACGCAAAAGAAACTTCAAGCCTTGCTTGCTTGGAGTGAAAAAAAAGCCCCATGGCAACACGTGATTGCCTTAGGGCTTCCGTTTATTTATACGTATCCGTTGCGGATTACCCTCGTGAAAGCGCAGGGCTTTAAACGATTTACTATGATGCTTGCAACATCGTACGCAATGCTTGTTGGATTTAATCTCATTTTGATATATACCGTATTTGGAAGCATTGCCAATGACTTGCCGGCCATCGTTCCACTCGGTATTTTTGGCTTATTATTTTTTCTAGTCTATCAGTTTAAGGGCCGGTTAGACCTCGGGTAAAAAGCCTTCAAAGACGACGTTATCCACCCGCGTTAACGCGTTGGTGTAGTCGGCCTGAGTTTTGGCTGTATACCCGATGATTGGCTTTTTGCTTTTTTTAAAACGATCCACGGTTGGATTGGGTAGGGCTGATATGTCGTATGTCACAAAATCAGGCTGCGTCCATGGATTGAGTAACATTCGACTTAAATAAAACTTTTTAAACGATGATAAATGCGTGTTATTAGCAAACTGCGAACTAATTTGGCCCCTTAATATTGCCGGGGCTTTTTTCTTTAAGTGGCGCACGATGGCGGGTGAGAATGAGTGAATGGCGACCTCCCCGGAGTAGTCTTTAAGTAAGGTAATGACCGCGTTGGTCAAACTGACAACGGGTGAATCTGCTTTTATTTCAATGAGCAATGGCACCCGCCCATCAACGAACTGTAAAACGTCTTCGAGTGACGCAATCGTCTCCGTTGAATCGGCGAGCGTATAGGTTTTGAGTGTCTGAAGTTCACGCTGGTAGACGAATGCATCTTCGCCGGTCATGCGAGCTAAATGAGCATCATGAAAAACAACGGGGATGCCCTCTAAAGATGCTTGCACATCACATTCGATGGCGAACCCGTGGGTGAGTGCGGCCACAAAGGCGGCCATGCTGTTTTCAGGCCGCGAGTCATCGTGCAACCCTCGATGGGCGATGTGGGTCTTCTTAAGCCATGAAGTATCTGTCATACGTAGTCCTTTTCTTTTTTAGCGAGATGTAAAAAGTATTGATGCACACTAAAATCGGAGTTTTTTTGGGACACCATAATATGGTCGCCTTCCTGATTGATTTCACTTGTATGTTTCGTATCTTCCCAAGACTTTTCAAAGATGTGCGTCAGTCTTTCCTTGACTAATGGATCATAGACGGGACATAAAATTTCGTGGCGACGGGTAAGATTTCGACTCATGAGGTCGGATGAACCTAGATATATATTCGGATTTTTCTTCCCAAAGAAATAAACTCTCGAATGTTCTAAAAATCGTCCGACAATCGCATGCACTTTGAAATGATCCGTGTAACCTTTGAGTTCAGGTTTTAAACATTGAATCGAGCGGATGATGGCGTGAATCTTCACGCCCGCTTGGGACGCTTTTACGAGGGCATCCATGATGTCTTTATCGGTCATCGCATTGATTTTAAAGGCGATATAGCCTTTGTCTTTCTTTTTTCTTTCGCGGTCAATCAGCGCTAAAAGTTGGGTTTTTAAGTGATTAGGCGCCACCAGTAAATGATCAAATGTGGGCAGTTCTTTTTTGACTTTTAAAGAGTCAAAAAAGCGTTTGGCATCGTGTCCGATGCCCGCATGTGCAGTTAAATAGGCAAAATCCGTATAGCGACGCGCCGTGATTTCGTGATAATTGCCGGTGCCAACTTGGGTGAGTGTTCGCCCGTCTTTGAAGGTCATGAGGAAAAGTTTCGCATGCAGTTTATACGTTTTTGGTCCGTATAAAATCTTACATCCCGCAGCTTCCAGTTCTTGGGCATAAAATAAATTATTGCCCTCATCAAACCGCGCTCGAAGCTCTAAGACGACCGTCACTTTTTTCCCGTTTTTGCGGGCCATTTTTAACACATTGACTAAGTGGGAGTGTTCAGCCAGGCGGTAGATGGTAATCCACATTTCTTCCACATCGCTTTGCATGGCGCCTTCATAAATTAACATCTCAAAGGTCACAAACGAATCATACGGATAGTGCCATAAGACATCATTTTTAAGGATTTGTTTGATGATTGATTTCTTCTCATCCATCATCACCGGCCACGTCGGTTGGTGCGTGGGAAAGCGTAAGGAGGAGTGTTTGCGTGGAATCATTTGATTTAAAAATTTATGGAGGTTTTCCCACGATTCAAAATTATCCACGGCATACAAAGCTTCACCAGTAAGTGTCATCCGCCGCTTAAAAAAAGGCAAGATGTCATCCCGGTGCGCACTTTTCAAATGGATGCGTAAAAATTCTTGGGTCGTGCGCTTTTTGAGTAGTTTCCGGATGGCTTTGGGGAGGTCTTCGGCTTCATCAAATTCTCCCGCATCTGAGACGTCTGCATTGCGAATGAATTGAATGGTAAAGTATTGATCGAAAGTCTCATTAAATAAGGTCGTTAAAATATCATCAACACGCACGTAGTGTGTATCATCTAACGCCATCGCATAGGGGGGTTCTTGAATGAATTCAATTTGGTAAAACGTACTTTTAGCCGTTTTAATGAGGCGATACGTTCGGTCACTTGCGGCGGTTAATATGAATTCAGATAAAGATACTTTCATACGGTGAGATAAGGTGAAATACTCTTTGAAAAAGCGTTCCATAAGCGTTGCTTTGTCTGATTCGGATAGACTTTCCACTTTGACAAAGTGATAGCCTTCTTCGCTCAAAGTCTCCAGCAAGGCTTCCCCCGCTTGCAACATATCAATCCGTTGACGATTCATCGTTTCATTGAGTTGATCGATGATCACACCTAACGGCAAGCCTGACCGCCAATCGACATGATTGGGATCTACATCCAACAAGGTTTTCAGCGAGCCAATGCGAATCATCGCGAACTCTTTTAAGTTCGACGAGACAATGCGTAAAAATAAGGCCCGTTCCAGCAGAGGATGGATGGGTCTTTTCGCTTCGTCTAAGACGCGTTGATTAAATTTGAGCCACGAGACATCCCGGTTTAAATATACATTCATAGTTTTAAGGTTAAAGGCTTAAGCTCAGGAAAGTCCTTTTCTAAATTTTTCACAATAAATCCTTCCCGGACCCCTTGCGTAAAGATACGCATATGCTCAGCGGCAAAGAATTCTTGAATGGCATCGAGAATGACAAGCCCTGTCCCGATTGTATGAATCCGTTCCGGAACGGTTCGAATGAGTTTTAAATAGGCATTCTTTTCTTTGGAGGTAATGAGGGCAATTAACGGTTTCACGTGACTTAGCGCTACTGGCTCTGCCGCATACGGATCAAGTGTAGGATCAATCAGTTTACGCGCCGCACGCATTGTGCCACCCACGCCGTGAATCATCGGCTGTTTGCTCGGCATTTTTAATTGTGCCGCGAGTAAATGTTTGGTTACTTGTTTTTTGATTTTACGTTGCGCTTTTTTCCCTGGAATCAGTTTTTTAACATGATCCATGTAGGAGGACAAAGAGCCAATCGGAATCGCATCTGCACTGAGAATCTCGCCGTTTTCATACGTCACAATTTCCGTCGATCCCCCGCCAATATCGACAACAACCCCGTCGTTTTCGGGAGCGTCTAAAAAGACGGCATGAAAGTCATACGTCGCTTCTTCAGAACCACTTAATAAATGCATTTCTAGATGTTTGATTGATTGAAACGCATTCATAAATTGGTCTTTATTGGCAGCTTTACGAATGGTTGCGGTCGCAATCAAATAGGTTTTTTGAATGCGCGATCCTTTGAGTTCGTTGAGAAACTTTTGAACCGTATGGATAGCGACATGCAAGCCTTCATCACTGAGCACTTCGTCTTCTAAATAGGCGGCAAGGCCCACCGTTTCTTTGTGTGAACTTTTTAGTTTCAAAATGTGTTTTTTCACTTTATAAATGTTTAATCGAGCCGTATTGGACCCTAAATCGATAATGGCATACATGAAAGACTCCTTATGCGTTTAAGTGTAGGCGGGATTATCTGAGATTTCAAGACAGACCATGTGTTAAAGTGTGCAACGAATGGCCTGACCCTCGCGATGAAAAGAGCCTACAGGTTTATTGTAAGCGGTCTCTGGCAAAACGAGTAAAAAAAAGAAGGGGGTGAGCCCTTCAAAAATAGGAGAATCCGAGAAAACGAATCAAATATAGGATATATGAGTGTTGTGAAGCCCCAGTTTCAAACCTGTTAAGTTTCTGTGAAATCGTCCCCCGAAATGACTTGCAAAGTTCGCATACAACCTTATAATATAAATTATCTCATTGAAAGGAGCCTGCCATGTACAAAGTCCTTTTGTATTACTTTTATACGCCCATTGAAGATGTTGATGCCAAGATTGAGGCTCATAAACGGTTTATGGACGCCCATCATATCTTAGGGCGCGTATATTTGACCGAGGAAGGCATTAACGGCACGGTATCCGGTCTAGATGCAAACATTGACGCATACAAAACGTATTTAAGTGACGATCCACTTTTTAACGGCATCGTATTTAAAGAAAGTACCCACCCCGCGCATACGTTTAAAAAAATCATCGTTAAAAACAAAAACGAACTGGTAAATCTATCGTTAGCCGATGACGTCAACCCGAGAGAGATTACGGGGCGGCATATCGACCCGGTTGAGTTTCATCAACGAATTCATGATCCGAACACGGTCATTATCGATGCGCGTAACGATTACGAATATGACATGGGGCATTTTAAAGGGGCCTTAAGACCCGATATCCGGACTTTCCGTGAACTTCCCGACTGGGTACGCGCCAACAAAGATAAATTAGCGGGTAAAAAAATTGTCGCCTATTGTACGGGAGGCGTCCGCTGTGAGAAATTTACCGGTTGGTTAAAAAAAGAAGGCTATGACGATGTCGGTCAACTAAACGGTGGCATCCAAACTTATGGGGCGCACCCCGATACTCAAGGAGAATTTTGGGAAGGCTCAATGTATGTGTTTGATGAGCGAATCGGCATGCCAATCAATCAGGTTGATCCCGTCATCGTATCTAAGGATCACTACACGAACGCCCCGTGTGATCGGATGTTTAATTGTGCCAACCCCCAGTGCAACGCACAAATCTTTGGGACCAAAGAAACCCAACACGCCCACTTAGGTGGGTGTTCCCTGTATTGCAGCTTACATCCTTTAAATCGCTACGCCAAACTGTTAGATCCTGCTGAAAAAGCACGCATCATTACTCGGTTGAAAGCACCTACCCAAAATCCCCCAATGAGCCGTAAAAACACGCCTTTAGAAGCCACGACCTAGTGGCTTTTTTGTTAGGGAATTACTAGCCAATTTGATACAATAAATGAAGGAGGCTTTTATGCAAACTGTAAGTGCACTCGTCGCCTACGCGATTGATAACGGCATGATTAAAAAAAGCGACGTCATCTATGTGACGAATGCGATTTTAGCATTGCTTGAAGAAAATCCTGCCAAAGAAACCTATGAAAAGCCGAAAACAACCCAACGAACACTCCGCGTTTTTTTAGATCCGCTTTTAGATCTTGCCGCTGAAAAAGGCTTGATCGCGTCCAATTCAATTCATGACCGGGACCGATTTGAAGCCCGGATTATGGATGCTTTAATGCCTAGACCATCCGAATTACAGCGTACATTCGAAGAACACTATGCACAGTCTCCAGAGGACGCAACGGATTATTTGTATGACTTAGCGCGTAATTCCAATTACATCAAAACCGACCGCTTAAAGAAAAATAAACATTTTTCCGTGAAAACGGCGTACGGTGAATTGCAGGCCACCATCAATCTCGCCAAACCTGAAAAAGACCCGCAAGCCATCAAGGCCGCGCAAACGGAAGAAGGGACGTATCCTCCGTGTTTGCTGTGTAAGGAGTACGTCGGGTTAAACCAAGACTTTAAACCTCCGAGAAAAAATCACCGGATCATCCAACTCAGATTAAATGATGAACCATTTTATTTTCAATTTTCTCCGTACGTGTACTACAACGAGCATGCCATTGTCATTTACCGTGATCACGTACCGATGAATTTGAGCCAAAAAACGTATCGCCGTTTGCTTGATTTTGTCGATCAATTCCCCCATTATTTTTTAGGATCAAACGCTGGGTTACCGATTGTGGGTGGATCCATTTTATCCCATGAACACTACCAAGGCGGTCATGCTGATTTTCCGATTGATGCCGCGCGTGTGTTAGAAACCTACCAATATGGGTCAGTCAGTATTGAACACCTTTTATGGCCCTTGTCAGTCCTCCGTTTTAAAGCAAAAGATGCTGACATCTTAGTCAACGTGGTTGATCGTTTTGAACACATTTGGCGGAATTATCACAATGAATCACTCGGCATTATTGCAAAGACAGGGGTCCGGCATAATGCGATTACTCCGATTGCCCGAAAAGTCGGCGATGAGTACCAAATGACCATTGCTTTAAGAAACAATGTGACGAGTGAAAAATACCCCGATGGGGTGTTTCACACCCACCCCAATCACCAACACATAAAAAAAGAGAACTTAGGGCTCATTGAAGTGATGGGCTTAGGCATTTTACCGGGTCGGTTAGACGAGGAATTGCCACAAATTACTCGGTTCATCACGGGAGATGAAGCGCTTCAAAACATCCCGAAATCGATGCAGCCCTGGGCCTTAGAGCTTAAGGAAAGCGCGCCCACTAAAAATGTGTTAGAATTTGTCTATCAAGAAGCCGCCCAAGTCTTTGTATCTAGCTTAGAAGACGCCGCGGTGTTCCCCCATACAGAGGCGGGAAATAAAGCATTTAACGGATTTATCCAAAAATTCTTAACGACTTAAGGAGGGTATATGTATACACTTATACCAATTACTGGCATTGTCACCGCTGTCTTTTTCTTCCTAGCCGCGACGAACGGGATTAAGAAGTATGTAAAGAATGGCGTTGTTCAATTTCTTGCGTCTCAGCATCGTCTGTTTGGTGCGCTTGCCGCCTTGACTGCAATCGTCCACATGATCCTGGCTGTGTCGATGGGCGCCCTTAGAATTACAGGGACTGTGTCCATACTCGGCATCCTAGTGACCGCCATTGCTGGTGGTGGATTCTTTCAAAAAGGGTCCCGGGGATTATACATTACGCACCGCATTGCTGGACCAGTAACCGCAGTCCTCATCATCATTCACATTATATTTAATAGTGCATACTAAAAAAGGATCCCGCTGGGGATCCTTTTTTAATGCACTTTACTCATAAAGTCTTTAAGCTGTTCGGTTTTTGGGGCATCTAAGATTTTTGGAGTGCCTTGTTCAACGATGTTGCCTTCTTGCATGAAGACGACGTAATTGGCAAACTTTCTCACGAAACTCATGACGTGGGTGACTAAGACGAAATCTTTTCCGAGTTCTCTGAGTTCTTCAATGGCAATGAGCACTTCATCGGTGAGAATTGGATCGAGCGAAGAGGTCGGTTCATCGAGAAATATGACGTCTGGATTGACTGACAAGGCGCGTGCAATGGAGGCCCGCTGAGCTTGCCCACCCGATACATTTTTCGGGAGCTTATCCATTTGATCTTCGAGTTTGAGCAGCCGGAGATTTGCTTCGGCAATCTGTTCGGCTTCATCGAGTGGAATGTTGCGGGTTTTTTCTAAGACCAGTGTAATGTTGCGTTTGAGCGACAAATGGGGAAACAGGTTGTGAGATTGAAAGACAAATCCGATGTGCTTTTTGTATTCCGCATCATTGGTCACGTCCCAATCATTAATCTTCAAAGTGCCAGACGTGGGCTTTTCCAACCCAGCCATCAACCGAATGAGGGTGGATTTGCCTGACCCTGACATGCCGATGAGGGCGACTGCATTGTATTCGGTTAGGACGAGTTCAAGTTCGTGTAAGACTTCCACATCATACGTATGGGAGATTTTATTGAGTTCTATTTTCATAAACTCCACCGCCTTTCAATGTAGCGTGTCAGCTGGGAAAGAGGAATCGTGATCACTAAGTACAAGACCCACACCAGCATGTAGCCCTCGATGAATGCAAAGTTTTGTGACTGGGCGACGCGAATCGAGTAAAAGAGTTCCCCATACGCAATGACGTTTAAGAGGGCACTCCCTTTCACAATTTGCGAAAAGTTATTCATCATCGGTGGCATTAACACGCGGATAACTTGCGGAATAATAATGTAGCGATAGCGTTGATACGGCGTAAACCCAAACAAGTCCATGGCCAAATATTGCTCGTCTGAAATCGAAGAAATGGCTGACTTGTAGACGTTTTTCATATACGGTGTCATGTAGGTAATCAGGCCAATATAGCCCATCGTATTTCGGTCAAGGCTATTAAACGCTGGACCGATCACGAAGGCGGATATGACAATCAAAACAAGCAACGGAGTTCCGTAAATGATTTCTGTAAAGACTTCGGTGAACGCTCTAAAATATTGAATTTTAGAAATCGACATCAAATAAAAGATAAAGCCGATAATCAAACTTAAAACCAAGGCAACAAACGACACGACAATCGTATTGACTAATCCATTCCGAATGAGCGTGACGTATGGCCGGTAAAGCGCTAAGCTAAATGTCCCGGTTTGGCGAACGATGACAAAGGTGATAAACGCTAAAATAGTTGCAAATGCGAGCGCATATGCAACTATTCTATTTTGGAACACATTCACTTGGAATGATTTATTTTTTTTAGGCTTATTCATTGATATAGAATTCGAGTCCGTAACGGCCTAAGTTGTCTAAAATCACTTGGTCCCAGTCGGCTGATAATTGTTCGTATAAGCCGCCGGCTTCACTGAATGTGGCGATAAAATCATTGGCTTGGTCTAAGAGTTCACTGTTGCCCGTTTGCACAGCCATACCAATGGGGGATGAGACAAATGCATCCCAGACAATCATCGTGTCATCCGGGTTTGCGTTGTAGCCATTGACGACAGGGTTGGCACTCATTAATAAAATGTCAGCGCCCCCTTGAGCCACTTCTTCAATGGCCGTTCCTAAATCAGTGGCTTCGTTCACTTCTTTCCCGTATTGATCACGGGGGATGGACGACGATACTTGGTTCGCAATTCCTACATAGCGCGCATCTTCAACAGCCACGAGCTCTTCAACGGTCGTATCTTCAGTGAGACCGTTCGCTGTGGCGAAGTCTTGATTCACTAAGGAAATGATCTTGAAATAGAAATAAGGATTTGAGAAGTCCACGCTTTGTTCGCGCTCTTCTGTAATACTCATCGAGGCAATCGCGATGTCAATTTCACCGGATTGAATCGCCGGGATAAGTCCGCCGAATTCCGTGTTGACGATTTCGACTTCACGCCCAATAAATTCTCCGAAGGCGCGGGCGGTATCAACTGAGATGCCTTCTGGGTTGTTCGAGGTATCGACGGTTTCAAAAGGAGGATATCTTAAGTCCATGCCGACACGAAGAGGTGCCTCACCGCCTCCACAGGCGGCCAACGTGAATACAGTGACGATTGTAATCAGCGTTAATGCTAATTTTTTCATTCTTGTTCTCCTTTTTTTGTGGTGCCTTTAATTATAGGGATTGCAGTGGGGTAATACAATTGATACACTCATAAAAATCCCTTGGATAAAGCCATTTCATTAGTTCGTTTGCGATACAAATTGCTGATCGCTAATCGGTCATCTCATCGAGTATAGATTTTAGTAGTGTGGGTCGGTCGGTCATGATGCCATCGGCCCCTCGTTCAATGAGTGTGCGCATATCATCGGGATCATTAATCGTCCAGTAGTGCATCGCAATGTTATGGCGATGGGCGTTGTTGATCAGTTGGCGGGTCGTTAAATCCAAATTGCCAGACGCCATGGGAATCCCAAGTAAAGCGGGAGACTCCAAGTAAAAAAGCGAAAACGTGGCCCGCGTCATAATGTAAAACAACCGAACGCCATCTTCTTGAGGCGCGTAGTAAAGATCTGGATAATCCCCCTCTTGATAGGCGACAAACTGATCGACAATCTCTCGGTGAAAGCTGACGAGGACCGTTTGGTCTAATGCGTCGTATTCATCCAGTAATTCAAGGACGCGCTCAAGGGCTTGCAGGCCAATTTCACCAGACTGCTTTATTTCGATACTCATTAAATTCTCAGGGAAACGAATGAGGAGGTCTTCCAGTGTGGTGACTAAAAATTTATCGGGATGTCTTGCCTCAACACCCTCTGGATACGTGACGTCTAACGGTGTCACTTCACCGCCTTCATAATTCGTGTAGCGGTTAAATTCACCCGTGACGTTGTAGCCGTTTGGTCCATCAATCGGATTAGAAAACCCAAAATCAACTTCATCCGCCAAAAGGTCTGTGTAATTCAACTCACTGATTAAGGCGTTTTGCAGATTGGTTTTACGGTCGAGCGTTAAGTCATGCGATAAAATAATGACACCATCCGCGGTCATATTAACGTCGGTTTCTATCATGAAATTTGGATCGACTGAGTAGCTGTTGTAGTATGCTTCTAACGTATTGTCAGGAAATTCTTGGTTTCCTCCGCCATGAGCGACAATCAACGGCTGATCGGGGCTTCTAAATGGATTCACTTCGACCGCTTGTGGTTTTGGAATGATTTGAATTAATAAATAAGTCGCAATAATAAAACCGAATATTTTTAAACGCATACACTCTCCTAGTTAAATTTTCTCGGGTCATTGACGTATTGATTCAACGTCTGCATGTCGGCATCTTGAAGGGAAAAATCCACCGCTGCATTTTCTTTCATCCGTGCCGCATGCGTTGATTTAGGGAGCGTCGCAGCCCCCCGCTCAATGGTATAGCGAATCAAAAGTTGGGCGGGCGTTACGGCGTATTTGCGCGCCATCTCTGTCACGAGTGGATCATCTAAGGCATAACCAATGGCTAGCGGTGAATAAGCAATAATTTGAATCTGTTTCTCCCTACAGTAATCGACTGTTTCAGTTTGCGGATTGCCCACGAATAAGCCAATCTGATTGGCGTGTGGAACTACGGTGGCTTCCGTTAATATATTGTCGATGTCTCGCGGTGAGAAGTTGCTCACACCGATGGCTTTGGCTCGGCCTGAAGCGTAAATGGTTTCAAGTGCTTTCCAGGCTTCGATGTTGCCTGCATCATGGTTCGAGCCGATATCAGACCATGGCCACGGGGCATGAATGAGGTATAAATCAACGTACGGCATATCCAGTGCTTTTAAAGACGCATCAAACGCATCCAGGGCCCCTTGATAGGTTTTTACATGACTTTCTAGTTTGGTGGTCACAAATACGGACTCCCGGGGTATCTTCGAATCTTTAATGGCCCGCCCTACGGCCTCTTCATTTTGGTAACCAGCGGCGGTATCAATGTGGATATAGCCAGCCTCGAGCGCATCTTTGACTGCGTGATATGTGACCTCTCCCGGTGGCATTTGCCATGTACCAAGTCCAATTACAGGGAGGGTCGTGTCGTTGTGTAAACGGCGTGTGAGATTCAACATACAAAACTCCTTTTTGAAATATTAGGGATTTATATTATTATACCGCACCCAATCTTTAAACGCATTCACCACTTGAATTTGATCAATATCTTATACACTAATGACAGGTGATAAATATGATTTCAATTGAAGAATTAAGAAATATGCAAAGTGTGCCCAAAACCATCGTTATTACGGGGGCGAACTCAGGAATTGGGTTTGAAGCCGCAAAATTTTTGGCTACAAAAGGGGCCCACGTCATTATGGGCGTTCGCTCACTGGTTCGTGGTGATGAAGCACTCGCCCGGATTGAAGAAGAGGTAGACCGGCCAAAAGTGACCCTGTTGACACTTGATTTATCAAGTTTGAAAAGCATCGAAGCGTTTGTTAAAGACGTCAAAAAACACGTCGAATCGGTGGATGTCTTAATTAATAACGCGGGCATTATGGCCGTTAAAGAAGGCAAAACCCAAGACGGGTTTGAGCGTCAACTGGGCGTCAATCATTTGGGTCACTTCGCACTGACTGCGCAGCTTTTTGATCACTTATCGTTAAAAGCGCGCATTGTGAATGTGTCTTCGCAAGCGCACTTAATGGGATCATTTGATTTCTCGAACTTACAATACGAAAACGGCGGCTATAAACCATTTAAAGCCTACGCACAGTCAAAACTTGCAAATATTACCTTTACCCATGCGCTAAATGCGCGCTTAAAAGATAAATCCATTCAAGCCATTACCGTGCACCCTGGTGTTGCTAAAACAGGACTATTTGGGCGTAAAGAAGGCGTCTTTGTGTTCCGTGTGTTGTCGCCGATTTTTGGTGTATTTGCGCAACCCGCGTCAGTCGGTGCATTACCCACCATTGCCGCTGCCATTCATCCGAGTGTCCGCGCCGATGAATTATTAGGCCCGAAAGAAAAAGGGCACCGCGGGTATCTGACGCAAAATGATCGAATCAACCCCCACGCCTTAGATAAAAAGAATCAAAATGAACTTTGGACACGCTCTGAAGCATTGACGCAAGTGACCTTTCCGCTTTAGGAAGGGTCTTTTTTTATTTGTTTTTTTGGCCATTTCAGTGTAAAATTACACTAGAAGGTGAGCCATGACAAAACCCCACTTAACGCAAGTCATATCAGACAAAATTCGCCTGGTGCGCAATGAATACCACATCACCCAAGACGTGTTCTCAAAAATGATTGGGATCACTAAAAAAACGCTCGTCCAAATTGAGAAAGAGCGAGCCAGAGCGTCTTGGAGTGTGGTGATTAGCGTTTGCATGTTGTTTTCTAAAAGCACCACGTTGAACGATGCACTTAAAAGTCCGCCCGATGAGGTGATTCGCCGCATTGTCTTTGACAGTGTGACCATCCCCAAAGATCAAACGATGGGCGGCAAAATGTTTTGGCGCACGGTGCATGAAATTCCCGGATTTAAAGTGCAGCAAAATTATTTTTCCAATCATTATCGCTTGATCGATGGCTATGGAAGACGCTGGCTTTCCAGCTTTCACAAAGAGAAGATTTTAACATTTATCACCCACGTCATAAACCAAGAGGATTCTGATGGGACAAAAAGTATCGAAACGAAGCTTTGATTTACTCGATGACGTATTAACCGATGCGCAGGATAAAGCGATCATCGACTCAACGCAAAAAAAGGATGTCCTCGCTCAAGTTGAGGTACGTAAAGGCCTTGATTTCATCCGTGTCCTAGTCTCATTTGGGGCGATTTTAATCGGACTTGGGGTGATTTTATTCATTGCGGGGAACTGGCAAGCGATTTCCAATCCGTTTAAAGTGGTGATTATTGTGACTGCACTCGGTTTGTCAATGGGCGCGTCTTACGTCACCGAAAAAGATCGGCCGCTTACTTCGCAAGCTTTGCTCTATCTATCCGTGCTGATATTTGGGGCTGGCCTATTTCTCATTGATTTGGCCTACAACTTTAATCTCGACCCGTTTGTTTTAAACTTTGTTTGGGCACTTGCAGCCCTCTTACTCTCAAGTGTCTACAAAGATGTGATTTTATTCATCTTTGCGCACGTCTTAGCTTTTGTGTTCCTTGTCACAGGCTTTGAGGAGAATGTATTTGCCTATGCGATTCCGTTACTCGGTGTCTTATTTGCGGGGAACTACTATTTTGGGTTCCGTAAAATCGTCACCTTTGGCAGTTTGCTCTTAGCGCAAGTCTTTCTTCTTTACACCTTTGATTTTTTTGATCTCGACCCCATCTATATCTCCTTTATATTTTTAGGAGAAGGCTTAATTCTTTATAATTTCAAACACCAACTCAACTTTGAAATCTTTCAATTTATTGGAATTGCTACCGCGGGGGTAGCAGCCTTTAGTTTAACCTTCAGAAATCTTTGGGAAGATCTCACGTTTATTGACAATGGGTCATTTTATGCGATTCCTTTTTCCATCGCCTTTACCGTGTATTTATTCACCTTAGTGTCGAAAAAACAAATCACGCCGCTGATTATTATTTCAGCCTTTATCTTACGGTTTTACTTTGATACCTTTTACGAATTCTTACCCCGCTCGCTCTTTTTCATCCTAGGCGGTTTCATCGTCTTAGGCATGGGGATTTACATCGAGCGGTATCGTCATGAGGAGGTCGATGATGAAGCCCATTAAAACCATTTGGCACTCCGCACTGGGAAAAATCCTCATTAGTTTCTTTGGATTATTACTGTTACTTTCTACGCTTACGATCATCCCGCTCATTACCTATTTTTCGGGCCACGAAGTGACCATCCGAGTGGCGAATGTGGCGGAAGATTCGCTGCGCGACCCCCAATTTAATTATGTCCAACCCGGATTGGTCGGACTCACCGACGTCGATGAGTCTCTCCTTGATGCCCCATTAACAGACGTGTATGATGACGGCGATTCGTTTTTTCCCGTTCTTAATCAACAAACCGTCTATGCCCTCTTAGATGATGCGCAGATTGCGACCGTCACGCGTGTGACCGTGGAAAGACCCGAAAATGATGTGCCGTATTTAATCGTGGATGACATCTATGGTCGCTATGACATGGAACGCACCGAAGATTATTACGATGAAACCGGTGAGTGGCGTCAATTTTATGATGGGGTGGAACTTAATTTTTCCAATCTCTTAAATGCCATTCGAAATCGGGTGCCTGATTTAAATGATCAATTGAGTGACGGCCCGGTAGAAATCACGGTGCGCGTGTGGCGCGGCCGATTTGTCATTGTGACTCCCTAAAAAAAATCCCCTCATCAACTTTGGTGAGGGGATTTTTATGTAATTAAAGCGTCTTTCAAAACAACTTTTGTCGCACACACCAGATCGTGCGGACTGCGCCGGTCCATCCGCGTATTAAACACGATAAACGCAATGACGAAATAGCCTCCAGCCGTTAAGAATCCGAGGCTCCATTTCATGATTTCTCGCGCGTGCACCCGGACGAGACCAGGTGGTGTATTGTCGAGTTTTAAAATTTCTGTTTTAGCCATTTTTTTGCCGATGGATTGGGTTTTTGTGAGCCACACTAAACCGATGGTAAACAGGTAAAAAGTCCCGATGACGATGAGCGCTTCAATCCACCATATAAAAGGCATAAAGATAATCAATAAGAGACTTAAAAAGATCGCCATAAATTCGGGGCCAAATCCTTCAATCCGTTCATTAAATTGGGCGGGTAAATGAGTATAGATACGCATGGGTTTATCTTACCACAAGAAAAAAAGCTTCCGAGTTGGAAGCTTTTTATATGACCGGGACTTAGTCAAAAATCAATGTCTCAATTGGCGTATAGTCATTCATTAAATCGTGGCTTGTAACCCCAAGATTTGAAATCACATATAAGACATCATCGCTGTAAACGGCACGTTCAATCAACGAAGAGATTCGTGATTCGATGAAATCAGTGTCTTCCCGGGTGGGATCACTCGGACTGCTGAGTGCGATCAAATCTCTGTGCGAAAAGTCTTGATCGATTTGAATCGGGACATCCCGGGTGGGGTCGATGTCAAAAATGAGGTAGTCTTGGGAATAATAATACCCCGCATCCGTGTAGCCTGAGCGGCCCATTGCAAAGCCAATAAAATCATAAGATTCACCAATTAAAATGGCCTTGTGATTGTGCAAAGCTTCCGAATATTGCCAGGCATTTTCTTGATTGAGTAAAACCAGAGGCTGTCCAATCTCGACCGGATTGTCAAGATCTGAAATATCAAAGAGGGTGAGTTTGATGCCGGTGGTGCGGCCGGTTTCATCGGCTTCATAGCCAATGCCGATTAAGGTGTCGTTTTTCCACGGGTGTTGATAGGTGGAAAATCCGGTGATTTCTAGGCCGGCCCGGATAATCGGGTTATACGGATCAGTGAGATCAATGGTGTATAAAGGATCGGTGAGTTCGAAGGTCACCACGGTCACTAAGTCGCCGTTAAACCGGGCGGAACGAATGGTCTCACCAGGTTTTCCTAAACCTTCATCGATCAAGGCAGCTTGCGTTAAAATGGGACCGTCTTCGCCCACCACGCGTTCAAAGATGTAGAGGCGGTTGATGGCACTTTCCCCGAAGCCTTCACTGGTAACGATGCGGAAGAATTCGTCATCACCATCCATCCAAAATTGATTTTGGATGTGGCCTTGGTACGCTCCTACACCGCCAAAAGATAATGAATTATCGTCGTTGAAGGTATACGAAATTAGTTCACCATAGACGCTGTAATCATTTGTGCTCTCATTGAGTTCATAGCGACTGGAGGCGAAGTAGATGCCATCTAAATCAACATACACTTGACCCCAACTCATCGCCCCAAGAAGGATTTCATGGTCCATAGCAGGTTCACCTGAGAGGTCAATGTGGGTGATGATGGTGAAACTTTCCAAGGGAGTGCCTGGAATGTAACTAACATCTTGGACATTGGGGGTAATTTCTTCCCCGTTTTCTTTGAAGACAGGAAGCGGATTAAAATCGTCTTCCAAAGAGTAGATGGAATGATAACTCATCACATACAGTTGATCGTCAATCATCCGTGAGGTATTGATCGATCCAGAGATATCAAAGACATCGACGACTTCTAAGGTGGTCTTATCGATAATCGTCACAGTGGAAAATGGACTTCCCCATTCAAAGACTGGAAGACTCCGGTACATCGCATCGCCAATGAACGAATACATCATTTGACGCTGGCCTGTGGCCACGATGTATTGATCGGTCAGATACAGTTCTTGATAATACGTATACGAGGGTTCTTCGTTTTCTGAATCCATGGAGAGAGAGAGGACGGTTTCCATGGCGCCATCACCTAAAAGCTCAATGACGGTGAGCGTGTTGCCTTGAATGCGGTAAATCCGCTCGCCATCAGTTTTAATGATGTCGCCTTCATCCACGCCTTCAATTTGGACGTTAGTTTCTGAGGAGCCACCCGTTTCGGTTGAAGTACCTTCAGCTTCGGGGGCGTCCATCGCCATGTCGACTTCAGGGGTCGCCATCGTGGAAAAGACCCGAGTACTAAAGAACCAACCATCGGTACTCCGGTATTCATTCAGATACGGTTCCACAATCGTTTTGAGTGCATCTACACTTTCCACGTGGGAAAGCCCAGAAGCGGTGTTCACCCCAGGATCGGCGGGCGGATTATCACTCGCGCATGCGGCGAGCGTACTCACAAGAAGTAAACTCATTACAGCCAACCATTTTTTCATTGTAAACTCCTTCACAATTGCTTTTGATACTCGTAGTATAAGAAATCTTTGTGACAATTCTGTGACAAGTCCATGAACCCTTTGACACATTGGCAATAAACCATTCCTAAAATGATAGAATAAACTCATGGCTACCATTCTCTTAGTCGAAGACGACGTTAAACTGCACCAGCTCATCCATGATGCGCTGGTGGAACAATCCTTCACCCTGATTTCTGCGCACACTGGCAATGACGCCAGTGAGCGTTTTGATGCATCCGTGGATTTGGTCGTTTTGGATTTGATGTTGCCCGGAAAAAGTGGCTACATGCTCTTAAAAGAATTTAAAACATCCAACACCCCTGTTATCATTCTCTCCGCCAAATCCTTAGAAGATGACAAACTTCTTGGATTTGAGCTCGGGGCCGATGATTACATGACAAAACCTTTTTCTATGAAGGAATTAATCGCCCGCGTCCATGTATTACTGAAACGAAATTACCCCGAAAAACCTGTGATCAAAGGGCCTTTCACGTGGCATCCGCTGAAACAACAGTTTTACTATGACGAGACGCTTTTAGAACTCTCGCCGATGGAATACAAACTTTTAAGCGTCTTTTTCCAGTCGCCCAATCAAGTCTTTACTCGCGAACAACTCTTAAATTTGGTCTGGGGCTACGATTATTATGGCGATTTAAGAACGGTCGATACCCACATCAAACGACTCCGGCAAAAACTTCCAGGTTTTGACGGCATCAAAACAGTGAGGGGTCAGGGGTATTTGTGTGAGGTGGCGATGTGAAACCTACCTTATTTAAACGGCTACTTTTTTATTTTATTGGTTATACGGCCTTACTGGTCGGTGTGCTGTATCTCGCACAGCGTTTTTTAGCACCGACCCTTTATTTCAATCAAATCGTGGCCGATGATGAACGTGAGATCACCCAAATCATTGCCGCGTTTAAAGGCGGGGAGACCCCCTTAGAATTAGAACGTATCAGTGAAAACTTTGAGGGTGAAATCTCGATTTATTCAGCCCAAGGCACTCCAGTTTACGATGAAACCTTCGACGGGGCCTTGAGAAGCATAGATGTGGTCCGGATTTTCCAAGAAGACTCGGTCGAACAATTGACCGGGGCTCCCCAAGAATATTTGGAAGTTTACCGGGTCGATGGGGCTTATATCTATCGGATGAAAACGCCCTTTGCGCCCTTTGTGAGCAACATCGTATTGCTCAATCAATTTTTCCTCATTCTCGTGGGACTTTCTGTACTCTTAGTGGTTCCCATTTCGTATGTATTTGCCCGATCCTTTACGAAACCTGTGGTAAAGCTTAATCAGATGGCAAAATCATTCGCCGCGCTTGATTTCAAACTGACCGCCCCGATGGCAAGACGTGATGAAATCGGAGAGCTTTCACGCACCTTAGAATCGATGGCTCTTAAACTTTCAAAAACACTCACTGATCTGGAAAAAGAACTGGCCAAGGAAAAAGAACTGGACCGCTTGCAAAAAGCCTTCGTGGCTCGGATTTCGCATGAGATTAAAACACCACTTTCAATCATTTTGGCGGCCACAGAATCCATCCATCAGCATGTGCCGGATGCAAAAAAAGACTATGAAACAATGATTTTTGAAGAAATCGAACGCCTGTCCGATCTCACCGATGATTTGATTGATCTTTCCCAGTTGGAATCCGGCCGCTTCACCGTTCATAAAACACCACTATCCATCCGGCCACTCATCCAATCAGTGATTAAGACCCTCACTCCTCTCAGTGCGAGGGAGATGACCTTAACGGGGGATGATTTTACCGTTGATGGGGATGAAAAAAGACTCCTCCAAGTCTTTCGCAACTTAATTAAAAACACGCTTGATCACTCAGATTTAGATGGCGCCATCACCATTCATTGTGATGCGCCGTCTCAGACTGTGACGCTCACAAACCCGCACACTCCCATTGAAGCGGATACCTTGGCCCGGTTTGGTGATCCCTTTTACAAACCCAATGAAACCCATGAAGGGCACGGGCTTGGCTTGGCGATTGCCCTCCAGCTGCTCAAACTGCACGCGGCATCCTTGACGTTTAAATACGACGAAAGAATGACCGTTCGCGTACAATTTTAAAATCTTTTAGACCGCTTCATGCGGTCTTTTTATTTGACTTGTATTATAACTTTTATCATATGGGTTGCGCGAGGGTAGATTGTATTGTAAACTAACTCCGTTCATTGACAAAATATAAGGAGTTTATATGTCCAATCAATTTAAAAAAGCCATCACCTTAACCGGAGGCGTGTCCATCCTCACGGGAATCATGGTAGGCTCAGGCATCTTTTTTGTGGGGTCACTCGTCTTAGACACCACTAATTATAGTTACGGATTTGCCTTACTCGCATGGGTCATTGGGGGATTACTGACCCTCTCATATGCTCTCATGTACGGCGAACTTGGCAGCAAATATCCCCGCGTCGGTGGGTACTATGCCTATTTGAAAAAAGCGTATGGCCCGGTAGTCGGATTCAGCGCTGGATTCTTTAATTTTGTGCTCGCGTCCAGTGGGTCGGTTGCCGTGCTTGGCCTCGCCTTCAGTGAAGTCACCAACAACATCTTACTGACCGTGAGCGAGGGGTCTGTCAGTTTATCAACGCCGCTGCAAATTGGATTGGCCGCGGTGATGATCATTCTTTTGACCACGATGAATGTGTTTGGGGTCAAACTCAATACCTTATTCTTAAAAATCATCATGGTCGTTAAATTTATTCCCATCGTTACCTTAATCGTCTTAGGGTTTACTTTAGGTACTCAGCCGCTTGATTTAAGTTTTGATTTAGGAGGCGTCGGCTTTTTTGAAGGACTGTCCCTTTTAGGGTTTGCGGTCATATTTACCTTTTGGGCCTATGAAGGCTGGACGAATCTTAATACGGTGGCCGAAGAAATGGAAAATCCACACCGTGATTTACCACGTGCGTTGCTGATAACCTTAGTCGGAGTGACATTACTGTATGTTTTTTATCAAGCCTCGATTCTCCAATCGATCGACCAAGCAACCTTGCAAGGTACCTATGACAGTGGGTTCTTATTCATCGGCATTCCTGCAACACTTGCCTTGGTAGGATCCTGGGGCTCATACATCATCATGGGCACCATCTTCATCGCCATCTTAGGCTCACTCAATGCGTCCATCTTAAGTTTTTCACGGGTGTATTTTGCCTTGGCGGATGATTTTAAAGCACTCAAACCGCTCGCGACGTTGAATGAAAAATATCAAACCCCAGTGAAAGCATTAATTCTCTCCGCCGTGATGGCGCTTATCTTACTGCCATTTCAAATCAGTGATCTCATCAGTTTGGTTGCCTTTGGCGGGTTAGTCTTTAACAGCTTGGTCTTTATCTCGATTTTTATCAACCGAAAAAGAGACCCAGAAGTGGAGGGCTACTCGGTGCCGTTTTATCCAGTACTTCCCGCTGTGACGATCGGCATTACCCTTTTACTCTTAGTCGCCATCTTCATTCAAAACCCGATCTTTTCTCTGGTGGGCGTTGGGGTCATCGCCCTTTCAGTCCCGGTCTATTACCTACTTAACCAAGTGAAGGCGTAATGATTGAAGCTTTTATTCCATGCCGGAATTTTCAAGAGAGCTGTGCGTTTTATCAAGCGTTGGGCTTCGATGTGAGTGAACCGAAAGATGGTGATACCCTCACCGCATCGGCCACTTATACCACACAGGGGGCAATCATCTTACAAGATTACTATGTGAAAGATTGGGCGGAAAACACGATGATGACGATTCATGTGCCCGCCCTGGATGCATTCATAGAGCGTATAAAGATGTATCAATCCAATCATCCAGATACTCCCGTGCGTTTTCAAAATCCCAAAGATTATGGATGGGGCCTGCAGATTCATTTGTTGGACCCATCGGGGGTCTTATGGCACGTTTTTGAAGCCAAAAAAAATCTCAACCTGTAGGTTGAGATTTTTTTTGGCTTATAGATATTTAAGCAGCGGTAAACCGGCGCGTCACTTCATCCCAGTTAA